>DCGZ01000031.1 GCA_002314675.1 Fibrobacter sp. UBA1765 | reverse complement strand
GACATTTAATACAGTATGTCATGCCCAAGCAAGCTTGGTCGCGACTCTCGTTTGCACACATCTCGTCTGTAGGCATGTAGTGCCGTTCTCTCGTCTAATATAGCCCCTATTTCATGTAATATTCCAAATGCTCCTTGATGTGGTCGTGTCCGTCAAACTTTAAGCCGAAGCTTTCGTAGATTTTTCTGACAGAGAACATCATTGGAGTGTCGCCCCAGAGAAGGTCCTTTTCGATAATCTTGGAAGTGCTGCCCGGCACAAGGGAAATGGCAAGTTCCGCAATTTCCTTCCAGCTGATCCAAACGGAACCAAGTGCAAGGAATACTTCTTCATCGAGGTCTGATTCAAGAACTCTGGCAAAAACTTCGGCCTGTTCTGCAGCGTTTATAAACTGCGTACCATCATTCTTGATGATGTGTATGTCACGACCTTCCTTGGCGGCAAGGGCAATATCCTTGAAGCGTGTGTCTGGCTGCGTTACGCCATCTGGGAATGCCGGGTTTCCAAAAGTGTAGCCCGGACGGATAATGTTCCTTTTCATGCCAGATTTGCGATAGCCAAGAACGAATGCTTCGCCTGCGGCCTTTGTAGCTCCGTACAGGTCTACTGGCATGTTCACATTGGATTCGTCCATGTGCTGACGCATCTTGCCCATTGCAGCTGTGCTAGAGGTGTATAGAAATTTTTTGCAGCCGGCGTTTGCGGCAAGTTCCAAAAGCGTAACAGTAGCCTTGGTATCATTTTCGAGCATTGTCGTTGGAGTTTCACCCCAGCCAAGGGCTATATGCACACAGGCGTCGCAGCCTTCCAAGGCCTGTTTCATGACATCGACATCGTTTAAGCCAGCTTGAAAGAACTTGACTTTGGGGTTGTTCGTTAATGATGGAATCTTGTTCGGGTGGCGCGTTGCCAAATGCAGTTCGTGGCCTCGTGCAAGCAGATTGCGAACGACATGGTGACCGATGAAACCTGTTCCGCCAGTAAGGAAAATGCGCATAAAGCCTCCAAAAGTATATGACCGCAAAATAAAAAGAAATTTCCCTGGTGTGGTACAAATTTTATGTTAATTATTTGCTACGAGGCGAAATACTGTAATAAGTGTTGTATGAGAATAGAGGACAGAGAACAGAGGACAGAATACAGAGAACAGAATACAGAGTACAGAAATTGTTATTGCTGTCCAATTCCTAATTCTTAATTCTTAATTCTTAATAAGCTACCCTCGCGGGTGTGTTTTCTTGAACGCAGCCTTCAAGCGTTCTGCGGTCACGTGCGTATATACCTGGGTCGTGTTCAGGCTTGCGTGCCCAAGCATTTCCTTTACACCCATGATGTTTGCATCGTTCTCCAGGAGGTGCGTCGCAAAGCTATGGCGAAGAACATGAGGGCTAGCCTTGCCTTCCCAGCCGAGGCTTCGGAGCAGGTTGTAAATGTCGTTCCTGAGTGTGCGAACGTTGTGGGCTTTTCTCTGTTCGTTTAAAAATACAGGATCTTGAATCGCTGGCATTCTTCCTGCTTCGGAGAGCTTTTCCTTGTATTTTTTCGCCCATTCTTCACAAGTTTCCGTAAGAGGCACTATGCGTTCCTTTGAACCTTTGCCCAAGACTCGGACCATGTGGCTATTGATGTCGAGACGATTCCATGTGAGTGAACTGCATTCAGAAATACGAAGCCCGGAACCATAAATCAGTTCCATTAAAAATCTTGCTCGAACCATTTGCAATGTCGGATTTTCAATTTCTGGCAGGTTGGATAGGTCAAGGGTCTTTTGAGGAACGAAGCTGACAAGCCTTTTTTCGCGTTTGGGTGCGCTTAAGTCTTCTGCAATATTTGTCGCAAGGATATGCTCGCGAACAAGATACTTGGTAAAGCTCTTTAAGCATGCCACATGGAGGGCTATGCTTGAAGTGGCTAGTTTTTCATCCATGCGGCGTGTTCGAATGAAGAGCTTGTAGTGGTTCTTGGTCAGCTCCTCCGCATTCAGATTTTCATGAATTTCTGCAAACTTGAAAAGCACTTCACCGTATGTTTTTACCGTAGCGGGGGAGTAGCGGCGCTGCCTTTCGATATATGTCAAAAAGTTCTTTATGGAATCTAGAAGTTGCATAGGATTTATGCCCTAAAAATATTAAAAAATGGTTCTTGGACAAGTGACTGGAATTAGGAAATTGATAAAAACAAATTGAAACTTTGCCCTGTATTTTTTCTACCTTATTGTGTATGCTGATTTCATGTTCGTTTACCCGACAACTTTGCAAGACCGTGCTCTGTCTAGGAGCGTTTACTTGCGTTTTTGCCGCAGAACGTGTTACAGGTTCTAACGCAACGCTTGATATTGTTGCTGGAGCCCGTTCCGCAGCCCTTGGTGGAACTGCAATGGCTCAAGAAGAAGACTTGCTTGCTATAGACTTGAATTCATGGCAGCTTGCTGAACAGCAATATGCGTGGGGTAGCTTTTCGCACGTTTCCTACTTTGAAGGAACTACATACGATGCGGCTTCCATGACGATTCCACTTGGCGAAGGTCACGGCATAGGCATTGCGTTTTCCCGTTTTGGCGCAGATGACATTCCCTGGATCAAGGAAGGCGAGCCGATTCCCGAAGGTTCCGATTACAACACGCTCTCTATCGCCGATTATGTGTTTGCTGTTTCGTATGGCAGGCAGCTTTTTAGAAATTTAGACGTCGGCGTTTCTTTGCATGGCCTGTACCGTGAACTGGACCAGTCTGGCTGGGGTTTCCGTGGTGATGCATCGCTTCGCTATGCGTTGCCTTACAATGTGTCTATTGCAGGCTTGTTAAAGGGCTGGACAAGCTCGGGTACCAAGTGGGAATCGGGCGAATACGAGTATGAATCTCCAGAAGTGTATCTTGCCGCTTCCTGGAATCTTCCTGTACAATATTTGTACGGTTCGCTAAATGTCTATTGGCAGAGTGCAGGGCTCTTTCATCATGAGGCTCGCGACCTTGATTTTGACGGCTCCGAACGAGGCGGTCGCCTTTGGGAAGAACCTGTAGATTGGCTTGCAGGTGGCCGTGGCGGCGTTGAGTTCGCCTTTGACTTTGGCTTGTCCTTGCGAGCTGGCCTTTCGAGCTTTACGACTTTTGAAAGCGTGACGGCGGGTGCTGGCATTGTACTTGCAAAGTTCCTCAAGGTTGATTACGCCTTTGAATCGCATCCGGTACTTTCATCTGTACACCGTGTAACAGTGAGCGTCTCTCCATGGCTGTTCTTTAAGCCCGAACGTGAAAAGTCCCGCTTGTTTACGCCAACCGTAACAACCACGTCTGGTGAAGAATCGTTTATGGAATCTGAACCAGTTGAAGAAGCTGTTGGACAATCCTTTGAAGAAGAAGCTGCCGCCCCAATTTATGTGGAACCAGCCGAGACTGTACAGTCCGCTCAGCCAGAGGCTATCGTTGAACAACAAAACACCAGCACGCCCACAGTAAGTACAGAAGAAGAAACCCTGGATTACGGTGGAATGCAGTGGGAAGAGTAATATAACGCAAGGGGTGTGGCCCCCCTTGGAATTTCAAGTCAAATTTATTTCAGGCTGTTTAGAGTTTCGCAAAGGGTTTGCCAAACTTTTGCGGGATCGTCAGAGCGGAGCCAGCTCAAGTATTCTGATCCTCGATAGCTCCATGCAAAAATGTTCCTGATGCCGGCGTTGTAAGATGCCTTGATCGCGTTTGCTGCGTCGCTTTCGGAGCCTGCCTTGATCAGATAGTTCTTGATCCATATCTGGCCGTCCTTGCCGTATTCCCTGGCTGTGCAAGCAAGGCGTTCTGCAGTTTCCCTGTATCGCTGTTCCACGAGCTTCGGATCGTCGCCTGGTTCTTCATACGGGTCGCTTGCAATCTCGTCAACGGCTTCAAGCCTTGCAATTTTACCCCAGTCGTCGATTCCTGCCGGGAACCATGGCGGGAGCATGCAAACGCAGTTACGCTTGCCGCGTGCGCGTGTTTCGCGCGTCATGATGTCCAGGAATTCTATGAGACTGTTTTCACGGAACTCCGCAACTTCCCTTGTCATTTCTGCAGGCATGTCAAAGCCGTACTTGGCCTTGAACTTTGCCTTGCACGTGTCGCAGCGGCAACTCCAGATTTCCAGATGCCCCTTGGTAAAAAAGAAGTGCGGCTCGTCCCAAAAAACGGTTTCTGCCTTTGTCTCGGCAACCGCGTCTAGCCAGCCTTTCAAAAAATCTAGGAATTCTGGTCTGTTTGGGCAGACCGCAGGCTTCTTTACACCGTCAAGACCGACTTGTGCAAATTCGGGATTCTTTGCGACAAGCTCTGAATAAGCTTCTCCGCCAAAAACGCGGCCCACGCCCCAGGGGTTTGTGTACACCTGCAAACCAAGCTCAACGGAGCCGTCAATAATCTCACGCATGGAATCGCGGTAGTATTGCAAGTCTTCTTCGGAGTATGTATGCAGAACATGGGTAAAGCCAGCAGTAACCAGCTCCTTCATATCTTCAAGAGCCCATTTGGGGCGGCGGACCCCAAAATAGCTGACGCCTTTTTTAAGCTTCATCTTATTTCTCGGAGGCAGACCACTGCGGTGTAGCGGCCTTAAAGAACACGTGGTCCAAGACAGCGATCCAGTCTTCCTTGCAAACAGGCTTTCGTACCCAGAATGCGTTTTCCTTTGCATCTGGCATCGGCATGTCGTTCGGGACAACTTCTAGAATCCAGGATTCAGGAATGCAAGTGCGCAATTGGCTTGCGAATGCTATGATTTCTTCGCGTGGCGGTGTAGAATGGTCTATAACAACGAGTGCAGGGGCTTCGCCTATAGAAAGCGGAGCTTCGATTGCTGCAAGAGCCTGTCGAACGCTGTGGCAGTTGTAAATGGCCGTGTCGGGAACAAGGTTGTGTTCCAAAAGCCAATACAAGGTCCATTCAGAAATCTCGTCCAGGTTTGTATCCGGTGTCGGTGCTATAAAAAATATATGTCCCACGAACAAAAATTTAGATTAAAAATTCTCTTGAAGAAAACAGATTTTTTGAATTGAAACGGAAAATGCATACTTTTAGGGCGTTGCTGTTTAAAAACAGCCGTTCAGCCTTTGAATTTTATTCAAAGTCCGAACCCGTTCGGGCTGCTGCCACTAACGCAAAAAAAGTTACCTACAAAAGCAAAAGTCGCCGCGCATTCGCGCGGCGACTTTTAAAACTTGCTTTGAAGCAGATTAGAACTTGTCAAGAAGTTCCTTCGGGCATTCCACTTCGCGGAAGTTGTGGAGTGGATTGCCGGATGCGTTCATCCAGTCTGCAAGGAATAAGCAACCCTGCCTTGCAATTGGATCGCTAGAGAAGGAGCTGTTGCATTTTTGGGTCAAGCAGCTCTTGTAGGTGCTAGCCTTATAACCGGAGGATTCTTCGCATTCGGTGAGAAGTCCACCGTAGCGTGCGCCCTGGGAGCCCCAGCCCATTTTTGCGGAGCAGCCATCAAAGATGCCGAAGCCACCACCCGGAATCATGATATCGAACTGGCCTTCCGCAACGTCGTAACCAATGTTGGAAGCGATAACGATCAAGTGTTTACCTGCGAGGGCCTTATGGTTGTCTGTTGCGTACTTGCCCTTGCCTGTAAATTCGAGGTCGAAACACTTACCGCATTCACCTCCTGCACTTCCCGGGACTGCAGCAAAGGCAAATGCCAAGTTTTCATTTACAACGATAGGGATTTGGTTTTTGCATGTGCCAGAGTTGCCGCCATCGCACATGCTCTTTGCACCGTCATCGGAAATTCGATTACCGCTAGCATCGCAAGCGTGTGCCTGAATTCCACCCTTGCCTGGCCATGCACAGTGAGGCTTACAGCAGTCCCAGTAGCGGGTTGCCCAGCCAGAACCGCTCTTACCGCCGGCTACGTACTTGATTGTGTAGTTTCCTGTTGTCCCACCGCTATAGCTGCTGCTTGAAGACTTTGCAGAACTGCTAGAACGTACAGAGCTGCTGCTGGAGCGAACGGAACTGCTAGAGGACCTTACGGAACTAGAAGAAGAACGGACGCTAGAGGAAGACTGCTGTTGAACAGAACTGGAACTTTGCTGCTGAACACCGGAAACAGTCAATGTAAACTTGATTGTCTTGCCGTTAAATGTAAATTCTTCAACAGCCGGGCTTTCGGTCCAATAGTCAGGGACGGAACCTTCGATCGTGTAGGTCTTTGCATTCTGGTCGTAGTTAACCTGGAGGAAGTGGAGCTTCCATGTTCTTGTCGGTTCTGATTCTACGTTAGAGAATGTAACCTTGCTGATGGATGCGTTCTTTGCGACGGTCTGGTCTAGGCTTCCAGAAACGGTAACGTTACCGAGGTCTTGCTTTACAGAGCTTGAAGACTGTTGCTGTGGTTGTTCGTTGGAACTGGAAGACGGCTTGAACGCAGAGCTATTTGCCGGGAAATTTACTGAAGAGGATGATTTATCCTTGATCGGGTCTTCGATAAGACCGTTGTTACCGTTGGAGCTTGTCGGGGTGTCGATACCCTGGCTCGGGGTCGGATTGCTTTCGGAACTTGTTTGAGTTGGAGTAACAACAGGGAGTTCTGCAACGTCAACGTTTTCAACGAGAGTGCTGCCGTCCAAAGCAGTAATGCTGCCGGTTGTTGTTCCTGGGACGTAAGTAATGGTACCGACCTGGTTGCCCTGAGCATCGGTAACAATGCCTGTTGTCGTAGAGATAATGTAGTCTACGCCATTTTCGCTATAGTGCCAGGAATCTTCTGTAACTACGAGTCCGTTATCTTCACCTTGGGAAAGGTTTGAATTAATTGCATTTGTTGCATCGTCGGAGCAGGCAAAGAATGCTGCTGCGCCAAGGATTACGAGCGACATCAAAAATTTTTTATTCATAGAATCCCTTCTGTTTGTACACCAACAATCCACATACAAAAATAGAATATAATGTAGGATTGTCTTGTAAAATTGTTGTTTGCGTGACAGAGAACACAAAAAAAGGACTCTAGAATAACTAGAATCCTTTTTTGTTTGAAAATTTTTACTAAAGAAATTCTTTAGAATTTGTCAAGCAATGCCTGTGGGCACTTCACTTCCTTGAAGTTGTGGAGTGGGTTGCCTGCGGCATTCATCCAGTTGGCAAGGAACAAGCAGCCTTCCTTTGCAATTGGGTCGCTAGAGAAGGAGCTGTTGCACTTGTTTGTAAGGCAGCTCTTGTAAGTTCCTGCCTTGTAACCGGATTCGTTTTCGCATTGGCTAAGGAGACCGCCGTAGCGTTCGCCCTGAGGGCCCCAGCCCATCTTTGAAGAGCAACCATCAAAGATACCGTAGCCACCGCCAGGGATCATGACGTCGAACTGGCCTTGTTCCACATCGTAACCGATGTTACTTGCGATAACGATCAGGTGCTTGCCCTTGAGCTTTGTGTGATTGTCGGTGCTGTACTTGCCCTTGCCTGTGAATTGGAGGTCGAAGCACTTGCCGCATTCGCCACCGGCGCTGCCAGGCACTGCAGCAAAGGCGTATGCCAAGGTGTCGTTTACAACGATAGGAATCTGGTTTCTGCATGTACCGGAGTTACCGCCGTCACACATACTTGTAGCACCGTCGTCATTGATTCTGTTGCCCTGGGCATCGCAGGCATGTGCCTTTAGACCGCCCTTGTCTGGCCATGCGCAGTGAGGCTTGCAGCAATCCCAGTAACGGGTTGCCCAGCCGCTGCCGCTCTTGCCACCGGCGATATATTCGATGGTTGTGCTTGTAGGAGTTTGTGAGCTGCTAGAAGATTTAATGACGCTAGAAGAACTGGACCTTACGACGGAGGAACTAGACCTTACGCTAGAAGAGGATGGTTTTTCTTGCGGATTATCGCTAGAAGAAGACTGTTGCGGAATAGGATTATCGACACTGCTGGAAGATTCCGGAGCGATAGGCTTTGGTTCAAGAATCGTCGCGGCGGCCAAGTCTGTAGTTTCTACAAGGGTCTTGCCTTCGGAATCGACAATGCTACCTGAGGTTGTTCCTTCAACAGGAACGAAGGTGCCAATGACTTTACCGTATGCGTCGGTGACAATATAGCCTTCAGGGTAAATTATGTAGTCGTTTTCGCCATCAATGATGTGCCATGCCGGAGCATTGACAACAATCTGGTCTTCTGGAACAAGGCCGTTCGGGTGAACAATTTCAAGAGTGGACAAATCCACCGTGGCTACGAGAACAGAGCCGTCTGCATTGATGATTGCACCGGTCGTACCATCGACAGAAGCGAATGTACCAATTACATTGCCACTTGCGTCGGTAACAACATTTGTACCCGGATAAATAATGTAATCGTTCCCGTCTTCTACAAGATGCCATGCATCGGAAGAAACAACCAGTTCCTGCTTTGCAGAAGAGGAACTATCGTCGGAACATGCCCAAAAAGCTGCGGCCATGGCAACAACAACCAGTGGCTTTAAGAATTTCATTTTCATAAAGTACCCTTGTGTAAACCCACCAAATCCAAGTAAAAGATAACTCTATAATTAGAGTTGATGTTAAATAATTGAGTAAAAATGTTGATAACATGGTAAAATCTTGTCTTTAAGTAACTTGTTTTGATGCTTTTTTCTTCTAAAAAAGCGAAACGTTTGGCCAGTAATTGCGATTTTTTGCAAATTAGCGCCTTTAAAGAAGCCTTTATCTATATTTAATTTATATAGTTCAAAAATTCTTATTTCTTTATGAAAAATTACGCATTCCCTGATTTGGGCGAATTTCGGTTTGTGAATGAAATTTTAAAAGATTCGTGCTCTTTAGAGCATGAAGTTCCGTGTCGCAGGGACTGGATTTCTGCGGGTGATGACTGCGCGCAGTTTGACGGGTGGCTTGTTACAAAGGACATGTCTGCCGAAGGTTCGCACTTTACGCTTGACTGGTCAACGCCGGAAGAAGCCGTGGAAAAGTGCATCGTTTCAAACGTCTCTGATATTTCTGCGATGGGCGGTGAGGCGAAAATCGCGCTCCTTGGAATCTGCCATAACAGGGCTTGGAGCGCGGCCACGCGAAGCCGCGTGGCGAAGGCCTTCGGCGAAGGCCTTTTTCGCCGTGGGATAGCGCTTGTCGGCGGCGATACGATCGCCGCCGACCGCGGCCTATTCAGCGTAACGCTGATAGGCACGCCCGGCAAAGCTACGCTTCGCCGAAGCGCTGCAAAGCCAGGTGACAGTGTCTATGTCGTGGGCACGCTTGGCAAGTCTGCTGCAGGGCTTTGGCTCATGATGAACCATCCGGAATTGCGTTCCAAATGTGCAGAATATGAAAGGCTTGTGCGTTACCATCTTTGCCCGCAAATAGCTGAAGATGCCGGTAAAAAGCTAGTGGAACTTGGTGTTACCGGAGCCTGCATGGATATTAGCGATGGCTTAAGTTCCGAGGTAAATCACTTGGCCCTGTCTTCTACGGTTCGTATTGAAATTGACAAGGAATCGGTACCAATTGACCCGGATGCTTGCAAGCTTGCTTCCGATTTTGGGCTTGATCCCCTGGAATTTGCCCTAAACGGCGGTGAAGAATACCAGTTGCTTTTCACAAGTTCATTAAATGAAAGTATATTTAGGGAAAATTTTTCATATCCGGTCTATAAGATAGGTAGTGTTTTCGAAGGCGAAAATGCCTATATAAAAGATGGAAATGGAACTAGAGTTTTGGTTGCAGGAGCTTGGACTCATTTATGATGGCGAATAAAAATTCAAAGACTAACCTTGGCGCATTGCTTCTTCGCCTTGGTCTTATTGATGAAGACCAGCTAGAGCATGCAATGAGCGAACATGAACGTACCGGCATTATGCTGAGTAAGATTCTTGTTCGCCTTGGCATGGTGAGCGAAGAGGCGCTTACGCAGATTCTTGGTACGCAGTTGCAGTCCAATATGAAGATGCGTATTGGTGAAATGCTTATCCAGCAGGGTTACATTAACGAAGAACAGCTTGAAAAGGCCCTGGGTGAACAAAAGAAGACCGGGCAGCGCCTTGGCCGCACGCTTGTTACCCTTGGTTACTTGCCAGAAGAAAAGTTGATTGAAATTCTTTCTGTGCAGCTTGAAGTCCCGTTCATCCATCTTAGCTCGTTTGCCTTTGATGAATCCGTGGCAAGCATTCTTTCTGATGAAATTTGCAAAAAGAACAATGTCGTTCCGCTTTTCGTTACAGATAGAACTTTGACCATCGCCATGGCCGACCCGACAAATATCCGTGCTATCGATATTGTCAAGTTCAAGGCCCAGATGGAAATCGATGTCGTCATGGCATCGCAAAAGGAAATCCAGGATGCCCTTGCAAAAATGTACAAGGGTTCTGTTGTTGAAGACGAAAACCAGGAATCCCTTGCACAGTTGATTGCCGAGGGCGGTGACGAAGAACTTGAAACTGTTGAAAACGGCAAGGCCGTTGCCGATGAACCGGAACTCACGGACGAAGAAGGTCGCCAGGTTGTTAAGATCGTTACGACTCTTATCCATGAAGCAATCGCAAAGCACGCGTCCGATATTCACTTGGAACCGCAGGAAACTTACCTTAAGCTCCGCTACCGTATTGATGGTGACTTGCAGGTTCAACCGCCGATTCCGGCTCGCTTGATGTCGCAGATTCTTTCCCGTATCAAGCTTCTTTCAAAGATGGATATTGCCGAAAAGCGTAAGCCGCTTGATGGTCGTTTTACTGTGCGTTACCAAGGCTCCGAAGTTGACCTTCGTGTGTCTTCGTTCCCGGTATCTCTCCGTAAGCGCGGTGTTTGCGAAAAGATCGTTATGCGTATCTTGGACCCGAACTCGGGTCAGTTCCCGCTCCGTGAAATGGGCTTTGACGCTCGCGTGCTCAAGCAGTTCCTTGAAGCAATTAACGCTCCTAACGGCATTATCCTTGTTACCGGTCCTACTGGTTCCGGTAAGTCTACAACGCTTTACGCCTCTATTCGTGAAATCCTTGATAATACAATTAACATTTCAACCATGGAAGACCCGGTGGAACTTAACATCGACGGTGTTTGCCAGGGGCAGATCAACAACGCTGCTGGCTTTACCTTCGCTGCGGGTATTAGAGCTTTGCTCCGTCAGGACCCTGACGTAATTATGATTGGTGAAATGCGTGACAAGGAAACGTCTACAATGGCTATCGAAGCTGCACTTACTGGTCACTTGGTGTTCAGTACATTGCATACGAACGATGCCGCAGGTTCATTCCCGCGTTTGCTTGAAATGGGCCTTGAACCGTTCCTTGTCTCCACTGCTATCAAGGGTATTCTTGCACAGCGTCTTGTGCGCCGTATCTGCAAGTTCTGTAAGGAACCTGTTGAAATCTCAGAAGAACTTCGTAACGACTTGCACTTGCCGCCAGACATGCAGTTCTACCACGGCAAGGGTTGCCCGAAGTGCGATGGCTCCGGTTACAAGGGCCGTTGCGGTATTTACGAATTCCTTGTTCCGAACGAAGCTGTGCGTAACTTGATCATTAAGCGCGCATCCGGTGACGAAATCAAGAAGCTCGCCATGAAGGAATGCGAAATGATTACGCTCCGTATGGATGGCCTTATCAAGGCTCAGAAGGGTCTTACCACGCTTGAACAGGTGATTGGCGCTTCTGCAGCTGACGATTAAGCTTTTAGTAAGAACTGATTTAAAACAGGAGTCAAGGTCAATTCTTGGCCCCTGTTTTTTATTTGTATGCAGAAGCAAAATTTTAATTTATCTAGACTTTTTGCCGCTAAATTTTTGTCAAGGGATAATTCCCAAAATATGTGTGGATAAATGTTGATTGATTGTGTATGCTTTGTGTGCCTTAATTGTGGACAAGGTACTAGTTAAATGTGAGGCAAAACGCATCAAAAAAATATTTGGCTTAATTTGTTTAAATTGCCCAATTTTGAAAAAATACAGAAAAAACAGAACTCGTTTTTATTTTTCTTACTTAAATTGTGCCTGTATTTTGGGTGTATTGCCCATAGGATTTTGTTGTGGATAACGTTGTTACTAATGCAGAAATCGCCTACGGCGATGTTTGGCGCACTTGCCTCGACTACATGGCTAGTTCGGGGCTTTCGCCGAATGCCCTTGCGTATTTGGAAGGGCTTCCTTTTAGCGGCGTTATTGGCAACCATGTCTTTTTAAGCGCTCCCAACGAATTTACCCGTACCTGGGTCCTGAACAGTTTTTCGGGTAATATCAATAAGGCTTTGCAAGCCTGCTTCCCGGAACTTGACGGCTTTACCATTGAGGTTTCTAAGGAAACTCCCAAAATCGAGGCTCCAAAGTTCAAGCTTGAAACTGTCAAGAAGCCCGTTGCCGCAACAAAGCGCCGTACGCAGTTTTTTTACAAGAACTACTCCTTTGCTAATTTTATCGAAGGCTCTTGTAATAGGGAAGCGCTTTCGCTTTGCAAGCGTGTCGCTGTAAACCCGGGTGAATCTTCGTTGAATCCTCTTTATGTGTATGGTTCCACTGGGCTCGGTAAAACGCATTTGCTTCAGGCCATAGGTCGTGAAATAGAATGTTCTGGCCGCAATATCAATGTGCACTATTGTTCTGCAATCCAACTGCTGAATGATTATGTAAGGCAGTTCCAGGGAACCATGGAAGATCGCAATCGTAGCGAAATGTATTTCCGTGAAACCTACGAAAATGCAGGAATGCTTTTGATTGATGACGTGCAGTTGCTTTCTAAAAAGGATTCTACGCAAAAGGCGTTGCTCAGCATTGTGGAACGCATGCGCTATCATGGCCGTCAGGTTGTTTTCACAAGTGACCGTCGCCCATCGGAAATTCCGTATTTCCAGCAAAAGCTTATTAGCAGGCTTGAAGAAAGCTTTATTGTTGAAATTAGGGTTCCTGATGTTGCAACACGTTTGCAGTTTGTTGAACGCGATACAATGGACTTCCCGTTCCTTGCAAAGGACCGTCTTGAAATTTGCAAGTGGATTGCGACCCCTGCGGTAGCCAACTTCCGTGAACTTTCGGGCAAGCTTTGCAGGCTCAAGGCCGAAAACGAGCTTATGCATCGTGAACTTTCGCTTTCTACGGTACGGCAACTTCTTGTGCCGAATATGCTTTCTCGCACCATTGAAGCCATTGCCGATGCGACTGCCATGGCGTTTGGCTTGAAGCGTGATGACCTTTGCTCTGATTCCCGCATTGAAAAGATTGCCCTTGCCCGCAAGATTGCCATGTACATTTGCCGTGAAGATACGGAAGAACCTTTGCAGGCTATTGGTGAATTTTTTAGACGTACGCATTCTACCGTTATTTCGAGCTTGAATTCCGTGGAACAGGCTTTGAAAACAGATGAAGGCATGGCTATGCAGATCCGACAGATTCGCTCAGGCTTCGGAACTTGTACAAACAATTCTTAATTCTTAATTGATAAAGAGTCTCTATAGGAAGAGAAATGAAAAAAAAGTGCCACGCATTTGCGTGGTACTTTTTTTAGATGCAAGAGCCAGATGCCAGATGCAAGAAACTGTATTATTTCATGTCGTTGCGAGCGGAGCGTGGCAACCCAGAAACAATAATCTCACAAGCAAGGCTTGCGCGACTCTCGCTTATTCGACGCTGATGCCTTCGGCATACAGGTCTTGTCGCTCGGTCATACCAGCTCAAGTAAACTTGGCTTGTGCGACGCTCGCTTATTCGACGTTGCAGACTTGTTCGCGCATGGTTTCTACTTCATCCTTCAAGCGAATGGCAAGAGCCTGAATGCGAGCGTCCTGGCACTTGGTGCCAAGGGTGTTTGCTTCGCGGCCCATTTCCTGCAAAATGAAGTTGAGCTTTTTGCCCTGTGCGCCGCTGTCATTGAGCGCTGCAAGGAACAGCTTGTTGTGACTCTTGAATCGAGTGATTTCTTCGTTAATGTCAAGCTTGTCTGCAACAATGCTTGCTTCCTGGATTACGCGAGCCGGGTCAAGTTCCACTTCGCCAAGCAAAGTCTTGAGTCGTTCCTGGAACTTTTCTTTCCAGACTGTAATGCGTTCCGGGTCAAGAACCTTGATTTCGTCAAGTGTTGTTTCAAGAGTTGCTACGCGTGCTTCAAGATCCTTTACGAGGTTTGCGCCTTCGCGTTCGCGCATGGCAAGGAGCTTGTCTAGAGCCTTGTTGATTTCTGCAGTCAAGTGCTCCTGGAGTTCGTCATTGGAACCTGCGTTGTCGTAGCGCAAAACTTCTGGGAGCGCAAGAACCTGTTCCAGCTTGATTTCGCCAGACACGCCATACTTTGCCTTGATTTCACCTGCAATGCGAATGTAGGCTTCGATGGCTTCTGCGTTGTAGCCTTGCGGAACTGTAGACTTTTCAGCAGTGCCGAGTGTTACGGAAACGCTTACGGAACCGCGGGCGAGCTTTGCCTTTACAAGGCCCTTGACTTCGTTTTCAAAGTAGGCGAGTTCCTTTGGGAGCTTGCATGCAATGTCTAAAAAACGGCTGTTTACGGAACGAACTTCTACAAGGCAAGCGGCACCGTTGAAAGTGCTTTCGCTCTTGCCATAACCGGTCATCGAAATTACTGACATATATAAATCCTTATTTCCTAGAAACCACTGCAACTACCTGTTCTGCGCCCAGGTTCTTGAAACCGAAGTTTGTAAGCAGCTTGCTCACATTATCCTTGTTCTGGATAGCAAGCTTTTCGATTTCCAGATTCTCTGCTTCGCAAAGGCGAGTGAAGTCACGAAGGGTAAACAAGTGAATGTTTGGCGTGTTGTACCATTCGTAGGGCAGTTCCTTGGATTTTGGCATGCGACCATGCACGCAAAGAGCCATGCGCACAGCCCAGTTTCCAAAGTTCGGGAAGGTAATCACAGCCTTTTTTGCCACGCGAAGAATTTCGCGCAAAAGACCGACCTGGTCAATCACTTCCTGGAATGTCCTGTTCAAGATCGCAACATCAAAGCTGTCACTTTGAATGTCTGCAAGGCCTGCATTCAAGTCCTTCTGTAAAACAGGTACACCCTTTTCGAGGCAGCTCAAAATGCACTGCTCATCTTTTTCAATGCCGACTCCAGAGACCTGCTTATGCTTGCGAAGAGTTTCTAGTAATTCGCCGTTGCCACAGCCAAGGTCAAGAACCTTGCTGTTTACAGGAATGACCTGCTCAACGATTGTCTTTGCTCGAGCTCCGTCAAAGGCGGTTTGTACCTGAGGCTTCAAATTGTCGTCAAAGCTTGAATTCAGGAAACGTGCCACGGAGTGCCCGAGCTTGCCGCCTTCAATCAAAAATCCGTCGTGGCCAAATGCCGTATCGTATTCAAGACTTGTAACATGCTTGCCCGCCGCAAGGAATGCGTCTGTGAGCTTTCGGGATTCATGTGGCGGGAACAGCCAGTCACTGCTCAGGTTAATGTTTAGAACATCGCACTTGATGTTCTTGAAAGCGTTTTCAAGGGAACCGTATTCAGTTTCCAAGTCAAAGGTGTCGGTTGCGTGTGCAATGAGCAAATAGCTGTTTGCGTCAAAGCGTTCCACGAATTTTGCACCTTGGTAGCGAAGGTAGCTTTCAAGTGGCAAGTCCATGTCGAATGGAGTCTTGTAAGCGTCCGTTGCATGACTGTGGCGCTCCTGGTCGGCAGCTCGCTTGAACTTCTTTTCCATGCCTTCTGCAGAAAGGTATGTAATGTGCGCAAGCTTTCGTGCGTTTGCAAGGCCAATTGCAGGGATGGCCTTGTCGTAGTAGTCACCGCCGTTAAAGTTCGGATCCTGTGTAATAACATCGCGGGCTACAATTTCAAAACCAAGAGCCTGGCTAGAGAATCTTGGAGAGCTTGCAATCACTACAAGGTGGTCGATAAGTTCCGGGTAGTAGATTGCCCATTTCATTGCCTGGAATCCACCCATGGAACCGCCAATCACAGCGTAAAAACGCTTTATGCCAAGGTAATCGGCCAAAGCCTTTTGTGCGTGTACCATGTCGCCGATTGTGATTTTCGGGAACTTGGATCCATAAGGCTTGCCTGTGCGCGGGTCGATGCTTGCCGGGCCTGTTGTTCCCTTGCAACCACCAAGAATGTTGGAGCACACCACAAAGAACCGGTCGGTATCAACGGCTTTGCCCTTGCCAATCAGGGAATCCCACCAACCCATGTGCTTGTCTTGTTCGGTATAGTAGCCAGCAACGTGGGCGTCTGCTGTAAGCGGGCTGCAAATCCATACGACGTTTGAAGCGTCTGCGTTTAGTGAGCCGTAGGTTTCGTAGCGGATATTCAGTTCTGGGAGGGTTTCGCCATTCTCAAAAAGAAACCCGTTTTCAAAAGTCAGATGCGCATCTTTCGGCACGACTGGGCCGATGCTATCTTTATGCAAAAATTCACTCATACGCATATAAATATAGAAAACAGAGGACAGAGAACAGGAATCAGGAGTCAGCGACAGGAATCAGAAATTGTACTTTCCCGTGTCATTGCGAACGTAGTGAAGCAACCCAGAAACAAGAAACCAGAGGACAGGAGTCAGGAGTCAGGAATCAGGAGTCAGAAGACGGAAGACATAAGAAGGAAGCTGGAAGGCTGGTATGAAAAACGCACCTTCGGTGCTTTGAGGCATGACGCAGAGAGCAATAAAGCCCTTTGTGGCGGATAAAATCATATCTTTTATGAATTTTTATCCGCCGTCTGTGACATATTTTGGGAATGTTTCTGTGGAAATTAAAGATAGAGCCTAATCTTGGCCGATAAAAGCGTACTTAAACATCTGTTTTATCCGCCATTTTTCTTTGTTTGCTCATTTTGTGCGGAAATAACGGGCTGTTTTGGCGGATAAAAACGCAACTCAACCTTAAATTTATCCGTACTTTTGCCAATTTTTGATCGCTTTGTAGTGCTTAAGTAACTATTTTAAGGGTATAAATAAAAAACAGACACTCTGCTAAGTGTAGATACTATCGTGAACACGGAAATTTCAATAAAAACAAATGCGCTTGTCGAAAACCCGCGCTGCCTTGAAGCAATTCAAGCTCTAGACTGGGGTGAAAACGTTACTTATGTTGTCGGTCACAAATACCCTGACCAGGACGCAATTTTCTCTGCGATCGCCTATGCGGAACTGATGCGAAAAATTGGCTACAATGTAGAAGCGCGTAGGGCGGGTGACTTGAATGCAGCAACAAAATTCATTGCTGAAAAATTTGAAATTGAGTTGCCAGAGGAATTGCTTGATGCCTCTGGAACCCAGCTGATCCTGGTCGACCACAACGACTATCCGCAATCAGTTAATGGGGCAAAAAATGCAAAAATTCTGCAAATCATAGATCACCATAGTATAGGGGATGTATCTGAAAATAACCATGCCTTTGAAAAAATTTTTCCTATGGGTAGCACCTGTACAATCGTCTACACATCGTACAGGGAGCTTGGCGTAGAAATCAGCAAGAAAATGGCGAAGGTCATGCTTGCTGGGATTGTTTCTGATACTCAGATGCTTACGAAGGTGACGACAACTGCAATGGATTCCATTGCATATAACGAGCTCCTAAAAATCGCAGAAGTTTCTGATTCTATTCAAGATATATACTCTGAAATGCGGCTAACCCAAAAAAGTTATGCAGGCATGACGGACCTTGAAATTTTCAATAGCGATCCCAAGGACTATGTAACGAGTGACCAGGACGGCGTTTCGCATTCCTATCGCATTGCGAGTGTGGACTGGTACGATGCGAAAAACTTAGAAGAGTTCCTGGATCGAATGCTTGCCGTTATGAAATCGTTTCTTGCAGAAAACGGCATGGACATGGTTTTTGCAAAGGTGGACAGACATATCTTTGGAGCAGTCAATGAAGATTTCGACGATGCAGGAACATTCATGCTTTATTATGGCAAAACTCCAATGGCGAAAAACTTGGTGGAAGAAAAATTTGGAAGCCTAGAAAGGGAAGGCGTTTATTATAGCAAAGAACTGTTGAATTATAATGGTTCACTTTTTTCAA
>DCGZ01000169.1:1014-6940 GCA_002314675.1 Fibrobacter sp. UBA1765 | reverse complement strand
TCAGTCGACAGACGTCAGCCTACTGTCGGCAACATTGAAAATTTGCATGTATCTCTCGTCTAACCTCTAGCCCCTAAATCCCAATCTCTACTCTTCAATGTCGCCGAGGCTCTTGCGGTATGCAACGAGCTTCTCGCGAACTGCAGGGTCAGAAATGCCAACAATGTGGGCGGCCAGGTAACCGGCATTCTTGCCGTTGCCGATGCCGACAGTTGCAACAGGAATTCCTGGAGGCATCTGCACGATGGAGTGGAGTGCGTCCACGCCATTGAGCGGGCCGCCTGCGCAAGGCAGACCAATGACCGGGAGAATCGTGTGGCCAGCGAGCACGCCCGGGAGGGCTGCAGCAAGGCCTGCGACGCCTATCAAAACCTGAAGGCCACGGCCAGCAGCTTCACGAGCATACTTGGCGGTCTTCATCGGAGTGCGGTGAGCGCTCAAAATGTTGAATTCCCATGCGATGCCGAATTCATCGAGCACAGCCGTAATTTTATCGACCACTTCCTGGTCGCTCTTGCTGCCGGCTACAATGCCGACCTTAGCATTTTCTGTATAGTTAAACATAAAGCCTCTTACTTTGCCAAACGGGCAAGGCCCTTCTTACCAATGTCCTTGCGGTAGAACACGCCGTCGAACTTCACTTCTGCAGCGCCTGCATAAGCAGTGTCAAGTGCGTCCTGGAGAGTTGCTCCACTTGCGACAACGCCAAACACGCGGCCGCCGTTTGTAACGAGCTTGCCGTCGGCCATCTTGGTGCCAGCGTGGAGCACAGAAACGCCCTTTGCTTCGGCAGCGTCAATGCCTGTTACCACCTTGCCCTTTTCGTAGGAGCCCGGGTAACCTGCACTAGCAAGAACGATGATTGCAGCGCTGCCCTTAGGCGGCTTCGGTGTACCAAGCTTTGCGATTTCGCCCTTTTCGGCAGCATCGAACAATTCAAGAACGTCGCCGTCGTAAAGCGGCAAAACAATCTGGCATTCCGGGTCACCAAGGCGACAGTTGTATTCCACGACCTTCGGGCCCTTGCTCGTTACCATGATACCTACGTAGAGAACGCCAGTGTAAGGCTTGCCTTCTGCGGCCATGCCCTTGAGGGTCGGTTCAATGATCTTTGCCTTGACTTCGGCAAGCAATTCGTCTGTTACAACCGGAGCCGGAGCGTAAGCACCCATGCCACCAGTGTTCGGGCCCTTGTCGTCGTCAAAGACGCGCTTGTGGTCCTGGGCAGATGTCAAAATCACATAGTCCTTGCCATCGCAAACAACAAAGATGGAAGCTTCTTCGCCTTCCATGAATTCTTCGATAACAACGGTCTTGCCGCTTTCACCAAAGATTGCCTTTTCACCAAGCATTTCTTCGATGGCTTCGTTTGCTTCTGCGTCTGTCATGCAAACAACGGCACCCTTACCTGCTGCAAGGCCACTTGCCTTTACAACGATCGGAGCCGGGTGTTCTGCAAGGAACTTCTTTGCAGAAGCGAGGTCGGTAAATGTTTCGTAGGCAGCTGTCGGGACATTATACTTTTTCATAATGTCCTTACTGAATGCCTTGCTACCTTCAAGAGCAGCTGCGCCTGCAGTCGGGCCGAATGCGCGAAGGCCACGAGCGCGGAATTCGTCAACAACGCCAGCGACGAGCGGAATTTCTGGGCCAATGATTGCAAGGTCAACATGTTCTGCCTGGGCGAGGTCTGCGATTGCCTTTGGGTCAGCGACATCTACAGGGAAGCACTTGCCAAGGTTTGCCATGCCTGGGTTACCTGGAGCGCAAATGAGTTCACTGCACTTTGGAGACTTGCTTACAGCGAGGGCGATTGCATGTTCACGGCCACCGCTACCGACTACGAGAATCTTCATAAATACCTCTGGAACTTTAGACGAGAGACTAGAGACGAAAGACGAGAGATGTTTTCGAATCAAGACTTACGCCCACAAAATAGTTTATGGGTAAAAAGTAGAAAAAAGCTATGGAGAAAGTTAATGCAAGCGTAGCGCCATTGCCAAAAATGACACTACACTAAGGAACAGTTCTACATGCAATGCTTCTGGATTTCTGCGATAGAAAGGCCTGTGCCCTTGGAAACCTGTTCCACGGAAAGGCCCATGGCAAGGAAGTTCTTGGCTGATTGCACAAGCTTTACAAAGCCTTTAGCCAAACCGATTTCTTCACCCTTCACAAGGCCCTCTTCACGACCTTCGGCACGGATTACATCGGCAACAGACACAAAGCCGCTGCGCTTGCGTTCTGCCATGATTTCTGGACGGTCCATGATAGCCTCCCTGTATTCCGAAGATGTTTCCTCCCCTAAGTATAGTAAAACTTCTTGAATAAAGCTATCGTCAATTTTGTTTTTCGGGTCAAGAAAATATGCCATGGCCTTGTCCATGAGTGGCTTGTACTTTTCGGCATTGAACACATACTTCATGGCTACAAGGGCTAGCGAAACGTATGGATTAAGCTGGTTGAAGTCTATGTTCCCGACCTCGTTGCCGACATTGATCATCTCGATTTTGAAGGGATAGCCGATGTCGTGGAAATACTCCGGGTACTTGGCGTAAAGTTTCGCCTTGAGCGGGTTCCATTTGATTTCGCCGTTATAAACAATTACCGCGACCATTGGGCAGTCGGGACGACTGAGGCGGAACAGTTCATAAAAGTAATGCTCCAGCTGGGAGACCACTTCGTTATCGGGGTACGACTTGTGCTCTAGAACAAGGCCAACAACCAGTTTGGCTTTGTTCTTTGAATTCTTGATTTTAAGTGAGAAGGCCAAATCTGCAGAACCTTTGAGGCCTTGTCGGTTTGTTTCGCTGCGTTCTGCACGCATGGTCTTGAGGTCAACCACTTGCAAAAATCGAGCAAGGCTCTTGTTTTTCTTTGCGGCAAGCTTAAGCAGCGAGGCTGCGCGTTTGGGTTCCCTGAAGGCGGTCTTGAAAATACCGTCGTGGTCTTTCGTGTTCATAGATTTTCCTTTCCTTGCAAACAAGCGGAAACTGCAAGGCATGTTGTGTTAGGTTTGTGCGATGGATTCGCAAGGGGTTTAATTTAGAATTAGTTAAATGACAAAAGATGACATTTAAAGCAAATTGCAAAAAAAAATCGAGTCGCCTTGCCTTGCGGCTTGGCGGCCTGTTGGGGTTTACCTAAGTTCTGACTCGGTTATAAGTTTTTGCTTTAGTCCTTGAGGCAACGCAAACTAAAACCGTAGCACTTACCCATGGTGTACTGGTCCGCGGAGCCGTAAAAGAAGAAGAAGCTTAGGTACCACGCGTTGTCGCTACTGTACTCAGAGGCACTCCACAAGCCGGCGTCGGCACCCTCATTGCGGAAATAGCCATAGTCGTCCCTGTGACCGGCGGGGAGCACCGAGAAACCATAACTGTCAATCCCGTTACCGATCTTGCCGTTATAATCTTTCCAGCCGGTTGTAGATTTTAACAGCTTTCCGGCAGTGTTTCCGGCAGTGGATTCTCCTCCAATGAATGTATACAGGGTATCGTACTCTTCCTTCGTCGGCACATGCCAACCTTCAGGGCAAATGCCTCGGTGCGGGTTGTTTGGGGTACAGGTCTTGTCATAGCCACACTTGGTTCCAGCGTTTACACTGAACTGGGCCGCGCTATCCATCACTGCACTCCAGGTATAAAGGCGACCATACTTTTCGCAGTTAGCAGGGTCATTGTCGTAGCACCAGCTGGTGGAGTCGGAGGTGTTGCCGTTATAGTTGAACTTCACGCCGATATAAGCGTAGTTCAAGTTCTCCGCCATCCAGGTCTGTGTGCCGATGGTGACGGTCTTGTAGACCTGACCGTCGCGAAGATCTGTAAGGGTATTTGCGGAAGCATTGTATTCGCTGCCGTCCTTGATGCTAGATTCTTCGCTCGATGAGCTCAGGATGACACTGGAGGAGGAAGATCCTTCGACTCCGGCGCTGCCTCCGCTCGAGGTGACACTGGAAGAAGAACCATCAACCTGTTCAGTGGCCTTGACGCTGGAAGAACTGCCGAGATCCTCGGTCGGGGCCGAGGATGACGAGTCTTCAACAGAACCAGAATCCTTTGTTGAAGATGATGACACTTCAGTAGGATTTTCATTCTCTGAAGGTCCATTTGCAGAAGAGCTGTCATCACAGGCCACAAGACCCAAGGCAGCAAATGAAATAACCCCAAATACAAAAGATTTCTTAAAGAATGCCATAAAAAGCTCCTTCAGGGGAAAAATCAACGCAGGAACAAGCCGATCTTACTCAAATCAAGGAATGTCACGAATATAAAGAAGCTCAAGAAGAACGCCATGGCTATGCGTTGGATGATTGCCTGGTGCTTTTGAGATAACGGCTTGCCACGGAACTTCTCGATGAAAAGGAACATGATCAGGCCGCCGTCAGTCACGGCGAGCGGCAACAGGTTCATCACGCCAAGATTTATGCTAATGAGCGCAAGGAACATCAGGAACTTTTCAAGGCCAGCCATCCACACATTGCCCATTGCAGCGACAATTGTTACAGGGCCGCTAAACGCATCAACCTTGACTTGGCCCTTGAACAGGCGATTGAAATAGCGGAACACGCTTGTTGTAAGCTTCCAGCTTGTTGCGCAGGATTTTTGGAAGGCTTCCACAGGGCCGCGGCTCACAATGTGCGTTTCGCTGAACATCACGTAGCCAAGCTGAATGCCGACCATGTAGCGCTTGTATTCTTCATTCCACTTTGCAACCATTACCTTTGTTAACGTATCTGCACCACGCAAAAGCTTAAAATGGACAGTATCGCCAGCGGAAGCGTTTACCGTTTTGGAAACTTCATCGTAGCGAGAGATCTTGTGCCCATTGACTTCAAGAATCGTATCATTCATTTTCATACCAGCCGCAAGCGCATTGGAACCCGGCATCGGATCTTCGCGAATTATAACGCGGTGGCGCGGATAGACGCCAACATCGCCAATGCCCATCGGGGTCGGGCTGCTGTTGGAATCCTGAGCAGGTATTACAAGTTCCTGCGGAACTACATTCAATTCAACAGAGCCGGTTTCTCGATGAATGGTGAACTTGACATTTGCGCCAAGACTCACGCCGATGCGCTCGCGGAAATCATCCCAGCCTTTTGTCGGTTCCCCGTCAACGGCAACAATCGTGTCCCCGGGCAAAACGCCTGCAATGGCGGCTGGTTCACCAGGCACAGTAAAACCAACAATGAGGTCATCAGAAATCGGTTCCTCGACGCCCCACATGTAAAGGCCCATGAGCAAAAAGAATGCAAAGACAATATTCACGAACGGGCCGGCAAATGCAATAGCCATGCGAGCCCAAACAGATTTATTTGCAAAACCACGTTCATCAAGGTCATCCGTCTGTTCGCCCTCTTTTTCGCCTTCAGGGTTCTCACCCGCCATGGCTACATAGCCACCAAAAGGTATTGCAGAAATACAATAAGTCGTTTCACCCTTTGTGAACTTCAAAATCTTTGGACCAAAGCCGATTGAAAACGCCTTGACACGCACCCCGTTCCACTTGGCCACAATAAAGTGACCAAATTCATGAATGAACACCAAGAAGCTAAGGCCAATGAGCCCAAGCACAATCATAAAAATGTTTATCAAGAAATCGGGCATATTTTTTAGGATCTAGGATCTAGGGGTTAGTGAATGTTGATTTCCGTGTTGTCGGCTGTAGGCTGACGTCTGTCGACTGAGTGAGTTTAAGGATCTAGGATTTAGAGGCTAGAGGTTAGGGAATGTAAATGTGCGTTTCTAGTCTCTAGTTTCTAGAACCTAGTCTCTAAAGAATTGTTAGTCATTAATTGTTAGTTATCAGTTTCTGTCCTCTGTTTTGCATCTTTTTTCTGGATTGCTTCACTACGTTCGCAATGACATGGGAAAATACAATTTCCGGTCTTCTGTTTTCTCTTAACTGTCATCACGAGCAACGC
>DCGZ01000169.1:0-957 GCA_002314675.1 Fibrobacter sp. UBA1765 | reverse complement strand
TCTTGCATCTGGCATCTGGCTCTTGCATCTGTTACTAGAACACCACCAGATTATTCTTATGAATAACTTCGTCTGGGACCTTGTCACCAAGGACCTGGTGGACTTCGGCAGTCTTGTGTCGAATCACGAGCTTAAGGTTTTCACTGCTGTAGTCAGTAATGCCGCGAGCGACCTTTTCGCCATTTTCATCAAGCACTTCAATAAGATCACCTGCGTCAAAATTCTTTTGCACCTTGACAATGCCTACAGGGAGCAAACTGGAATGATGTTCGCGAAGAGCCTTCACACCACCGGCATCCACGACGACGCTTCCGCGCGGGGTGCTGATGAACGAAAGCCAGCGATTGCGGCTGTTCATCTTCTGCTTTTTGCCGGCGAACAATGTGCCGACTGCGTTTTCCAAAATGACTTCGTGCGGAAGCACCTTCATGCCACTTGCAAGGAACGCATTTGCACCACTGTTCACGACAGAGCGAATAGCTTCAAGCTTAGAACGCATACCACCTGTACTTACAGCAGAACCAGCTTCACCAGGCTTGCCTGCAAGTGCTAAAACTGCCGGAGTAATTTCTGGAACAAAACGGAGCAAGCGAGCGTTCGGATTCTTCTTTGGATTGTCGTCAAAGAGGCCGTCTTCATCGGTAAAGATCAAGAGCAAGTCTGCATCAAGGAACAAGGCGACATCGGAAGAAAGCTTGTCGTTATCGCCCACCTTGATTTCTGCAACGGCAAGGGAATCGTTCTCGTTGATGATAGGAACGATTTTGCGGGCAAGCATCGCCTTGATCGTGTTCTGCAAATTCTTGTAACGAGCGCGATCACGGAAGTCATCTGCAGAAAGCAGAATCTGGCCAACGGAAAGTTGCACCCAGCGGAACATTTCGCGATAGGCGTACATAAGGTCGATTTGGCCGACGGCGGCACAAGCCTGTTTTTCGGCAAGCACGGTCGGTTTTT
>DCGZ01000172.1:454-32575 GCA_002314675.1 Fibrobacter sp. UBA1765 | reverse complement strand
CAAAGTGAGCGTAGCGAACGACCTCATGCCTCAAAGCACCGAAGGTGCGACCTCATTCCTGACTCCTGATTCCTGACTTCAGTTCTCTAATTCGACACCGCTATCGAAGAAACAGCCAAGGCAGGAACCCTTATAGAACTATAATGTTCATTGTATTCTGAACCGACACCTTCGACATTCTTTAGCAAATCAAAGAAGTTCGTGCTTAATGTGAGCCCTTCTACCGGGTGAATAACTTCACCATTTTCACAATAGAAACCTTGAGCCCCAATGCTCAATTCGCCACTTACGGCACTACAACCGGTATTACCATCTAACTGAGTAATCAAAACAGCTCGTGGGAACAGCGATACAAGCGCATCCGTAGAATAGCCGCCAGGTTCAACAATCAGGTTCTGGAAGCCACTCCCCACTTTGCCGGCATAAGAACGTGAGGCGTTGCCCGTACTTTCAATGCCATCAATAGCTGCAGTTTCAAGGTTATAAAGATAGGAGCTAAGCTTACCGTTTGCAATGATATCCATACGCTTAGTTGGGACTCCTTCGCTATCAAAGGATTCATAACCAGGCAAATCCATTCGAGTCGGGTCATTAACAAGAGTAAAGCAAGGAGAAGCTATAATTTCTGAAAGTTTTCCCTTAAGCTTTGAAGTTCCCTTTTGTACTGATTCTGCAGTAAAGCAGGAGGCATACATATTAATGATTTTTCCTGAAATTTCTTCAGATAAAATTACCGGATAAACTCCAGTTGCAATCGTCTTTGCCCCAAGCAAGGACCTAGCCTTGCTAACAGCCTTGTGCGCAACCATTTCAGGATCAAAGTCAGCGCCATCAAAAACGGTCTGGTTGTAAACGCCCAATTTTTTTACATCGTTTCGTGAAGCAACAACACCAGCTCCAATAGAAAGATAATTTGCATGCTGGCTATAAAGAAGTCCATTGGAATTTGCCAAATAAACCTTGGATTCAGAACGCGAAGCACCAAGGTATGGAACGTTTTCAATCTCATCTTGCTTAAGTGCAATGGATTCAAGCTTCAAGCAAACTTCGCGCATTTCATCAAGCGAACAATCGTTGATTTTTTCATGGTAAAGTACAGTATCGATACCAGGAATCAAAGGCTTTGGCAAGGTAATGTTCAAAGGCTTTGTAAATGCTGTATGCGAAACGGCATCAGCGACCATTTGGTCGAGGGCTTCCTTTGTCAAACGCTCCGTAAAGGCGTAACCTGGCTTTCCATCCTTAAAGACTCGGATTCCTACACCAACCGAATTTGAAATTTCAGTATCCTTGACTTTACCTTGGAAAACGGAAAGTCCATCGGAGGAGTCTTGCCCAGCAAGGGCATCAAAGCAGTCGCACTTGCTTTTGGCAGTGCTCATCAAATAATCTAGGGATTCTTCAATATTCATATTTTTAGGGTCTAGGATTTAGTGGCTAGGGGTTAGAATTTAGGATCTAGGGGCTGGTGATTAGACGAGAGAACGGGCCTATGGCCCTACAGACGAGAGACGAGAGAGAATTGCAGGTTTTTCATGCCTCTAGCTTTTGCGTCTTGTTCTAGGTTGCCGCGCTTCGCTCGCAACGACATGAAAGAATACCGTTTCTTGCATCTTGCATCTGGCTCTTGCATCTTAAATTGTAGGCTGAGAGGCTTTGGTAATTCAGAATTAAGAATGCAGAATTAAGAATTTTCATTCAGTCGTCAACACGAGCGAAAGCGAGAATTTTTGCATGCTAGAGATTCTCGGTTGGGGCCGAGAATGACGAAGTAAGTCACATTCCAAATTCCAGTCCTCTGTCTTCTGTTTTCTGTTCTCTTTTTCTGTACTCTACAAAGTCTTAAAGACCTCGCGGATTTTTTCTACGACATCGTCAAGGAGTTCATCGGTGTGCTTGATCGACAGGAATGCTGTTTCGTACTGTGACGGCGGGAAGTACACGCCGCGTTCAAGCATTCCGTGGAAGAACTTGGCAAACATCTTGGAGTCACAAGCAAGCGCAGTAGTCGTATCGACAACAGGCCTATCGCTAAAGAACACGGTAAACATGGAACCAATCTGGTTCACCTGGACAGGCAAGTTAAATTCTTTAGCTGCAGCGCGAATTTTTTCGGCAAAGCGCTTGCCACGGCGTTCAAGTTCTGCCCATGGGTCTACTTCAAGTAAAAGCTGCATTTGAGCGATGCCTGCAGCAACCGCCATAGGGTTACCAGAAAGCGTTCCTGCCTGGTAAACACCACCAAGCGGACTTACAACCTGCATAATTTCCTTACGGCCACTATAAGCTGCGAGCGGCATGCCACCGCCGACAATCTTGCCAAGCGTAACCATGTCTGGCTGCACCTTGAAAATACCTGTTGCACCATTATTTGAAAGACGGAAGCCTGTCATGACTTCATCAAAAATAAGAACGGAGCCAAACTTGGTGCAAAGTTCACGCAAGCATTCAAGGAACCCTTCTGCAGGAGTCACGACACCCATGTTACCGGCAACGGGTTCAACGATTACAGCAGCTATGCTACTCCCCTGTTCATTGAATAAATTCTTTACGCCTTCAAGGTCATTGTAATCCACCACAAGAGTGTCTGCAGCAACGCCAGCCGTTACGCCAAGCGAACTTGGAGTCCCATGAGTAAGCGCACCGGAACCAGCCTGGATAAGGAACGAATCGCCATGGCCATGGTAGCAACCACGGAACTTGACAATCTTATCACGCTTTGTGTAGCCACGGGCCACACGGATCGCACTCATTGTAGCTTCGGTACCGGAGTTTACAAGGCGGACCATGTCCATGCCCTTGACCTGGCTCAAAATGATTTCTGCAAGCTTGACTTCTGCTCCGGTACATGCGCCAAAACTCAGGCCGCGAGTCAACTGCTCCTTGAGAGCGTCAATAACCTGCGGCGGGTTATGCCCAAGAATCATAGGCCCAAAAGAAAGCACAAAGTCAACGTACTTGTTGTCATCGTTATCAAACATGTACGCGCCATCGGCACGCTTCATAAAGATCGGCGTACCGCCCACGCCACCAAATGCACGGACCGGAGAATTCACGCCACCAGGAATTACGCGGCAGGCTTCTTCCCACAAATTTCCTTCAGTCATTGCAAACTCCTACGATATTTACTTTCAAGCATTTTCCAGAATGCTGCGGGGCTCCCCGTTACAGCTTCCAGGGAACTCGCAAGTTCCGTTGTCATTGGTTCTTCACCAGCAATCAGGCGGTCCAGAAACTCTACAGGACGGCCAATGCGGCGAGCAAATTCCTCTTTGCTCATTTTTAGGAACTTGATGCTTTCTTCGACAGTTGCACCAGGTGGATTGACCTTACGCGGCATAAAAACCTCTTGTTTTACAATCTAAAAGTTAGTAAAACAACAAAAAAGGCGGACAAGACTAAGCTTGAACCGCCTTAAATACCCGGATCGCGATTCGAACGCGAGTCTGACCCTTAGGAGGGGCCCGTTCTATCCAACTGAACTATCCAGGCAACATCGAAAGGTTATAAAAACCTTGAGCGACGCAAATATAATAAAAAAATGCTTTGGTAAGAACAATTTCTACCTAAATTCGCAAAGCTCACAACATTTGCGTAAACATTTTGTACAGAATTCTTACATTTTTATACGCTACATTGCAATATTTCCCCTTTAAAGTCCTCAATTTATATTACATTTTTGACATATAGCAAGGATTATTTTTTATGAAAAAAATTTTGAAGTTTTTTGCAGCATTCTCACTTATTTTACCTATAGTCCTCATCAGCGTATCGTGCAAAAAAGAGTCTTCAGAGCAACAGGGAAAACCAGAAACGGTAATTGCATTGCTTGGAAGCCAAATTCCATATTGGAACCAGATCCGCATGGGAATAGAACATGAAGCTCTCGGCAAAAACCTTCAGATTGTCACCATTTTCCACGAAGCCGATACAACAAAGAACGCCATCCTGAACGTTCTTCACAATTTAGGGCAATATGAAAATCTAAGAGGAATCATCCTTGGCGCTGGCGACTCCGTAATAGACAAGACCGTGGCCATGCTGGGCCCTAAACAAAAAATAATCGCCGTAGACCAAAAACCAGCCGATTTCAGCCCGATTTCGCCACTAGTTAGCTCGAGTATCATAGTAGACAATATTAAAATTGCAAAGGATATTTCTTCAAAAATCAAAGAAAAGCAACTCGTTTGCATTAGTTACACCATGGGAGGCTCCGTAGACAGAAGCAATGCCTTTGTTTCTGCAAGTGGCAAAAAAGTGTATTCAATTTTAGCAAACGATGCCAAGGAAGCAGCAAACCAGTTGCAGGATTTTATCAATTCCCACGAAAGTGAAGAGTTTGCAGTATTTTTTGCAACAGGCTCCTTTATCAACGAGCAAACAATCGGCATGCTAAAAAACAGAAATGTCTACACGATGGACATGAACCTGGAAATCGAAAAATTCATAAGGGAAGACCTTATAAGGCTTGCCATTGTTCCTAATACCTACGATATGGGTGCAAAAGCCGTTAAAACTCTTTTTAACCCTGGCGCGCTCCCAAACCAATATGTTTCCATTCTTTACGCAAACAAAGAAAATATCGAATCGGATTCAATCAGGCTGTTCTTGAAATAAGCCCATTTTATTTGTCTTTTGGAGCAAATTTTATATAAATTAAGTGCCATGAGCACGCTAAAATACAAGTCCTTGCCAGCAATGTTTGTTGCTGCTTGCGAAAACCGGGATTTTCCTGGAGTTTTTTTGCGTGAAAATAATAGCTGGCGGGAATACACCCCAAAGGAACTCCTGAATACATTAAAAAAACTTGTATCGGCGTTTAAGTATTTTGGCATAAAAAAGGGGTCGAGCGTAGGCATTATTGCACCAAGCAGCCCGGAATGGCTACTTACCGATATTGCAGTACAAATTTGTGGTGGCATTACAGTACCACTATTTCCAAATATTTCTGAAGAAAATTTTCTATTCCAATGCAAAGATGCCTCGATTCGCAACATACTTGTTGAAAAAACATGCTCCATTGAACCTGAGCTCGCAAAGCATTTGCAGGAATTCAGGCATATATTCTGCTTGCACGGCAACGATACCAGTGTACCAAACAATAACGAGATTGCATGGGAGTCTTTGCTTAGAATCGGCTCGCAGTACCAGATAGACGATATTGATTTTGCAGCCTCGATTAACGATATCGATTCCGAGGATATTTTTTCAATCATATATACTAGTGGAAGTACCGGCGTTCCTAAAGGCGTTGAACTTTCGCATAGGAACATACTTTCGCAATATGAGCCTCTTGAGGAACGCATTAATGTACCGACAGGCTCCCCTGTCCTATCGGTACTTCCTATGGCCCATGTATTTGAACGAGCTGTAGTATACTATTATATATACATCAAGGCTAAAATTTACTTTGGAGATGATCCCAAGCAGCTTTCTACATTCCTAAAGGAAGTACATCCTGTAATTTTAACAGTAGTTCCTAGACTGCTTGAACGTGTATACGAGAAAATCTTAAAGCTGTCTCGTACAGCTTCGCACGCACAAAGGCCTCTACTAAAACGAGCCATACGCTATGCACAAATCGCAGATCCACTGGCAAAACGAAGCTTTATCGGGCGCATTTACGAGGCGCTTGTTTTCAAGAAGATTCGCGAAAGCCTGGGTAGCAGCTTCAAGTACATTATTTCTGGAAGTTCCGCGCTAAACAAGAACATTTGCCGATTCTTCTTGAATCTAGGCATTCCTGTTTGCGAAGGCTACGGCATGACAGAAACCGCACCGGTCATCAGCCTAAATACAGATGAACTTGGTCGCCCCGGTTCTGTCGGCAAGCCTTTAGAAATCATGGAACTTAAGCTAAGTGACGATGGCGAAATCCTTGTTCGTGGAGAAAACGTCTTCAAGGGCTACCACAACCTTCAAGAAAAAAACAGCGAATTCTTTACCGATGACGGATTTTTCAAGACTGGCGACAGTGGCTACTTTGGATCCAACGGCGGACTGTACCTAACTGGTCGCATAAAGGAAATGCTTAAGACAAGTACCGGAAAATATGTATCTCCCGTACCTATCGAAGAGGAACTTTGCCACAATTCCCTTATATCTTCGGCATGCGTTATTGCTAACAATCGCAAATTCGTATCAGTAATTCTATTCTTGCAACCAGAGAATGCACGGCAACTCCTCGAAATTGATGGTGAACAATTTTCAATGGAAAAAGCAGTGGCATCTAATAGAATTAACGAATCTATTGCAAAATGCATAGAGAAGGCAAACCAGCATCTGAATTACTGGGAACAAATCCGCAAGTGGATCATTGTGCCAGACATCCCTGACACAAACAACGGCATGCTTACGCCAACGCTTAAATTGCGTAGACGCGTTGTAGAAAAAATCTACTGCGAGCAAATCGATAAGCTATACGAAGAATAGCTCCCCTACTTTGGGAGCGTTCCTCCCATTTTCAATACAAGTTCACGCAAGGCATTGCTTGAACTTTTTTTCTTTTTGGCAGGCTTTGGAAGTAATGAGGTCAAAGGTGGCGGAGCGGCATGTGTAAAAGCAATAGCCAAGGCATCTGATGCATCTAGAGGGCCTTTAAGTTCTACATGCAACAAGCTTGAAACCATTGCCGCGACTTGTTCCTTGCTCGCCGCACCATCGCCAGTCACAGCCTGTTTTACGCTACGAGGACTGTACTCATTGTAGGTCAAGCCCCTGCGGCGACACGCCACAAGAATAGCACCGCGAATCTGCCCTAGCATAAGCGTACTTTTGACATTCTTGGAATAGAATGCACCTTCCATGCTCAAGGCTTGCGGCTTGTATTCATCCAAAAGTTTTTCAAGTTCTTCGATGATATAGACAAGACGGTCTTCGGGAGCGTCTTTTTTATCGGCACAGATAGCTCCGTATTTTAAAACCCGCAGATTTCCAGAAATGGCACTACCGGCAGAACCGTTCTTTTCAAGAAACGCGTAGCCAGTCGTGTTGGAACCAGGGTCAATACCGAGAATAATCATGGGAGGTAATATAGAAAATAGGAGTCAGGAATCAGGAGTCGGGAGTCAGAATTCAGAAGACGGAAGACGGAAGACGAAAGACGGAAGTTAGTAGTCTGTCGGCTGTAGGCAGAAGTGTAAATAGAAAATAGGAGTCAGGAGTCAGTGACAGGAGTCAGGAATTGTAACTTACCATGTCATGGCGAGCGGAGCGTGGCCATCCAGGGCAATTTTCTGGATCACCACGCCTACGGCTCGTGATGACTGTTAAGACGCAAGAAATCATAGAGATTAGAAACTAGAAATTAGAGGTTAGAGAAAAGTCAACTTTACACACCCTATTTTCTAGTCTCTAGTTTCTAGCCTCTAAAGCACTGGAAATCAACATTCACTATACCCTATCCCCTGAACCCTATACCCTAAACACTGGAATTTAACATTTCACTAGATCCTAGCCCCTAAAACAATGGAATTTAACAATCCTCTTTCGTCTCTCGTCTGTAGGCACGCAGTGCCGTTCTCTCGTCTATTCTATCCCCTACACCCTATCCCCTGAACCCTGTACCTTAAGCATGAAAACCTACAATCCTCTTTCGTCTTTCGTCTACCAGCGAAGCGATCTTTCGTCTAAAAACAAAAAAGGCATAAGCCAAATAGCTTACACCTTTTTAGTCTGTGTTCAAACTAGATTACAGGCAGTGTGCGCGGAGTTCTTCTGCGCTGAGCGGGCTCAGGTAAGAAGGAGCTACGTCAAACACGGTCTTACAACCAGTTACGCCTTCAGCCTTCATGCGAGCTGCTGCACGTGCGTATGCAATGAGAACGCTTGCAGTGAATTCCGGGTTGGAATCGAGCTTCAAGCTGTATTCGATAACGTGAGTGTTTTCCTTGTCAAAGCCAGTCTTGCCGGAACGGATAACAAAGCCACCGTGAGCAAGGCCAGCGTGGTTCTTGTTGAATTCTTCTTCGCTGATGAAGTTTACAGTTGTATCGTATTCATCGAAGTAGTTCGGCATGGTCTTGATAGCATTTTCTACGTATGCAGCATCTGCACCGTCTTCAAGAACAACGTAGCAAAGGCGTGTGTGCTTTTGGCGTGTTGTGAGTTCCGGGTTCTTGCCGCTGCGAGCAGCTTCAATTGCAGATTCAACTGGGCAGGTATACTGCTTAGCATTCTTAACACCCTTGATACGACGAACTGCATCGGAATGGCCCTGGGAAACACCCTTGCCCCAGAATGTGTAGTCCTTGCCGTCGAGCAAGATGGACTGTGCATAAACGCGGTTAAGGCTAAACATGCCCGGGTCCCAACCAACGGAGATCATGGCAATCTTGCCTGCTGCCTTTGCTGCAGCATCGACATTTGCAAAGTGTTCAGGAATCTTGGCATGGGTATCGAAGCTATCGATAACGTTGAAGAGCTTTGCATACTTCGGAGTCTGAACCGGCAAATCTGTAGCGCTACCGCCGCAAATCACGAGAACGTCAACCTTGTCCTTCCATGCTTCCATGTCAGCTTCTGCAACGACAGGAACGCCTGCAGTGCGAATCTTTACGGAAGCCGGGTCGCGACGTGTGAAAACGGCGACGAGTTCCATATCCGGAGTGTTCTTGACTGCAGCTTCTACGCCACGGCCAAGGTTACCATAACCAATGATACCAATGCGAGTCATTATAAACCTCTTGATGTAATAATTTCCGACAAAAAGGTAGTAAACTGCTAAAAAATCCACCAGTTTTTTACATTTTTTAGTTTTACAATATTCAAAATATGAAAAAGAAACTACATAATTGTAGTTTCTTGAAACAATACAACATTTTTGTCAAAATTTAAAAAGCTTAAACTTCCGTAGGATTTTCAGAAATTATATCAGCTTCTACCGCATCGGCATTCCTCACCTTTTCATCTAGAGAAGGTTCTTCGGAAGATTGCAAGGCATCGTTACCTTCTAGGAATGTCTTGACAGCTACGTTGCCTATAACATTCGTTGTGACGCCATCAAAGGTGGCTCCAACTACCCCGCCAAGCAAAGGCACCGCCTTACCGAGATTAATGATGCCCTTAGTGCCAAACTTTGTCAAAAGCTTTGCGCCCACGGCACGGTTGATTTGGCTAATCACATGCCTTGGAATTTGACGGATCAAAGCGTTACCGGCAAGCTTTGCTACCTCAATGCCAACCGGCTTTACAAGGTCAGAAATTCCATTGCCAGCAAGGCACATGTACACAAGGGTACGTACACGGTCATCCTTCAAGTCATAACCGCCCATGTGCGCGATGGCAGCTATCATGCGGATTTGAAAGAACATCACAGAGGCCATGTTTGTAGGAATCGCCACGGGCAATGTAACAAGCCCGCCAAGACCCGTAAAAAAGCCATCGGCTGCGGCCTTTGCATTTTGCCAACGAATCAGCTTTTTTGCAGCTACAATCTTATCAGGCTCGTTTTTCATGTAGCTTTCAGCAAGTTCTATCGCAGTAGACGTACCAGGGATCTTTCCGCCTATTATTAAATCATAGCTGGAATCCAGGAATTTAGCAAGCTTTTGTTGTTTTGATTCTTGTGACATTAAACCTCCAATCAGGGTAAAATATAGAAACGAACGACAAAATTTCCAAATAGCCCTTCAAAGCACCTCTCCAGAAAAAAAAGAGCAACGGCACGCTTTACTTTTTGTTAGATTTCATTACGGAATTATCAAAGGATTTGTATGGACAACAATCAATTTCAAAAGAAAAGCCATCCACGTCAATTGGGCATCCCTTTAAGCCGCTGGGGACGCAACCTAGTCAGCTGCTGCCCATTCCATGCACCAGAAGAGTCTTCCCTCTTCTTTTACGATGCCTTGGGATTTTGGAAATATCGCTGCCTCCAGTGCGGTAGCGAAGGCGATCTTGTAGATTTTGTAATGCGCAGCCGCTTCAACGGCCTTGATGACAAGCAGGCAAGAAGCGAGGCTCTTGAATTCTTTGGCGCAAACAACCAGCCACAAGAAGCAGTCGAAATGCAGAACTGGAAGGAAATTGGCGGCGAAAAAGTCAAGGTCATGGAAGCATTCGTGTCTTACTGCTCCTGGGCTGCCGGCAAAAGCAAATCTTCTGAAGAATTTTTGAACGCCCGTGGCTGGACCGTTGGCCAGGCACAGCTTTACGGCATTGGTTACTACTCGGGTGACCCGGAACCATTCTACAGCTACTGCATGCTGCAAGGTATAGAACGTCACCAGGTTGCATTCTACCTCGACAACCTTGAGATTTACCACGAACCGCATCTTACGATTCCTGCCCGTAACGCCAAGGGTGTTATCCACTCTATTTACGGCCGTTCCCTTGATGAAGAATCCCTTTCTCCATACATTTCCTTCGCATCGGGCCCGTCAACAATTCCATTCAATATCCAATCCGATATCCAACACCCGATTGTGGTCGAAGGTTTCTTTGACGCTTTGACTGCTGACTTGGCCGGCATTCCAGGTGTCAGCTCCATTCTTTACCAGGAATTGACTGATTCCCATTTGTTCAAGCTTAAGGCATGCGGTGCAGAATCCGTAACGCTCCTTCTTCGCCGTGAAGACAGCCGTCGTACCCAGGAATACAGAATTCAGCATTACCTGAAAATGGCTGAATCGCTCAACCTGAAGATGAAGTCCATCATTTTGCCAAAGGGCGAAACGGTCGATGGCATTCTTCGCAAGAGCGGAGCCGACAAGCTGATGGAGCTTATCAACCGTACCGAAGAGGATACAGTTCACACTCACCGTCGCGCAATGCTTTTGCAAGACATTCGCGAGAACTTCGACGCGGCAATGAACTGCCCTCCTAACGAAAGCGTCGGATATTCCCTTTCAACTTTCCCGAAGCTTACCGAGACAATCGACGGTATCCAGTCCGGCTGTTTCTTTGTTTCTTCAAAGCCATACGCACACAAGTCGATCTTGCTTTCTAGCCTTGCACTTGACTTCGTAGAAACAAACCCGAACCTCAAGCTGATTTATGTAGCTCTCGAAACACCGCGTCGCCAGATCTTTGACCGCTTTGTTTCCATGAAGACCGGCCTTTCCATTCTTGAAACCCGCAAGCAAAGCGAATCTGATGAAAAGAACCAGGCAATTTTGCAGGCAACAAAGGATTTGCTTAACTACGTCAAGAACAACCGCCTTGAAATTTGGGAAGATGACCCGTCATTCGATAACAAGGAGCTTCTTTCTATCTTGAAAGATGAGCACAAGAACAACTCCAACTTGATTATCATGATTGACGGCATCGACCATCTCAAGATGGCTGACCATAAGGATATCGACGACATCCACGAACGCAGGTCTTCTGCAATGCTCGATATCTACAAGTCATTGGACATTCCAATCTTCCTTGGCGGCGATTTGCTTGAAGATGACGGCGTACTCGTTGGACCGCGCGCCTACATTCGCGATGCGGACGCCATTTACTGGCTCGAAGCAAAGGGCGGAAACCTGTTCCTTACAGTGAACTCCAAGCGCCTGGGCAAGAACCACCTTTACGAAGGTAGCCTAGAAATTGACCCTAATTCGGCACGCATGCAGGAACAAGCATAAGTAAATGGTTATCGTCGACTTCAATAATTTTTGGAGCCCGTCTGGAGGGGGCGTTCGTCGTTACCATTTGCAAAAAATGGAATTCTACAAGAATTCGGAAGCGGCAAAGCAAGCTAACGCAACGCTTGTCTTTGTAATGCCCGACGGCGAAACATATACAGAAAAGCTTTCTGAAAACCTAGTTATCGAGCATGTGGAATCGTTCAGGTTCCCTGGCAAATGGGAATACCGCTTTATGTGGAAGGAATCCCAGATTGCACCGATTCTTAGGAAATACATGCCCGATGTAATTGAAGTCGGCTCGCCATACATCTTGTGCAATCGCGTGCATCACTACGCAAAGCGCATTTGCCCCAAGGCCCGAATTTATGGCTTTTGGCATGCCGACTTCCCTGTCACATACGTAGAACGCCCGTTCGCAAAAAAATTTGGAAAATTCGTTGGAGCTATAGCAAGGAACATCGCTTTTGCGTATGCGCGCTTTGAATATCGTGGCTTTGCAGGCATTGAAGTTTCTTCAGAAGACATTCGCAAAAGGCTTGTAAAGCATCGCCTGCCGGCATGGTACTGGATTCCCCTTGGCTGCGATATCAAACAGTTCTCGCCAGACAAGCGCGATGAAGCTTTGGTAAATGAACTTAGGGCAGGTAACGAGCTTCGACCGATTATATTCTTTCCACACCGTTTTTGCACAGAAAAGGGTGTAGACCTTTTGCTTGCTGCGTACCCAATCGTAGCAAAGCGACTTGGCGTAGAGCCGGCTCTTGTTTTGGCAGGAACTGGACCAATGCTTACAGCAGTCGAAGAAGCTGTCGCAGAACACAAGTACATTCAGTATGTAGGTTTTGTCAATTCAATCGACGACATGGCACGCTATTACGCAAGTTCCGACATTGGCCTTGCACTTTCGGGCTGGGAAACTTTCGGGCTTTCAATACTTGAAAGCATGGCAAGCGGCAATGGCCAAGTGGCGGCTTCTACAGGAGCCGCCGGCGAACACGTTCGCGCTTCTGGCGCTGGAATCGTGCTCGAGGAACGTACGCCAGAAGCCTTGGCAAGTGCAATCATCAAGCTGCTGCAGAACAGGGTTTTCTATGCAACCAACGCAAGAACCTATGCAGAAAAGTACAGCTGGGACTCTTGCTTTGAAAGGCAACTGAAATTGTACCAGGGCAAGTAGCACTCCCCTGCAATTACAAAAAATCTACTGGAATATCAACAAAAAATCCTAGAGACATTCGCCTCTAGGATTTTGGTTTACCCGGATTTTTTTATTTGGTCGTGTTAACCATAAATGTTTGACGTGAACCCGGTGCTGTAGAACGAAGGATATATACACCTGCATTGTAGCCAGAATTCATTAATGCATTTGAAGGTGTTTTTCCATTCATTTCCACATTGCCAAGCAATTTGCCCTGCAGACTGTAAACCTTGTAGGAATCGCGAGCAATGTCGAACCTTTTTTGCATGCCGATTGCAGTTTCTTCAGGTCCACCAGCTTCTTCCTTTTCTGTTCTGAAGTTAAGCCAATCCAAATTGATGTAGCTCTTTGTTACCTGAACTTTCAAAACATGTTCGCCCTTTTCAAGTTCAACTTCGCCAAGTTCAACAACCTTGTAGACATCGAAGCTTTCGTCAATCTTATCAATATTGATAGAATCCAGAATCGGCTTGTCATCAACAAACATAAGGAATCCAGCCTGATCCATTGCCGTAGAGACATTTGCAGATACATAGTACTTTGAGGTTTCTGCAACATTGATTGTATATTCCATCCATTCGCCAGCGATTGTATAGCCAAGAGCAAGTCCCTCGGGAGCTTCAACTATATCTACGCCTTCATCGCGGTAGTTGTTGCCCTTGTTTTCTACATCGGTATCATGGTAAGCCTTGCCTTCGCCACCTACATCAAAATTTTCAAATTCAATTTTGCCAGGGAGCGTTACAGCCTTTTCGCCAAAAGGAGCCTGCGGAATAGAAGGAGTGATATAGACTCGGTATGCATAATAAACATTCTTGATGTTTACCGGAACCGTGATAGAACCATTTACAACTTCATATTCCTTTGTAGATTCCATGGTTGTAGAAGGAACAGCCTTATCCTTGTCTTCCCAGGTTACAAATTCAACATCTACATTGACCTTGTTACCAAGAAATGCGGGAATCTTTTCGATTTTTACATTAACATCGCCAAGGGTATTGCCACCGACAACAATGCTTGCGAACTTTTTCTTGGAATCCACAGCGGCAAAGCCATCAACACCGTCACTCTTATCATTTGGAGGAGTAACTTTGGCCATGTAGCCGCTCATGTCGCCATACCACTTGTAAAGATGCCAACCGCCACCACGTTCATTGTTTGCGGTAAGGAGGCTTCCCAGGCGGCCCGGTAAATTGGTAAACCACCAAGAAATCATGGCACTTTCGACACCATGGCGTTCAAACTTTGAAATAAACGGAACAGAAACGCCTGGGCAACCTTCCAATGTATGCGTATCGGAAGAATATTCGTTAATGCTAATGGCGCGTGGTGTTACATTGTATTTCTTTTCAAGATTTCGGTAATGTTCCAGGGCACCGACAAAACCTTCGGAACCCCACTGGTGCCAGCTAATGACATCTGGCATGCAGTTGTTGGCAGAACAGTACTTCACAAATTCTTCCATGCGATTTCCATTGTACCAAGAGTAGGATGGTCCAATGATTTTTGCATTTGGATCGTTCTTGCGCAAGAAATCGTAAGTCTGCTTCCAAAGTCCGGAATTAAAATCAATCGATGTACTTTTCCATGTACCATCAGGTTCGTTCCAGATTTCGTAACCATCGAAATTCTGAACCTTGGCTGCCTTCTTGTCATTAACAACGGAAGCAACTTCAGAAAGCCAGCTATTCATATCCTTGAACGCATAAGGCCAACCAGGCAAAATATCCGCCAGGCGAATCTGAACTTTACCGGTCGTGTTTTCAATTCGCGGAGAAACGAGGAATGCTCCTCCTATACCCTGTTGACGGCCAGAACCGCTACGGGCCGGAGCTAAAAAAACATTTGGCTTTAACGGAGCGACATCCTTATCAATATCGGTTGGATACTTTTCTGTTAAACCGTACAGAGAACCTGTAGCCACGTGGGTTACTGGGCGAATGCTATCGCCAAGGCTCACGCTTAACGATGTTGCAGCACCGGCAAAAGCTGCCAAGCCAAAGAGAGAAAAAGCTAATTGCTTTATCATATACACCCTTATTTTTTACTTGGCTGTATTTACCATCATTTTCTTTTTACCGCTGCAGAGCATATAGATGCCATTTTTATATCCTGCGGCATTTAGTGATTCCGCAAAATTTGAAGACTCTACTCGTACCGAGCCAATCATTTTACCATTCAAGCCATAAACCTTGAAAATTCCAGAATTAGAAACATTCATTTTTACTGGAGCAGAGATTGCATCAGGATTTTCCGGGTTTTCTGGATCAGGATTTTCAGGTTCTATAACAGGTTCTCCTTCAACAACCTTCTTGAATTCCACATAGTCGATATTTACCCAGTCCACTTCAACCTGGATTTTGAGATCGTAATCACCAGCCTTGAGTGTTACCTTGCCACCACTGATATCTTCGTATGTATCATAGTCTGGGCCAAGCTTGGATACCATAGTTTCGCCAAGCTTTGTATCGCCAAGATAAACTGAAATCGCTCCCGTGCCGTTATCGCCAGCCAGGCGGCCAATCATTTCGTATTCGCCATCTTCTTCGACATGTACGGAATACTTCATCCACTCGCCCTTCTGGGAATAGCCTACAGCCATGCCCATGCCAGCCTTGTAAATATCAACGCCATCACCGCGGTATTCTGCGCCACGGTTTTCGCTATCCTTGTCGGAATATGCAACTCCGGAGCCGCCCTTGTTGTAATCTTCAGCCTGGATCTTGCCAGGAATGCTCATCACATCGCCATACGGACCGTATTCTTCAGGCTTTTCGCTACCTGCAGAGCCACCGCCATAAAGGGGTACGCTAACAGATGGAGCGCTAGGATCTACAGTCTTATCGATAAGCTTTAACATTTCTGCAGCATAGCGCTTACCCATTTCTACATAACCATCATGGTCAAAATGTAGACGGTCACTCTGCATACCAGTCCCCTGCGACTTTGCCACACCAAACTTTGTAAAATACGTGGAAAGGCCGTTTACTCGGGTACTCATGCCATGGCATGCACCATTATAGACCATTTCACCGGCAACAAACGGCAATTCTTCCTTGATACCAAGGTCATTTCGCATATCGTCGTATGTCTTCTTTACAACTTGTTCCCAGTTGCTCATGCCACCATCAGTTTCACCCTGGTGGAAAATGAAACCCTTGATAACACCCACTTCCTGGGCCTTTTTAGCAAGGTTAATGATTGCTGCATAGTCATTGCCCTGTGAATCGTAATCCTTTGCCCAGTTTGCAAGCCAGCTTTCGGAAGAATTTACATAGGGCTGCCACTGAGCCTTGTCAAACAGCTTGATACTTGCACCACCGACAGCTACAGGAATAATACCGATGGTAACGTTCGGCATTTCCTTTGCCATGGTCTTGCCAAAGTAATCCGCCACGGAAAGGCCTTCGTAACAATGGAACATTGGAGGCACGGCCTTGGACCACTGCCCCTTTGCAAGCTTTATATTGGTATTCCCCTTACGAGCACCACAATCAACGCCAGAAAGCATCACGAAGTTATCTACAGGATCCTGGTCTCCTGCTTCTATTGGGCCTGCGCCAGCCATGTTACTTTGCCCGTAAGCAATGTAAATATGAAAATTCGGATTCGGAGCTGCAAAAGCTGTAGAAACCATTGCAGAAAGGCCAAAGCACATTGCTGCACTAACAGAAAGCTTTTTTAAAAATCCCATAACATCCCTTCTTGTTTTTACATCACTAAAAGTATTCACTTTTCAATATGAAAAGGAGGTATTTTCATAAAATACCATGGATAAAAAGTCAATAGAAAAAGACGCCCCATAAGAAGCGTCTTAAAAATATAAGAGAGAATGAAATACGAAACTATTTTGTTACAGAAATTCGGAGAGTTCTACCAGCAGACTTTACCAAATAGACTCCAGACTTGCCTACTGTAGCAGAAGTCTTTGCCTTGAGCTCGTGAACATCGTTTGCCTGAACTTTACCGACAAGAGCTCCAGAAAGACTAAAGATCGCATAAGTCTGCAGACCGACCGTAGCCTGGAATTTCACACTCTTTATTGGAGTTTCGTCGTCATCATCAGAGTTTCCATCATCAGGAGTAGCGATTGGAGTATCGTCTTCGGCATCCCTGCCGTACACAAAGTTGATATAGTCAATGTCAAACCAGTCTCCTGTAGCCGTCATGCGCAAAACATGTTCACCTGCAGGGAGCGTTACGTTTGCCTTGACTTTATTGTAGTCGTCAAAATTCTGTTCTTCACCATCCTTCCTTTCGTTTGGCGGAACAATCACATCTTCTGTAATATCGTTGCCGTCAATGGAAAGCTTGAAACTGGAACCTCCATCAGAAGCAACTGCGGCATACATCGTGTAATCACCAGCCTTGTCGATGTTTACCGTGTATTCGAGCCATTCGCCCTTCTGAATGTAGCCGACAATAACGCCTGTTGCCTTTGCATAAAGGTCAACGCCAGTATCCTTGCGGTAATCGCTTGTACCATGGTTTTCTGCATCGTTATCGTAGTAGGAATCATTACCCTTGCCAGAGCCCGGAATGTCGAAGTTTTCCATTTCAATCTTGCCCGGAAGCTTTACAGCAGAGCCTTTGAAAGGTTCCTGAGGAATAATAATCTGCGGACCGACACCAACGAGAGTCACAATGCAGTCCTTGTTAGCGGAACCGGATTCCATCTTGATTGTGGCAGAGCCGTTCACTACAGGAATTTCGCCTTCGTACATTGCATTCTTGGATTCGCTCGTCGTATACATGTGGAAGGATTCAATATTTGCACCCTTCACATTCACCGTAATAGACTTTGCGCTACCGTAATCGCGGTTCACAAGCACAACAATGGTAGAGTCCCCATCCTTGCTCTTATAGGCGGAAGCGTAAACGTTAGCTTCGGGCTTTGCAGTGGCACCCACGCGGATTGCACCGGGGCGGACAAAGCGGGCAAACTGGGAAAGCACATAGCCGCGCTTGGAAATCTTGCCTATTTCGCTAGAATTGACCTGAAGCTTGTTACCAAAATCCTTTTCCATGATCAGGCCATAGCAGCGACGTATATACCACCAGGTGTACTGATTGAAGTTCCCCACAACCATGGCGCGGTGGATTTCGTAGCCCACGTCCATGGCACGAACTGTATCCACCTTGTATTGGTTAGCCTGGTCACCGGTACCCATCACCTTGCGCCAGTAGTTACCACTGCCCTGGCTTTCGGTGTAGTGTTCGGTCATCCAGCGTTCCACATTCTTCTGGTCAGCCAGAGAATACTGGAACCAGGAATCTGCAGTCTTTGCATCACTAGCGTAGAAGTGAGCGCCAAGAATATCTCAGTTCTTGAGAGCGTTGGCGTCATTCAGCACCTGGTCGTAAAGCTTCTTCTGGTAGGCAAAAGATTCGGTAGAAATCACCTTGGTGCCGTGCTTGCGCATCTGGCCGGCATAGTTCTTGGTGAAGTTGTAAATTTCATCAGCAGACCAACAGGCCCATTCAGAGCACCAGTCCGGTTCGTTACTGATGGAGAGAGCGTACAGGGGAACGCCCTGGCCCTTCATGTATTCAGCAAAGCTGTTCAGGTGGTCCACATAGCCCTGATAGTTGCTTGCAGCAATATGCTGGTTTCCACCTGCGTACTGCGATGTCCAAGGGGTTGCATAAAGGATAAAGTCATCACCGGCATACTTCTTTGCCCACTTTGCAGCCTGGACTTCCTTACCGAAGTCGTTCTTGTTGCCGTTTACCGGGATACGGAGGGTGTTGAGGCCCAAGGTTCCGTCACCGGTACCGAATGCGATCTTTGCATCGGCTTCAGAGAGGCCTGCGCCCCCCTGCCAGGTATTATGAACCATGCCGCCAAAGCCGCGGATGACCTGGTGTTCCTCACCGACATCCACATTTACAGTAGAAGCCATTGCTGCCTGCAAACCCATAACGGCAGCCAAAGCGATAGTTTTCTTAAATGCCATATAAGCCCCAAATTCCCAAAAGGTGTTTATTTATAAATTCTTGTCTAAAATTACCTTGAAAAAGCATACTTTTACACATAAATATTTTCTTTTTCATGGATATTTTATCCAAATTGAAAAAAGAACTCCCAAAGACTTAAGTGTCTCTGGGAGCCTTTGGATTGGGGTTTGTTGGATACTTTACTTGACGATGCGAACAGCCTTTGTCATACCATTGCTCTTATTGCGAACATAGTATGTACCCTTAGCCTTAATATAATTGCTGTTCTTTACGGTAGAAAGAGCTTCATTCATGCTATATGCACTCAAGCGGCCTACAAATACGCCCTGCATATCAAACACGTCGTAATCAGCAATAACGTTTACATTCATCTTTACATCGCGTACAATCGGTGTTTCTTCGCCAATCGGTTCCGGATCAGGTTCGCCCTGGGCAACAAATGTCATGTAGTCAATGTCAAACCAGGCACCGGTAACAGTTAAGCGAAGAATATGCTTGCCAGAAGTAAGGTTTACATCAAAATTAACCTTGTTGTAGTCGTCATAGTTTTCTTCGCCAGCCTTTGCTGCAGGTACAGAGATAGTTTCAGAAATATCCTTGCCGTCTACAGAAAGCTTGAAGCTTGACTTATCGCCAGCAGCAGCTACAGCGGCATAAACAGTGTATGTGCCTGTTTCCTTGACATCTACAGTGTATTCATACCAGTTACCTTCGCTATTGTAACCAATGATGTTTCCAGTTGCCTTCTTGTAAATGCTTACAGAAGTGCCCTTACGATAATCGGAGTCACCCTTATTGGAGGATTCTGCAGTACTGTAGGAATCATTACCAGAACCTACACCCGGTACATCAAAGTCTTCTGCTTCAACCTTGCCTGGAATTGCAATCGGAGAGCCCTTGAACGGTTCCTGAGGAACTGGGTCTACAACTGTACCAAACTGAGTATTGTTCTGGCCCTTGTCAAGGTTCTGAGCCATGTACTGCTTGAGCCATGTCATGGAAGCACGGTCCGTGGTTCCACCATTAGTTTCTCTCATAAGACCAGTATTTTCAACCCAGGTTGCGCCATTGATGTACCCCCAAATGGTAATGCCAGCAACCCAAGGAGTTTCCCACATGAACGGGAACTGGTTCTTGAAATCGTTTGCCTGCTTGGTGTCATCAGCTTCACCGATATCATATTCTGTAATGAACAGCGGAATACCAACAGCATCGTGAACTTTTTTCATACGACTTTCAAAGGTTGACTTGTCCATGCCCTTGAGGTCATGAGCCTGCTGACCGTAGGCATCGATAGGTGCGCCATTCTTGAGAAGTGTCTGCACCATTTCAATACCCTGATCAATCTGCCAAGAGAGAGTATTGTAGTCGTTATAAATGAGCACAGCATGTGGCCAACGTTCGCGAGCCATCTCAAAGGCTGTCTTTACAAAGTCATACTGGTGTTTGCCATTAACAATGCGGTCACCACCAAGAGCATCAATGATGTAAGAACCACCACAGCTCGCGTCATCGGTACCAACATGGTCCGGGTCGGTGGCCGGCTTTGCGTAGCCGGAATGGTAGTTTGAACCAGCCCAGATAGCTTCGTTTACTACGTCAATGTATTCAAGATCAGGAAACTGCTTAGCGACTGCATCGAACCATTCGATAATGTACTGCTTGGTCTTTTCTTTAGTAATGCCGGGATTCTTTGCGGTGCAAAGGAAATCAGGCTTCTGTGAACCCCAAATCAATGCATGGAACTTAAAATGACGTTCACCCGGTTTTTCCTTGGCCCACTTGTAGGCGCTTTCGCACTTATCGTAGTTGTCCCAGGCAAATTTGCTCTTGCCAGAGTTATCTACAGAATGAATAGAACCCCACTTACAGCCGTTTTCCGGTGTAATCTGGTTCCAGTAAGTGGCAAAGTCAGAACGAATCTGGCCGCGTGTAGTAATGTTACCGAGGAATTTGGCACCGCCATCAGCGAGTGCTGCGTGGCTTACGGTAGCTGCGGCAAGGCCAGCAGCGAAAGCAAAAGAAAGTTTTGAAAATTTCATATCACACCCTTTTTTTTAAAACATTTCCCGAGAAAAAAATGAGAGAGAAAAGTCTCAAGAAATGTTTCCCATATTTCTAGTTTAAAATTACTTTTTAAAAGATGTCATGCGTATAGGAAAACATAAACATTCCATGGACAAAATATCCAAAGTGTAATAATGCTCAAAAAAGAACAGCACCCCATAATCGAGGTGCTGTTCCGAGTTTTTTCCAGTCTAAAAACTAGCGGGTTGTATTCACCATGAACTTGGCGGTATTGCTGCGAACCATATAGACACCTGGCTTAAAGCCTGCAAGCTTCATAGTTTCAGCGATGTCATTTGCATGAGCCTTTACAGTACCAACCATGGAACCATTCAATGTAAACACCTTATAAGTCTTAAGCGTTGCTCTTTCGTACCTTACCTGAGCAGAAATTGCGTTAGAATCTTCATTTTCTGTAGAGGAGCTAGAAGAAGGATCGAGGGCAGAGGAGCTGGATGCCGGATTTTCTACAGAAGAACTAGATTCTGCAGGATTTACAGAACTTGAAGAAGCCGGATTTACAGAGGAACTGGAAGAAGCTGGCTTGACTGAGGAACTGGATTCCACAGGCTTCGAGGAACTAGAAGAAGCCGGCTTGGAAGAAGAACTGGAAAGGATTGGTTCTGGGTCTGTAGCACCCTTACCTTCAACAAAAGTCAGATAGTCAATATCCATCCAGTCACCTTCAATAGAGAGACGGAGAATATGCTGACCTGCAGAAAGGGCAACTTCGGCAGAGACCTTGCCAAATTCTTCAAAATCACCTTCGCCTTCAACAGTCTTAGGAACAGAAATCTTGCTTGTAACATCCTTACCATCTACAGAGAGCTTAAAACCTGCATCATCATTGTTAGAAGCAACAGCTGCAAAAACAGTGTATGTACCAGCCTTTGCCACATTTACAGTATATTCAAACCATTCACCAGTCTGGTTGTAGCCAATAACCTTGCCAAACTTCTTCTGGTAAATATCGACACCGGTACCCTTACGATAATCGCTGTCGCCACGGTTTTCAGAATCCTTATCATAATAGGAATCGTTACCAGTGCCTACGCCCGGAACGTCGAAGTTTTCTGCTTCGATCTTGCCTGGAATTGCCCATGCCTTGCCACCGAACGGAGTCTGCGGTTCCGGTTCTACAACAGTACCAAATGTTGTGTTGTTCTGGCCCTTTGCAAGGTTCTGTGCAAAATACTCCTTAAGCCATGTCATGGAAGCACGGTCAGTGCCGTTTGCATTCATAAGGCCCGTGTTCTGACGCCATGTGGAACCATTGATATAGCCCCAGATTGTGATACCCGCAATCCAAGGAGTTTCCCACAAGAACGGAATCTGGTTAGCAATGATATTTTTCTGTTCGTTATCATCTGCCTTGCCGACATCATATTCAGTAATAAAGAGAGGAATCTTTACTGCATTATGAATTTCCGTAAGAACCTGGCTAAAGCCAGATGCGGTCGGGAAATCAGCGGCATCATGAGCCTGCTGACCATAAGCATCTACTGGAGCACCATTCTTGATAATGGTCTGAACAAGTTCAATACCTTCGTTCTTCTGCCATTTCAAGGTGTTGTAATCGTTATAGATAAGCACAGCATGCGGCCAGCGTTCACGAGCCATCTTGAAAGCAGTGGTAATGAAGTCATACTGGTGCTTGCCATTTACAATACGGTCGCCACCGAGAGCTTCGATAATGTAAGAACCGCCGCAAGCCTTGTCGTCAGTACTTACGCCTTCTGCACCTGTAGCCGGGAGCTGGTAACCGGAATGATAGTTGTTGCCTGCATAAATTGCTTCGTTCACAACATCAATGTATTCAAGATCCGGGAACTTGGCGGCAACGGCGTCAAACCATTCGGTAATGTACTGTTTTGTCTTTTCTACAGTAATGCTAGGGTTCTTTGCCTTGCAAAGGAAGCTTGGATACTGGGAACCCCAAACAAGAGCATGGAACTTAAAGTGACGACCCGGTTTTTCCTTTGCCCACTTGTAAGCGCCTTCGCACTTATCATAGTTATCCCATGCGAATTTACTTGTTCCAGAATTTCCATTGGAAAGAGTGTGGATAGAACCCCATTTACAACCATTTTCAGAAGTAATCTGGTTCCAGTATGTGCCCATATCGCTACGGATCTGGCCACCAGTAGTAATGTTACCAAGGAACTTGGCACCACCATCAGCTAAAGCTGCATGGCTTACGGTAGCTGCGGCAAGGCCAGCAGCAAAAGCGAGAGAAAGTTTTGAAAATTTCATACACACCCAATTTTTTAGAAAAGACACCTTTTCTTAATTTAATCTATAATTTGGATAAAAAATACCTCCTTTTGTTCCAATCGAGAATATTCTTGCAGCAAGATTCCATGGACAAAATATCCATAGCGCAAAAACGCCCCGATTACTCGGAGCGTTCTTGTGTGTATTTATTTGGAGGATTATTTTACGGTATTTACCATAAAACTCTTGTTCTTGCCGCGAAGCATGTATACACCGGCATTGAAGCCTGCTGCATTAAGAGCTGTTTTTGCAGATGTACCTGTCATATTTACAGAGCCAAGCAACTTGCCTTGCAAATTGTAAACGTTGTAAACATTTTGTGTAACATTATACTTTGCAGTCATGGCAATAGCAGTTTCATCACCGATTGGAGAATCATCTATTGCATTTTCACCAGCCACAAAGTTGACATAGTCTATATCGAACCAGTCGGCAGTTGCCGTAAAGCGAAGAACATGTTCACCCTTGGTCAGATTGACTGTTGCAGAAACCTTGGCATAGTCGTCAAAGTTCTGTTCAGCGCCTTCTTCCTTCTTGGCTGCAGGAACAGCGATTTCTTCGGTAATGTTCTTGCCATCCATGGAAAGCTGGAAGCTTGAGCCGCCATCGGAAGCAACAGCTGCAAACATGGTATAAGTACCGGTTTCTGCCACATTTACAGTGTATTCCAGCCATTCACCCTTCTGGATGTAGCCCACGACAACGCGATCGCCAGACTTCTTGTAGAGGTCAACGGACGGGGCATCATCCTTACGGTAGTCGCTGTCGCCATGGTTTTCAGCATCGTTGTCGCTATAGGAAGCATATTCTTCGCCGCGGCCTGTACCCGGAACATCGAAGTCTTCCATTTGAATCTTGCCTGGAATTGCAGCAGCAGTACCCTTGAACGGCTTCTGTGGTTCTGCAGGAGTCTTGCCGCTACCTTCAAAGCCCCAGCCCTTGATAGCCATGGTAGAGTCCTGAGAGCCCTTGAACACTAGGAACAGCTGCTCCACGATACCAGAGAGGCCATTCACGTCACAGGAAGTTTCTGCGAAAGTGGTCTTGGAGCCAGTCTTCTTGAGGGTACAGGTACAAGCCAAGGTTCCTGTTGCGGAGCCCTTGCGGATTTCAATCTTGTTATTGTCGGCTGAGCTTGCGGCTTCTACAGTAAAACCGGTTGCGCCCTTGCCAAAATCAACGCCAGAAACGCGAATCCATGATTCCTTGGTAGAAAGAGGAAGCAGGAGACTTCCTGCAACCTTGCCAGGAGCCCAGAGAGAACGGCTACGGACACCCCTCTGCTTGGAGCTGGTCAAAGCCGGATACCAATCATAGGGATCAAAGTTTTCGATCTGCTCCGGACCATCGTTGGTGCAGGTCACCTGCTTGATAGTACCGTCAGCGTTGTAGAACATTTCGTCTACGGAAACGCTACGATGATATCCTGGATCTGGATTGGGCATACCGTCATCGGCAGGAATGATTTCCAGCCCATCGTGGCCCTTGGCGATACGACGGTCATGGTAAACTACATAGGAATGGCCCTTGAATTCGGCAATACCGTGATGGTTGTTGTTGCCGTTAATGCTTCGACCGTTAATGCTCGGGTCACCAAGGATAGTTCCCTTCCAAGTAAAGGGGCCCATAGGGCTAGTACCCATTGCATAGTCAATGGTAGGAGCACCCTGCTGCCAACCGGTACTGTAGGAGAAGTAGTAGGTATTGCCATGCTTATGGATGTAGGAAGCTTCCAGCATCTTACGGGTAGAAAGACCGTTCACCTTCACGTGGGAGCCGGTGCCCACCGGGGCATCCTTTGCCGCATTCAGCTTTACAACGTCGAAGTTGTCGGTGTTCGGGCGGCTATCGCCTTCGCCACCACCCCAAGTTACATAGGTGGTACCATCGTCATCGATAAAAATACCCGGGTCAAAGCACCAAGCTACGCCATCGCAATCGATAAGGCCCTTGCCCCATCCACCAACAAGCTTGTCCTTGCCACCGCCAACGGCGTTTGTCCACGGGCCTGCAATGCTGTCGGCCTTGATGTAGCCAATACCGCCGCCACCGCCATCAGGGAACACAATATAAAGCTTGCCAGTCTTAGGGTCAGCCGCAATACCGGAAGCCCAGATATCACCTATGCCGCTCACCTGGCGGGCATCGTAAATGATACCGAAGTCGGTCCAGTTCTGCATATCCTTACTGCGGAAACCGTAAAGAGCCTTGATGTTATAGCCAGTGGCGTTATAGGCAGCCGGGTCATCGGAGTCCGTAATGATGTAGAAGTATTCATCGTCGGCAGCCGCACCCGGGTCAGCCAGGTAATGGTAGGTAGAAATCGGGTTGTATGCAATTGCTGCAGTCGCAAGCACCGAAAGCCCGAAAACAATTTTCTTTGCGAAGTTCATGATCAACCTCTAATCAAAACAAGAAACAAAAGACAAGAAATGCAAAACTCAACAATTATTGACTATGTTTCTAAAATTATTTGTAATAAAATTAGGTTTGAGAACACAAAAAAATACAAGCAAAAGAAAACTTCCTATGGATTTTTTATCCATGCTTGAAAAAAAATCTCCAGAATCAAATAGATCCTGGAGATAATTAGTATTCCTAGAGACTAGAAACTACTTTGTAACATTTACCATCATGTTCCTAGTCTTGCAACGAAGCATATAGACGCCGTTTTTAAAGCCTGCGCTATGCATTGCTTCCGATACGGTAGAACCATCCAGGCTTACAGAACCAAGCAGCTTCCCTTGAATGCTATAAACCTTGTAGGTTGTGGCCGATGCGTTGAACTGTACGCGCATACCGATTGCAGAGCCTTCTTCTGAGCTAGAGGAACCCGGTTCAAGAGAACCTTCTTCAGAACTAGAAGATTCAGGTTCTACAGAGCCTTCTGAGCTAGAAGAACCAGGCTTTACGGAACTGGAACTTTCAATAGGATCAGTATCTACTGCATTCTTGCCTTCGACAAAGTTGATATAGTCAATGTCGAACCAGTCTGCAGTTGCCGTCATGCGCAAGATATGCTTGCCAGCAGTAAGTGTTACATTTGCGCTTACCTTGCTGTAATCATCAAAGTTCTGTTCTTCGCCATCCTTCTTTTCGTTTGGCGGAACAATAACTTCACCAGCAATGTCCTTGCCATCGATAGAGAGTGCAAAACTGGAACCACCATCAGAAGCAACTGCGGCAAACATCGTATAGTCGCCAGACTTCTTGACATCTACAGTATATTCAAGCCATTCGCCCTTCTGAATGTAACCAACAACAACACCCGTTGCCTTTGCGTAAAGGTCAACACCGGTATCCTTGCGGAGCGTACTTGTACCATGGTTCTCAGCATCGTTATCGAAATAGGAATCGTTACCGCTTCCGACACCAGGAATATCAAAGTTTTCCATTTCGATCTTGCCAGGAATTGCAGCGGCAGTACCTTTAAACGGAGTCTGCGGTTCCGGTTCGCCCTGCATAAATTCCCAAGTCAAAAGGCCCATGGTAGAATCTGCACTACCCTTGAACACAAGGAACAGCTGATCAACAACACCGCTCAATCCAGAAACTTCGCATTCATTATTTGCATACTTGCTCCAAGAACCTGTGTTCTGGAGATTGCAAGAACCAGCAAGCGTTCCTGTTACACTTCCCTTACGGACTTCAACCTTGTTACCATTTGCAACACTCGCAGCGTTCACGCTAAAGCGTGTTGCACCCTTGCTACCAAAGTCAACACCTGTTACACGAATCCAGGATTCCTTGGTTGCAAGCGGAGTAAGCACATGCTTAACAGCCTGGCCCTTGGTCCAGTCGGTACGGCTACGCACGTTACGCTGCTTGGAACTGGTGAGAGCCTTGTAGGTATTGTACGGATTGAACTTGCCAACCTGCTTTGGTCCTTCCTTTGTGAACACCAGCTTGTTCATGGTACCGTCATTTGCGTAGGTAATTTCGTCGATACTTACGCTGCGGTGGTTACCCGGTTCCGGATCGGCAATGCCCAAAGAAGCAGGATGTTCCTTGGCGCGGACAAGGCGACGATCATGATAGACCGCGTAAGTCTTGCCCTTGAAATCAGCAAATCCCTGGTGGTTGTTACCGCCATCGCAAGAATGGGTTTCGCAGTCGCTGATCTGCCACACGGCGCCAATGGCGATTCCTTTATAGGTATAGGGACCGGCAGGATTCTTGGACATGCCGTAGCCGATTTCCTGGCCGCTGTTGTTGAAGCTGATGTAGTACCAGTCGCCATGCTTGTGGATGTAAGGAGCTTCGAAGGACTTTTCGGCAGAAATTCTCTTAAGAGAGTTCTTATCCACGGTCACTTTGCCATTACTTTCGGAGAATTTGATAAGGTCAAAGTTGTTTCCAATGGGACGTTTCTGAGAAGTTGCGGAACCGCCACCGAAAATCACGTAGCCGGAGCCATCGTCGTCAAAGAAAATGCCCGGGTCGAAGCAGTGGTCAATGTCATCACAGCCGCCAATCACGCTGCCGCCCCAGTTGGCGGCAATGTAGTTCACGCCATAGGCTTCCTTGATGGGGTCGGTATAGGGACCGTCGATGCTCGGGGCAGTAATCATGCCCACGCCGCTTGCGCCATCTGGGTAAACGATGAAGGGGCGACCGTTACGGACTGCAATGCCCGAGGCCCAGGTGTTGCCCGGGTAAGTACCAAATTCACGCTTGGACTGGAAAATCATGCCGTGGTCGGTCCAGTTCACCATGTCCTTGGAACTGAAGGCATACAGGCCGACAATGTTGTAGGCGAACGGATTGTCACTCACGCACATATCGTCGGTATCGGTCAAAATGTAGAAGGTATCGCCATCAGACGCTGCAGAAGGGTCAGCCAGATAGTGATAAGAAGAAATCGGGTTCTCGGCGACAGCAGCAACAGCAAGTGTCGCCAAGCCAAAAACAGTCTTTTTCAAGAAATTCATAGAACATACTCCAATCTTGAATATAAAATTAAGTTCTAAATCGACTAAAAATCAAAAAAAAATCAAACATTTGTGGACTATTTATCCAAACAAAAAAGACCCCGGACTTTAAATCCGGAGCCTTTTTCAAAAGATCAGCCAATCTACTCTTCTTTCAGCAATCCCTTGACGCCAAAGATTTCAATGTCGTCAATCCAGAATTCAGAACCGCGAGAGCCACCAAAGAAATTGATTGAAACAATGGAATCCTTTACAGCATCCCAGCCCATGTTGCCACCGCTGCTATCTGCCTTAAAGAAATCAGTCGGCTGCACGCAAATGCGAACCCATGGATTTTCTTCAGATTCAGCCAGGGAATCAAGATCATAATGGTTCCAAGTCTTTATAAAGACTGAATCCTGATACTTATCAAGAGAAATCATCATGTCTCCATTGCCACGAGCGTAGAACACTATGGAATCCATTTCAGAGAAGTCGATAGCTTCCTCTGCAATGCCTGTACCCATAAGGACCCAGTTGTAAAGCGAATCATTGCTGTATTCAAAATGGGCAACAAGGCCTTCACGACCAAAGCCAGCTTCATCAGCAGAGAGCTTACCCGTTGCATATCTTGAATATGCAGTATACCAACCATAAGTACTGTCTTCAAAGTCTTCAAACATCACATGCGGGTAAACAGGTGTCGTATCCGCAGGAAGAGTATCCTTTTCAACAGTATCCTTCTTAACCGGCTGCGGGATATAGGCGATAACAATATTATCGCTTTCCTTTGTCTTAATAACTGTCGGTGCAGAAGCAATATTCAACACACGATCATAAGTAGAGCATTCCAGTTCGCCATCTTTTCCGGCAACACAATGCTTAAGCTTAGCGTATTCAAAGGCAACAACGTCAAAATTACCTTCCGGCAAAGACTCAAATTCAAAGTTACCTAAGGAATCTGTTTCAACCACATAGTCAAGACCGACTACGCTAACCTTAACCGGCAAGCGAGACTTGTCATAGTTCACCACACCCTTAAGGGAACCGGCGGCCTTCATCGTAACCTGGATTTCAGTAGACATCGTATCTGCAAATTCAAGGCGGTAGGCAGCCTTTTCGAGTTCGCCCCTAGCTTCTACAACATAGGAACCAGCTTCAAAGCCCTTCAATTCCAGGCGACCATTGTCATCAGTTTCACCGTTCCACAAGTTCTCTTCATCAGACTTTGCACCGGCCAAATAGTCATCCGGGCGCACAAAGACCTTTGTACGGGCTGCCGGAGTACCGTCAGCAAATAACACATCCATGGCAACAGTATTTTCCGTTTCAATCGTAGAACCGGCAACACCGCTATCCTTGCTACACGCCGCAAACAGCGCAAGACCAACCAAACAACACACCCAACGCATAAACTAGTTCTCCTTACCATTATCCAATTTAGCAATTGGAAAGAATGCCAAAGATAGCTGCATCACCCTGTCCGGGCGCTTAGCTTCATCAACACGCTTCTGAACCAAGCGTCTAAATTCCTTGAGCATTTCGCCCAGGTCATCAAAACAAGCCTGATCCACAGATAAAGTAAGTGTAGAAATATTTCTTTCTTCTACAGGGACGTTTTCAATCGCATCGCTAGCTAAAGCGAGTATTTGACGCTGGAAATTGCGGACTGCGGTCCTCTTTTCAGGGCCACTTGCAGTCAAGTGAGTTTCCGTAAGGGCAAGCTTACCCGAAGCAACCTTCTTGAGCATGCCGACTTCAAGCAAAGTATCAATCGCAATCTGAACCTGCTCCTCGGTAATCTTCGGGCAAATGTTCTTTGCAATTTCACGCTTGTTTACAACGCCGCCGTTCATTTCAAGGTATGCCCTTACAGCAGGAATCCACCAGTTTTCAAGCATCTTGAGTTCAGCCGCTTCCAAGCTATGACGGTTCACATCACGAAGAGCCAAGGCCTTTGCAAAGAATTCCTCTTTCTTGGACTTGTCCTTTGTAACCGCAGCCGAATAAAGCAAGTCAAAGTATTCAGCCTGGCGGCCACTAAGTTCCAAAATATCCTTTGCAGCCTGCAACGCATGTGCCGGCAAATGCTGTTTTTTACTGAGAACGCGATAAAGGTAGCTCGAATCCAGCCCGAGCTTATCACCCATCATGCGGTAGGAATACAACGGCATCTCAGCCTTACGGCGATCGTAGTAATCCTTCAAAAAATCGCGATAGTCAGCAATATCAGTAAACGTCACCATAACTTACTCAGGGTTAAAGTTAGAAACTCCCAAAGAGCATTTTTTTACAATAATAAATTAGACTATTAAATCGCAAAAAATGTTTCTTTTTGTAAATCTTTATGGACGAATTGTCCAAACACACAAAGGGCGGCCTTCCGCTATGTCGCTGTACAAAATTGCCTAATATTCACTAGCGTTCATCGGCAATTTTCCAGTTCAAAGCGGGTCAGAACCCGCTTCGAATGCGTTCGCACATCCAGCGCTGCCGCAAAAAGCATTAAATTCATATTTTCAAGTTAAATCCATCATTTTGCTTATAAAAGTCATTTGCACACGCTTTTTATAAGCAATTTCAAGGGGAAAAATTGAGTACAAGTCATGTTCAAGGGCAAAAAGACTTATAAAAAGCATTTTTCAAGCCAATTTATAAGTAATTTTCGGAATTTTTAGCATAAGCCCCCATCATTTTTTCTTTTTTTTGCTTATAAAGCAAGAATATTTTCGACTTTTATAAGCATTTTCCATAAAAAATCATTAAATTCGCACCGATTACCCCAAAAAAATACTTATAAAAAACAGTTTTTCTTTAATTTTATAAGCAATTTTAAGGAACATCAACTGCATTCCTCCCCCATTTTTAAGATATAAGGGACGGAGCACCTTAAGTCTCATTAATTGGTGCAAGCCTTCATCACACAAAAAGCTACAACTTAAAGCAGAGACTGCAACTTGAATTTTTCTCTGAAAACGAAAATTTCCTCGATTGTACCAAGTGTATTTTTCTAGGGAGAATTTTAAGGATGGCGGAGCCTTCCCTTGTCTAATTAAATATTTGCGCAAGCCTTTATAGCGAAAAAGAACAGTCTTTGGGACTGGTCTTTTTCTTGGGGTTCTAAGGGGCAAAGCCCCTTACATCTCATTGAGTATATGCGTAAGCCATTCTAACGAAAAAGACCCTGCTTGTTCAGCAGAGTCTTTTTCCTAGGTAGGTGTTAGGGAGGGCGGAGCCTTCCCTTGTTACCATTAGGTGTTAGCGTCAACCCATTCAGCGTTCTTCTTGCAAGCTTCGACAGACTTGTCGAAAGCAGCCTTTTCAGCTTCGTTCATCTTGATTTCGAAGATCTTTTCTACGCCGTTTGCGCCGATAACGCAAGGAACGCCGCAGTAGAGACCCTTAACGCCGTATTCGCCGTTGAGCTTGACAGCGCAGGTAAGAACGCTCTTCTTGTCGAGGAGGTATGCTTCAGCCATCTTGATAGCAGAAGTTGCCGGGCTGTAGAATGCAGAGCCGCGAACGAGGAGGGAAACGATTTCGCCACCAGCGTTTGCTGTACGTGCTGCGAGTTCGTCGAACTTTTCCTTGCTCATGAGCTGTGGAAGTGGGATACCGCCAACAGATACGCAGTCATAAAGGCTAACCATGGTGTCACCGTGGCCACCCATAACGATTGCCTTAACGTCTTCAGCAGAAACGCCGAGTTCCATTGCTACGAAGCAAGCGAGACGGGAAGAGTCAAGAACACCAGCCATACCGATAACCTTGGAGGAATCGAAGCCAGTAACCTTCTGCATGTTGTAAACCATTGCGTCGAGCGGGTTGGTGATAACGATCACGAATGCGTTCGGAGCAAGTTCCTTGATCTTTGTACCAACGTCCTTGATAACACCGCAGTTGATGCCAAGAAGGTCATCACGGCTCATGCCCGGCTTACGCGGAACACCAGCAGTTACGATAACAACGTCTGCACCGGCGATGTCGTCATAGTTGGTGGAACCGGAAAGGTTGCAGGAAGTACCCATAACAGAGCGACCTTCCATGATGTCGAGGGCCTTACCCTTCGGCATACCTTCTGTCATCGGAATATCGATGAGGACTACGTCGCCAAGCTGCTTCTGAGCGAGGACGAGAG
>DCGZ01000172.1:0-405 GCA_002314675.1 Fibrobacter sp. UBA1765 | reverse complement strand
GAGTGCAATCTTCTTTCTTGCCATAATTAACCTTCCTTAAGGATTATAGAGTTTTGTTTCCAAGGCTTAATTTAGCAAAATCTAACCTAAAGAAAAGTCTTGAAAACGAATTTTTGTTCAATTTGTTTTTATTAAACCTTCAATTCGCCTGCGTCGATGTTGTTCCAATCGGCGATAGCGTCGATAGCCGGGCGGACTTCTTCGGTCACGAACTTCACGACCTGACCAGGAGCGCGGCCAACGAACTTGCGAAGGTCCAGAATTTCCTTCAGCTTTTCTTCGGTAATGCCAAGCTTCTGGAGCTTTTCGTTCTTGAGAACGCGTTCCAGAAGGTCGTTATCCTTACCCTGTTCCTTAACGACGCGGCCAGCTTCCTGGCTCATCACGCGGATTTCTTCGTGGAGT
>DCGZ01000087.1 GCA_002314675.1 Fibrobacter sp. UBA1765 | reverse complement strand
TCACGCCTCAAGCACCGAAGGTGCGACCTGACTCCAATTCCAATCTACTAAACTATGATTCGTGCCGTATTCTTTGACCTGTATGGAACCTTGCTCGTGTATGGAAACATGGGCAAGGCGTTTCGGGCTTGGCACGGCACGCTTGCAAGTGCGGCTACGGCGCTCGGGCGAAAAACAACGCTTAAGGAAATGTCTAAAAAATGCAAGGCGTTCTTTGACATACCCGTTCAAGGCTTAAATGGTTTCAGCCCCTACGAGGAACGCTTGCGAATACTATTCAGGACATTTGACATAGAAGTCTCTGACGCTTGGCTACACAAGTTCTCAGGATCTTCAATGGATTCCTGGCAAAGAGAAATCAAGCTACACCCAGAAGCAATCAAGCTTTTAAAAGCTTTGCAAGCTCAAAAAATACATACAGGCATTATCAGTAACTTTGACCACGCACCCCATGTCAGGCGAGTTCTAAAAAGCACCGGGCTAAACAAGGTAATACAAACCGTAGTGCTTTCAAGTGAAGAACATGTTCGAAAGCCCGACCCAAAAATTTTTGAAATAGCTGCACAAAAAGCAGGTGTCGCTCCATCAGAAATTTTATTCGTAGGAGATGACCCTAAGCACGACCAGGAAGGTGCACAAAATGCCGGCTTACACGGATTCCTTTACAAAAACGGAACTCCATTAATGCCAATCCTAGAAGAAATTAAAAAGCATTAAGCAAAAAGGTTCTCGCATAAGCGAGAACCTTTTTTAACCTTTATTTCTTTTTGAGCCATGCACCGCAAAGGAACATGGAGAATATCACGCTAGTCACAAGGAACATGGCAATGCTTATGCAAGCGAGGTCGCCAATGCCTTTAAGACCTCGATGAGTTGTAAACAGGAACCCTACAAAGCCAGCAATCGTTGTAAGTGAACTAGCCATCACATTTCTACCAGTGCCATCTATAAGTTCACGAAGAGTCATGGTCTTACTAGATGTCCAAGAAGTAATGAAATGGATCGTCGCATCAATTCCGATGCCTAGAGCCATCGGGATCACTATCACGTTGTAAATACTAATCTTGCCAAATTCAAGGAAGTGTGTGAGAGCTCCCAAGAGGCCAAGGGTAAGCAAGACTCCCATGCCAAACGATACACAGCCAGAAATAAAGAGAATCGGCTTTCTAAACGAAATTGCCATAGTTGCAAAAATCACAAGAATAATAGCAAGAGCAAGCTTAAAGCTATCGGTCTTCACGGATTCAATCACATCGCTAAGAATAAACTGCGAAGAGAACGTGCGTAAATCTTCACCATCAAAATTCCAATGACCATAGCGATCCTGGAAATCATGCAAGGCATGAGCATCCCAACCCGGGAAGTCACCATAAATAAAGCCGATCTTGCCATAGGAGCCATCCTTTTCTCGGAGCAAATCCAGAGTCCATTCAGGAATATCTTCTGCAGTAAATGTATTTTCAACTTCTGCCAGTTTACGAAGTGCCACAATATTTGCAGAATCTTCGCCTTCTGCACGGTCAAATACGCGAGCCTCTACAAGGTCTCTGATTTCTTCGATAACTTCCAGGCGATTCTTTTGAGAATCAATCGGCGGAACAAAGCTCTTCAAGGTAAGGAAACTGCCAAGAGTCGAATCGTGTTCTACATGCAAGCGAACCATCAAGGTATCGTACAACCTATCAAGCTGTTCTGGCTTTGAGCCCATAACAGCAGCAGGCGTAGAAGTCTGTGCCTTGTAGGCATCACGAGTTACCTTTGTAGAAATCTTATTGTCAGAAGACTTCTTTTCGGTAGAAACGCGGCGCAAGTTACGCAGGTTATGTTCAAAGTCAACATCCTGGGCATACCACAAAGAAACAGCACCAAGAGCAAAACCAACAAGGGCAGCACACTTAAAGAACTTAAGAATCTTGGCACCGTTCCATGCAGCCGGGAAAAAGCTGAACTTTGGAGCTGCAGGAATGCCGCCCATGCAAAGAACGAATACCGGCAATACCAAAATGGATGTAAGCATACTGAAAAGCACGCCACAGCTAGCAACAACACCGAATTCATAGAAGCCACGGAAACTTGCAGCAAGCAAAGTAAGGAACGCAGCAATCGTTGTAAAGCTAGCAAGGATAAACGGCTTGAGCATTTTCTTTTGTGCTGATTCCAAAACCTTTTCAATGCTATCATGTTCGTGCATCAGCTTTTGGGCCGTTCCAAGAATATGAATGGAATAGTCAATACCAATGCCCAGGATAATGGACGCAACAAAGACTGTAAACGGATTGAACTTGCCATAGAAAAGAGCTGTACAAGCAAGTGTCGGAATGCAAGCGTAAAGCACAGAAGCCGTTACAAGCACAGGGCCCTTCAAACTACGGAAGAATACGCTTGTTAAAAGGAAAATCAATACAAGGCTAATGCCAAAGGAGAACACGCTATCGTTTGCAACATCATCCACTTCCTTAAGGCCTTCGTATGTACCTTCTACAGTAAAGCGTGTCGGCACAGGGTAAGTCTTGGAACTGAAATATTTAAGGAGCGTATCTGTACGTGCAAGGATTCGTGTTACGAATTCATAGTCCGTAGACGGCTTGATAAGCTTTGCATTGACAACTCCATTGAACTTTAATGTTTCGCCACTATCAGGTTCTGGAGAACCAATCAGGCGAGTTTTCAAGTGAGCTGGCAAGAATGCCTTTGGATTCCAGGTTTTTGCAGTTTCCTGCTGAACAGAATCCTGCTTCTTTTTAAAGAAGGTATCAAAGGCACCAACAGCCTCGTCAGGGAGTCCAAGCTCTTGCGGCAAGCTTGCATCGAACCATACTCGCTCCTTCTTTTCGCGAGGCGCGGCATCTTCCATCAAGTCAACAACAAGCGGTCCGTTTTTACGACCGATTTCTAGCTGTACATCTTCAAGGTTATCGCGAATGCGTTCCAGGTGCTTGATCGGCAAATAGAGCAGTGCATTATCCTTGAAAAACTTGCTGTCGTTATCCACCTGCGTAGAAACAAATTCACCCTGCCAGTTCTTGTGAATGTAGTCACTGATAGAATCTTGCAAGGCTGCAACAAGTTCCACGTCTTCACTCTGGATAGCAATCATGAACTTGTCAGTACTGCCAAAGCGTTCAAAGGATTCTTCAAGAGCCTTCACGCTTGGAGTATTGCCAGGGAGCAAGTGGGACAAGTCCACATCAAGCTTTAAACCCGGGTATACAAGAATCGGGAAGGCGCAAAGAAGCGCAAGCAAAATATAAAAGCCGAGCGCCTTGAATTTGTGTTTATGTACAAGCGGAATGTACCATTCCGAAAAACGTTCCTGAAAAGTCTTTTTTGAATTCATAATTTAAATATACCTAATACAGAGACAAGAAACTAGAAACAAGATACCAGAATATTCCTTAATTATGCGGCATCATGTTGTCGTTTCGAAGCATTGATCTCAAAACCTTGCTAGCACCGACAGCCTTGTTTTTCCACAAAGTCGAAAGTTCATCATCTACCAAAGTAAACGTTCCATTCTTACCCTTATAGATTTCATCAGATTCTAGGCCACCGGTCAACACGGAATCCCTAAAGCCAAGGTAATATGCATTCTGAGAGAAGAACACAGCGGGCTGTTCCGCCGGACGAGTTTCAGTCAACAGGTCATAACCCCAAAAATGGTTTTCTGCCCTAACTTGCGCCAAGTCAAAAATGGTAGGACCAACATCCAACTGAGAAGCGGCATCTTCACGGACATTGAAACCATGAATCAAGTTCGTATCAGCCGTAAAAATTCCCATAAATATTTGCGTGGTAGCAACGCCAAGCGGCTGCGGAACAGCATAGTCAACAGAATCCACAGGAGTGTCATGGTCACCAAGCAAAACGACAACGGTATTTTCAAAGTCTTCTCGCTTGGAAAGCGCTTCAAAGAATCGGCCAAGCTGGTCATCGGTATAACGGACTGCAGTACGGTAACGCACCATGGCATCTTCTGGCTTTGGAGCATAATCTGTCGGGTAACCAAAGAACGGAATGTGCGTAGAAATCGTATTGAAGGCAAGGAACCATGGGCTATCGCTAGGCATATCGGCTAGAGTTTCTAGGGCCAGGTCTACACCCAGGCTATCATCGGAATCTTCCTTTACAATATTCGAAGGCAATTTCCAGTTATCGCCATAGAACTTTTCCACAAAAGGCAATGTATGGTCAAAGACCGGATTTGAAATTGTAACATAGCCTCTCTTGTAGTCTGTCAAATATTCCGGAAAGCCCTTAAAATGGTTCGATGCGTAAAAGCTCGGAACATCACGATTCGGATGCGACGGGAAACCGAGATACGTTGCCGTTGTACCACGGACTGTTGGATACCCGCCGCTATAGGCATTCCTAAACCAAAGCGTTCCACCGACAAAAGACTCTACCCCACTGGAATCAATGGTCTTTTTATAGAAGCCGCCATTTGCAAGCTTCCAGACATTTGGTGCAAGCGCAGAATCACCTTCCAACATTTGGTTAAATATTCTGCCCTTAAAGGATTCGCCAAAAATGAATACTATGTTATAAGGCTTTTGCGCCTTGTATTCATGCACCGCTGCAGATCTAAATGTCGGGTATTCTTCTTTATTAACCCTTTGCAAAGACGTGCTTGCTGGCAGGAACGAATCAAGATCTTGCATCAGCTCGTCTGTGATAGCGTAATTGTCACGGACAAATTCAAAAGTTTCTACGGCAGCTATATGCAGAATCGGGGCAGTCAGAGTGTGCTTACCCAAGGTAAAGCGCCAATCGATTTCGGCATTCACAACAGGAACTGTCGTAACGCCTCGGGCACCGACAAGGAACAAGACCAATGGAATCACAGAAAGGACAAGCCCCGAAGTCAAGAATGTAACGGGAAGCTTTTTAGCATTCGTAATCCGGAACTTCCACTTGCGAATCGTAAAGACAATCACATAGGCAATGGCACTAACCACACACAATGCCAAAAGCGATAGCCAAAGAACGGTTCCTGCAAAATCGCCTCCAAGCGTAGAAACTGTGGTGCTATCGGTAATATTTGAAATATGGAAGTATGTTCTTAAAAAGGAATACGAAAGGCGTTGATGAGAAAACCTAAAGACTTCGTAGTCAGCAATGGCAATTACAAAATAGAATGCATAAAATAGTACAAGCGCGCGGGGCTTTTTTAGAAATGCAAAAATAGAAGACATGACAAGCAAGGCTCCAAAAGCCATAAACGCCTGCCAAAGAGTTTTACCAGCGAACATTTCAGAAAGCGAAAGTCCAAGAGGATCTGGCAGGTTGTAAAACAGTACAAACATAATGCACTGAATCACAAGAGCCGCAAGCGTTACATGAACAAACGGATTCTTTAAACGATTCAAAAACTTCATGAACAAAACCTATTTTATGCCAAGAATAAAATCTACAGCCTTGTCTAGATCTTCACGCTGCCTGTTACTTACCGCAGCATAGCGTTCAATAGACCTAGCCGCATACAGCTTGTAAATTTCCTTATCTAGCAGTTGTATCATTCTATTCTTGATTTCGCTTACAGAATACGGGTCAAAGTAAAGCGCCGCATTCGAGCAAACCTCAGGAATTGACGTGGAACCGCTAGCAGCGACAGGTACTCCATAACGCATCGATTGCATTGGAGGGTACCCAAAACCTTCATTTAAGCTAGGGAACACAAACGCATAGGCATTCTTGTGCAACATTTCCAATTCTTCGGTCTCGACATAGTTCAAAAGAACGAACGATTCCTTATTCCTGATACTATTCAAATAAACTTTAGGATTTGTTGCTCCTGTAATTACAAGCTTAAAGTCAAAAGCCTTGCCCTGTTCCTTAAACATTGAAACCAGTTCATCAAAGGCGATCACGGCGCGCAAGTTGTTCTTTTCCCAGCGGGCACCACTTGTCAACAAGAAATACTTGCAAGCAGAAACCCCACTTGGCAAACTTCCCTTGGCCTCGTGCTCTATCATCGGGCTATAAAAAACAGGAATTTCCTTATCCAAAAGTTCCGGGAAAAAGCTCTTGATGCTTGCCCGGCTGTGCTCGCTTACAGTAATCGTTTCGACGGAACCGTTCGCAATTCTTTTTGCAAGATCTTGATACTTTGGCTTATAGAAATACTTTTTCCAGCATTCACGGTAACGCACCAGTGCTTCTGCCTTTTGGGCAAGTTTCTTTGCGAATTTAATGCCAAGGCCGCTATACTGCATTTCTAGTGCGCGAACCCCATGCCATGTAAAAACAAAGCGTCCTACATTGATTTGCCATTTCTTTTCTAGCGAATACAAGGGCGTATAAAAAGCGTCTATGCCATTTTCATCAATAATTTGCTGCGGAGTCTTTGTCGCAATATCGTAAAGCGGTATAGAATTATTTTTACAAGCCTCAATAATATCTGGAGCAAGGTACTTGCCGCTATCATAAACGCAAGAGAACTTTGCCGAGCGATTCACCATAGCCCAGAATATTACTTCACCATAGGAGCCTCCTCCATGGAACTTTGCGCTATGAATCGGCTGGACGGCAACAAGATTAAAAAGCAAACTCATAGAATTTTACCGATCAAGGAAAGAAGCGGCAAAACAAAAGGCATTCTCTTATAAACAAAGCCCAGTGATTTTGCAAAGGCATAAGAGCGGATAATGTCAGCACCAAGCTTGCCGGCATGCTTTGTCTGGTAAAGGAACGCTTCCTTGGCATGTGCAATTACATCATCGTAGTATTCGTTAATAGTAATGCTCTTGTCTGCATTCACCCTTACAGGAATATTCTTGAGGTCCGTATAGAAGTTCTTGCGCAAAATCTTAGGCAAAAACAGGTTCATGCCTTCAGGAACCTTGCGGCCACAAGTGTCGATAATGCGCGAGCCAAAGAAATGGAAAACCTTGCCGTTTGGAATGAATTTCTTAGCGTATGCCATCTGGCAGTTCCATTCGCCGGAAGCCTTCTGGGTAATGTAATTGAACTTGAAGTTTGCTTCGGCAAGGCTAGCCATGTCATACGGGAAGTTTTTAGAAACGCAATAAAGCCACAATTCATGCCAAGTCTTAAAGAATTCCCTGGCAGTCGGAGAATCCTTTGCATACATCACGCCACCATTAAAGATTTCGTCATTCAAGATTGGAGAAAAGCCAAGCATCTTTGCGTTATTCAAAATCTTTTTGCGGTTAATGGCCTTGTGAAGATTCGTATGGAAATCAAGTACCGCGTAAATATCGCCGGTCCATTCGGCAGGAATGCTCAGATCGCCCACAATGGCAATATCGGAATCCATATACAAAAAGTCGCCGTCGATTACATTTCGCATTACCGTCTTCAAATAACGGGAACGAAGCATCGGCGTGAACTTTTCATCAAGAGTAAGTACCTTAAGTTCATTAACAGCCTCCTTCAATGCAGCACGGGGGCCCACAAGAGTCGCAGCAGTCTTGTCATCGGTCAAAAGCGTTACGAAGGCGCCCGGATTGTGGACTCGCAAAGAAGCAATAGCTACCAAGGTCTGTTCACAAAAAAAGTCTTTAGGAGAACTTGTCAGAACAAATAAATACTTAGTCATATTACATGCAAATATAAAAAAAGAATCGTAAGTCCTTGATGACACAAAGACTTACGATTACAAACAAGCGCTTTTAAAAGATAAAGCGCTTAAAAACTAATCCAGCGGAATTGTCGACTTTGCATTTTCAAAATCGGCGACAGTATCAAGTTCGCAAGAAAAATAATCAGAAGCATCGAACACGGTATATGTATGCCCCTGCTTAATCAAGCGTTCAAAAGCAAGTTCGTAGAACTTGTTTTCAAGATGTTCTTCATTCATCATCTTGTCAAGTTCAACATACAAAGCCTTTGAATAGGCTGCACCGATTTTTTCTATGCCAAGGCTTTCGCCAGCAGCCGCAGCAGGCGAACAAGTCTTGCTGATTTCAGTAATGTTGCCATCAGCGCCTATTACAACCTTCATTTCTTCTTCACCCAGCTCATGGCGAATCAAGGTCAGAACATTGTCAGAAGCGGAGTCGATCACATGCTTTGCAATCTGCGGATCATAAAGCAGGTCGCTATCAAGCAACAGGAACTGCTTACCATCTACGGCCTTGCGGGCAAGCCATAGTGAGTAAATATTGTTCGTGCTGTCGTAAACTTCATTGTGAATGAATGTCACACGAATAGAATCGCCATAGCGCTTTGCAACAAATTCTTCAATCATGTGGTTCAGGTAGCCAGTGACAATAACAAAGTCACTAACGCCAGAGGCCATAAGAGAATCCATGGAACGCTCAAGCAAGGAACGGCCCTTGACATCGAGCAAGCACTTAGGCGTATTGTTTGTAAGAGGGCGAAGGCGAGACGCCATGCCCGCAGCAAGAATCACAGCTATCATAGTGCACAACGCTTGATGGTATCAACAACAACCTGGATCTGTTCCTTGCGGCCCAGAGTAATGCGCAAGCAATCTTCAAGGCCCTTATCGCTCATGAACTTGATCTTGTAATCCTGTTCTTCAAGAGCCTTCTTCAAGGCTTCCTTGATACGGGTCGGGTACTTGATAAGGATGAAGTTTGCAACACTCTTGTAAACCTTGAAACCAGGAAGGTTGCCTAGTTCCTTCTTAAAGAGCTGGCGATCCCATTCCATTTCATCGGCAACCTTGCGGTAATGGTCTTCACTTTCAATTGCAGCCATTGCTACAGCTTCGGTAAAGCGGTTGTAGCCAAGGTACTTGTTTGCATAGCTAAGGAAAGCCTCGTGACCCTTGCCCATAAAGCCAAAGCCCATGCGGAGGCCCGGCAAGCCAAAGAATTTAGAAAGCGTACGAGAAATGATGAGGTTGGAATACTTTTCTACAAGCGGAGCAATGTATGCGGTATCAGTAGTAATGAAGGATGCGTAAGCCTCATCAATCAGAACCATCGTATCGTTTGGAATGTTTTCCATGATGCGACCGATTTCTTCTGGAGTAAGGCAGTTACCCGTCGGGTTATTCGGAGAAGCCAAAAGCAGCATGCGCGGATGATTTTCATTAGTAAGCTTAATGACTTCGTCTACATCGTATGCAAATGTATCTTCCTTTTCATAAAGCGGATACATCTTGAAGGAACCGCCGCATTCACCAGCAATGCGGTTGTAATACCACCAAGAAAATTCAGGGATCATGATGGTCTTGTTGTTACCTTCCATAAGGTAATAATGGACAGCATTCTTAAGAATGTCTTCACCACCATAGCCCAAAAGAACCTGTTCTTCTGGAACGTTATAGATTTCACTGAGCTTTACAGAAAAAATGCTCTTCTTGCCCTCGTCATAAATGCGGGTATAGAAGCAAAGCAGTTCTGGGTCAAAGTTCCTTACAGCTTCAAGAACCTTTTCAGAAGGCTTGAAGTTAAATTCATTTCTGTCTAAGTAGTGCATTATTTTACCTATAGTCAGGTTATAGCTAAGCAAATTTTTATCAAATATAGATTTGAAACCAATGGAGCGTCAACGCATCAACTTCAAAGTTACGGTTCCATGCCCTCTTTCCACCAAACGTCAAGCCCATGGTTGTAGCGTTTATCTTCTGGTGGGAGCTGCATATAGTTACGATAGAACATAGACAAGTAATAGTCGTAGTTCTTAACGCCTAGGTATTCCCTGTTTTCAAAAGGGTATGGAACCATTTCGCTGATTTTTTCCTTGTCTAGAATCCTGTCTGTTTTTGCGTCAAAGAAAGGGTTCGCCACGCACTTCGACTTTGCAACAGAAAAACGGCTGGCAGCCCAGTCTACAAAACGGCAAAAACGCTTTTTGCCGACAACGACCGTAAACGCATAAAAGAAGCGCTTGTAAAAAAGAGTCCAGTGGTCATAATCCTTGGACTTAAAGTCCGTGCTCATGGCAAGGCTAAAAATTCGCAGGAAACTCAAGAAATACACATAGGCCTTGGCAAGGAACTTTATATTCGGCACGCCATCCATTGGGAATATGTCTACCCACAAGCCCATTTCACCGACATGGCGTTCCATTTTTACGGCCGTCCTGTTATCATGAACCTTTATAAAGGGGCAATGGAAATCCTTGCTAGTATCATCGATAACACCAAGCCATTCCTTTTTAGCAACCTTCGGGTCCCTCAAAAGTTTCACGAGCTTGTTGTAGTCTTCACGGAAAAGCCAAATATCGATATCATCATCCCATGGAATATAGCCCTTGTGGCGAACGCACCCAAGCATGGTTCCATAGGCAAGGCTATACTTCAAGTTATTTTCCTTGCAAAGCCTTGCGATTTCGTCAAGAACAGACATCTGGATTTCGCGAGATTCTTCAATTCCAATCTTTTTCATAATACCACCAAAAGTTCCCTAAGCATTTATGCGTGCGCATTCTTGTCGGCTTCCATCTTCTTTTTCATGACCTTCCAGTACACCCCAAGGGCTGCAAGGACAACTGCATACGCAATACCCTTTTCTACATAGTTCAAGGTAAAGACCTGCATGTTCAAAAGAATGTAGAAGGCTATCAAAACAAAAATCCAAATCGCCTGGGAAATAAGCTTCGAGGAATAAACCCTTAGCCCAAGTTTAAGTAAATAGACATTGTTCCAGATTATTGCAACCACGTTGTAAAGCAGCATTGACAAGGCAGCCCCGACAAGCCCGAGGTTGCAAATTTCCGGGTTCACAAGGAAATAGCCAGAAACCAAAGCCACAATAAGTGAAAGCGTATCCATTTTCAAAGTATAAAAGCTCTTGCCCATGCCATTAATTACAACCAGGGTCATGCCGCCAAAGCCAGCAACCAGGTGAACAAGAAGCAAAATGCCAAGGGTTTCTGGCTGTACAATAAAATCCTTACCAGCGATGCTCAAAATAAGGTCCGGGAACAGCACTATAAAAAAGCCTATCAGCAGTTGGATAAAAGTAACCATGAACACGCAATAACTATAAACAGGCTTCAAGTCAGTCTTTAGGCGTTCCTTGTCCATGCCGGCAACCACAGGCGTAAGAATCGGAGTAAAGCCTACACGGATTGTTTGAAGCGCATTCGAAATTGTAACCATGATACCATAAGCACCTGCCATTTCTGGGCCAAGGAACATCATAACCATCCAAAGACCCGAACGAATCAGGAACGAAGAAACAAATTCGTCAAAGCCCAAGGGCAAAGAATAAAGCAAAAGGCTTTTTGGCACAAACTTCTTGATCCGCAAGGTCATTTCGGGGAACTGGCGGCGAACCAAAATAAAGTGCAGGGCAAAACCGCAAACCTGGCCAATCAAAAGGCCCAAGGGAAGCGCGTGAGGAATGCCCATAAAGTGCATTGCTATAGAAGACGCCGGCGAAAGGACAGCGACAAAGAACGAATTTATGAATACAGCATTTTGAGGACGCCTGTTCCCTTCGGAAACATTGCTAAAAATGTAGGAAGCCGCATAAAAGACAAGCGACAAGGCATACCAAGGCAATTCCTTGGATACAAGAGGCGTAAAGGAACCTATGAATATGAATATGGTACACAAAAGCGACACCGCAACGGCTGTCCAAAAGGATTCCACAACGCCATCATGGCCTGCACGGCCCTGCAACTTGTTCTGTGGCAAATACCAGTAAAGCCCCTTATCAAGGCCCAAGGTTGATGTACGTGCGATAGTCAACAAAAGCGTCTGGGAAGACACAAAAATGCCAAATTCAGCAGCCCCGAAAATGCGTGCCATTACAAATGTCAAAAGTGGGCCGCATACTTTTAAAATCGTACCCACGATATTTACAATCATGGCCTTCTTTAGGAACTTGCTATCAGTTTCCAAATTTGTCATGGAGTAAAAAATAGAATAATTAAAAAGAAGTCGTCTGCAACTTATCAGCGACAAACGACTTCTTATTTCTACTTTTCAACCACGGAACCGCGAATTTGCAGAATTTTCCTTGTACCTAAAAAATTCGAGGGGCATTCTACAGCATAGAACATTTGTTCTACGAGGTTTTCCGTATTAAATTCATACGAAGGCAATCTAAACAAGTAGCTTTCCGCAGAATTGTCAAAGCCAATGATTAGGTTCGGCAAGGTACAGGCGCCTTCTTCAGCACATTCCGCTAAAATAGTTGCCGCTTCATCGTTTACACAGACCCACGGAACACCTTGTAAATTTGCAGGGACTTGTTTTACAAGTTCTATCATTTTTATTTTCGTAAGTTCATGTGCATACGCATCTACCGCATATTTTTCTACAAACTGTTTTGCAGAAACCTTAAAATCCCAGGGACTTGCCTTTTCGGCATCTACTGAAGCATGGACCTTGATTCCAACTTGCTCAAGACCTAACAAGCGGTCCTTTGACCAGGAACTATTATGGTATGGCGAAAAGTAAACCACAGACTGCACACCGTACCTAAGCAGGAACTTTCCAACTTCTGTGCCAGGCTGCGTTCCAAACGAAGAATTGAAAAAGAACCACTTTTCATTATTCAAATATGCAGAAGGCAGGACACTTGCCGGGTGTTCCCACCAGATTGATACAGGAATAGAAAGCCTTGAGAACTTTTGCATCAGTTCCAAAGGCTTTTGAACAAGCAGAGTAGACACCAAGGCTCCGACTGCATTCGGGAAATCAGAAAGTTTGCAAATGCGACCATTACGATCCAGCAACTTTCCTGAAGCTTCGTCATAGCCAAGCAAAATAAGCCTATAACGAGAAGAACCCGCACGACGGTACACCAGGCGCAAAAAATCCATTTCGCGTTCACTCGCTGTAGCAAAGCTGCCAAGGACATCGCAACGCGTAACAAACAGAAGCTCAGTCAATGAAACTTTCGCCTTGGGAACAACGCTCTTTACAAAAGAAAACTTTCGGCCTTCCTTTTGCAAAACCCCTAGCCTGACCTTGTTCATTAAAAAATGGCGCAGCATCTGGGGAGAAATCTGGTAGCGGAGCTGGAGCTCCTTTACAAGCGGAAGCGGCTTTTGCGGGCTAATAAAGCCTTTTTCAAAGTCTTCCTTAAAAAGCCTTTCTAGGCGCTCCTCTACGGATTCTCTCGCGGTGGGCAGCACAACTTTTTCAGGTTCTATGCCCCAAAAATTGCCCTTGCCTTGAACACAGTAGATGTGCTTTTCTTTTTCAAGTTCCTTGAGAGCAGCCTGAACCGTTGCCGAAGAGGCGGCAAAAGAAGCCATCAACGCACGCACAGAAGGCAAACGGTCCCCATCCTTATGGGGCGAATTCAGCAAACTTTGGACAATATTCTTTCGCATATTTGTATAAAATAAACAAAAGTGTGTCAAAAGTACTATTGTAATGAATAAGTAACAATGATGATGCCCATAAAAAAGGGCAATTTGAAAAGAGCACATTACTCAAGCGAACAATATTATCTAACTTTCTAGCTATGGTGAAGTTTTCACAAACATCTTGGTTCGAATATACGTGTGAACGCGTTATGGAATGGATGCGGGTTTCTCCGCTCCGAATTCCAACAAACGACTCTGCTGTACTTAGTTTTTATTTTCCTGAAGGTTTTGGCAAGTCCGCAACCGTACGCTATACACTTTGCAACGGCATCCACCGCTTGCAGTGGACCGGCGTAGTCAGTTCCTCTAAGGACAACAACGAAATCACGGTACGCCTTGCCGAAGGCCCATTCCGCGGCTTTACCGCAAAACACTCCTTTAGAATGGACGGTGCGCTTACCATTTGCGACGACCAGCTGGAATTCCAGGGTGAACCGGAAGGCCTGCAACAGGTAATCGAAGAAGCACAAGTCCGTTACGACCTCGAATCCAGGGCAAAGGCATACGACATAGCCATGCGCTTTGAAAAAGAAAAGCAGACCGGCGCTTTTGCAGCTATCCGCAATACTTCCGTAGGTTAGACCATGGCCTACAGTTCGCTCGAACAGGCGCTCGTCGACTTGGAACGAGCGGGCATGCTCAAACGAATCCAGACAGAAGTCGACCCTTATCTAGAAATGCCAGCCATTGCCCGTGAAGCATATTTGCAAAACGGGCCAGCCTTGTTATTTGAACATGTAAAGGGTTCTCCATTCCGTGCAGCAGGCAATATTTTTGGCACAATGGAACGAGCTCGCTTTTTGTTTCGCAATTCGCTAGCCGCAATAAAGACCGCCATACAGGCTAAGGCCTCGCCCAAAGACATGGCGCTAGACTTTAAGCACTGGCCAAGCCTGCCATTTATCGGCTTGCACGCTCTGCCATTCAAAACAATTTCTGCACCAGTTCTTGCAAATGAATGCAAGCTTTCTGACCTGCCTAAACTGCACTCATACCCAGACGACGGCGGAGCCTTTTTAACGCTCCCACAGGTTTGCACGCTCCCTCCCGGCTCTACAAACGTGATGAAGTCAAACATCGGCATGTACCGTATCCAGATTTCAGGGAACAGCTATGCAGGCGACGAATGCGGTTTGCATTACCAAATCAACAGGGGCATAGCAAAGCACCATCAACAGGCACTAGAACAGGGCAAGCCGCTCAAGGTCAGCGTATTCCTTGGAGGCCCACCGGCACATAGCCTTGCAGCCGCCATGCCAATGCCAGACAATATTCCAGAAATGGTATTTTCCGGGATTCTTGCAGGGCGTTCCTTCCGTTACAAAATGTACGACGGGTGGTGCGTTTCTAGCGATGCGGATTTTTGCATTCTCGGCGAAGTTCAAAGCGAATTAAAACCGGAAGGCCCGTTTGGCGACCATGTAGGCTACTATTCCGCAGAGCACCCGTTCCCGTACATGAAGGTAAAGCACGTATTCCACAAAAAGAATGCGATTTTCCCGTTTACAGTCGTTGGGCGACCGCCTTCAGAAGACACTGTATTTGGGAACCTGATCCATGAACTTGTTGGCCCCATGGTCCCAGTTTCTGTTGCCGGCCTACACGAAATGAACGCCGTAGACGCTGCTGGCGTGCACCCGCTCCTAATAGCAATCGGCAGTGAACGATTTGTACCGTACAGGGCACGCGAACCAATGGAACTCCACAAGGTTGCAAACGCCTTGCTCGGCTTTAACCAGGCATCGCTAGCAAAGTACCTTGTAATCGCTGCGCGTGAAGACTCCGCAAGCTTGAACGTTCACGACGTACCGGCATTTTTTACGCACGTCCTTGAACGCCTGCATGTAGAACGCGATTTGCATTTTCAAACATCAACAACTATCGACACGCTTGACTACACGGGAACGTCGCTAAACCACGGTTCCAAGGTAATCATAAGCGCCGCTGGCGAACCCGTGCGTACTCTCGGCACAAGCCTTACAAGCGATGCAAGTGATTTGCACCTTGCAGGAGGCTTCACTAATCCAAGGCAGGTTGCAAAAGGCATTATCGCAATACAGGCAACGCCACAGGCAAATATTAGCGAGCTTTCAAAAGCTCTCGAAAGCTTTACAGCTCGAAATTCCTACCCGCTCATTACCGTTTGCGACGACAGTGACTTTGCCTCCAAGACATTCGATAACTGGCTCTGGGTTACCTTCACGCGCTCGGACCCGGCAAAAGACATTTACGGAATCCGCGAACGCATCGTTCAAAAGCACTGGACTGCCGAAGCGCCAATATTAATAGACGCCCGCATGAAGCCCACTTACCAGCAGCCCCTAGAAATGCCAGAACCAATCATGGCAAAGGCAAGGGACATCCTAGAACAGAATAGGGGTACAAAATGAACGCTTCCGGCAAGCTCCTGACCTTGCTTGCCTTTGTGCTCGCCCTTATGCCTCAAGCACTTTTGGCATACCAGGAACGCTGTGGCACAGCGGAGCTTTTGCAAAATTTCAAGAACAGAACTTCAAATGTTGCAAGGACAGCTCCTTCAGGTTGCACTGTTGAAGACTTTTACGATTCCGTCTATAGCCGCAAAACAAGGCACTTCGAAATATTCTATACAAAAACAGGCCCCCACGCCACAACGGATGTATTTGTAGATTCCGTAGAAGCTGCAATGGAAGCGGCATACACACTTTTCTCAGAAAAACAAAAGCCCCTTCTACCCAAAGGGGATTCTATCTCATACCATTATCAAAAAAAGGTAAGTGACGGTTACTACCCAATCGAAGTCGTCGAAATAACTTTAACAAGAGACCTGAAGCGTATCTTAAAATCCAGGTGCAATGCCTGCTTTGCGTTAACAGTGCCAACACCCCAAGAAACCTGGGGAAATTCAGCAATTCTTGTGGATAACGACCTAAGGCACCCACCAGAAATACCGGTAAAATTCGAAACATTCAAGAAAGGCTCCAAAGAATGTTCCTATGCAAAATCAACAAATGAACTGCAAAATATCTATTACGGCTATTCCTATGCAAAAAAAATTGGACCGGGGCTTCGCATAACAGCCTTCCACGAATTTTTTCACGCAATCCAGTTCCGATATCAAAATAGCTGGGAATCCCCTTATTGGCTAGAATCACAAGCAAGCGCCATGGAAGAAATCGGAGCGCCCGATGTAGACGACTACCTTCAAACGCTTGACTCATTTTTCACAATGAACTGGGAAAATTTTAGGCAGGCTACTAATACACAAAAATACTCCTTGAGCGCATTCTTTATTGCAATGCACAACCTGCTCGGGCCATCGTTCAATACAAGATTTTTGGAAGCCTCCTCAAAGGTAGATCAAGATTCCTTAAGCCAGATTTTTGCAATGGCCGTATCAAGCCTCGGTAAAAATCCGAATGCGGTCTTCCATGAATTTGCAAAGCGCGCATTCTTTTCGGGAAGCAGGTTCCAAGAAAAACAAAAGCTAAGCGACGACCAGGATAAATGGCCGAAAATGCAAGTGCATGACCCCGAAATAGAAATTAAAAGCAATTCTTCGCCATACTTTACATACAGATATACAAAGGATTTTCCGGGCAATCTGCAAGGCAAGATTACCTACCTTGTTAAATCAGCGCACGACTCCCTATACAGGGCGATCGACGTAAATTCAAGCAGCGATTACCAAAAAAAATACCACAAAATCTTTAACGCAGACACAAGCGTTCTTGTATACAGTTACCTGCTAGAAAACGAAATGCCGCAAGACAGCGACCAGGTAGACCAAAAGTTCATGGCGTATCCAAACCCCTGGAAGGGTGCAAACCCACTCTGCTTTACCGGCCTGCCAAGTAATCAGGGAGTCCTCGAAATCAGGACAAGAACAGGCTCGCTAGCCAGCAGCTGGAACTATTCCTTTACAGAATTCTGCATTGACCAAGAAGAAATCCATTCACAATTTGCCCCCGGCCTATACTACTATCGTGCTGGCCGTTCCGGGAAAATGCAAAAGCTCCTTATACTGAAATAGCTAAAAAAAAGTGTAAAAATAATATAACCATATAAATTAAAAAGAGTTATATTATAGCACATGGGTACAGAAACATTATACATCCCTGCAAAAATGGATATCCGAGGCTTTGTTCGCATTCAGGATATTGTCCTAAAAAAATTGCAGATAGAAAAAGCTGAATTTGCCGACCTTTACATAGACAAGGTTGGCAAACGTATCGGGATTGTATTCGACCAAAAGCTCAAGGAAACCTCCTTCAGGGTTATTCAAAACCCGGCAAGCATCATAGTTTACCTAAAAGGGGCCATGAAGGAAGTTGGCTTAAGCATTGTGCCAGGCGCCTACACGCTTATCACAGAAAACGATAAGATTGTATTCAGCGGTCCCAAAAAACAAGACGCGACGATTCCTGAGCAAAAGGGTGAATGGGAACTTTTCAGCTGCCGCAATTCTGCGGGCTTGACCATGATTTCTATAGACACTCGCGGCACCTTAATTCTTGACAAGCGAACCTGCACAGAAATCAATACCAAAGAAAACAACACTTTTAACGCCGAATACAATGCCAAAAAGAAGACATTCTTGCTAACTTTTGGCAAAGAAGGCTATTCCAACGTTCGAACCATTGCAAGCCATGCCAACGCTTCGTTCATGGGAACATTGACTTCTAACGGTGTTGCGCTTCCAAAAACAAGACTAAGAACTAGCTGCGTTGTAAAAGACAACACTCTTACCTTTAGTATCGCAAATATGCAAACGAAAGAAATTAAGGAGGAAAAATGATCAACATAATGAGGGACTTCTACATAGTCCACTACAACATCTGCATGGTCTTCGGCATCATGCTTGCTCTTGCAATTTTCTTTGCAACCAAAAAGAACTGGAAAGGTATTATCATTCTTCTAGTTCTCATGATTGCATTTAACGCAGCCATTTTTATGCGCACAAACGGCAAGGCATGGACCAGAACATTCTACACCACCGACGAATACGAAGAAAAGTATTTGTTCTATGGCTATTTGCACAACGAAGACCAGCGTGAATACATGCCTGTCACAGACTCCGTAGAATTCACGTTCGTACCGGGCAATCCGGACTACGCATGGGTCGTTTACGATGAAAGCGACGACAAGCGCATTTATCACTGGTGCTGGTTCGACGACATGTGGGAAGGCTTCAAGAACACGAGCCTTGTCGACAAGCTCTGGGGCACCGAACAGGCTAATGCAGTCCGCAACAGTTCCGAAGCTCGCGTAGGCGATCTCGACAACTAGAACGAAAAAGACGAGCTTCAAGCCCGTCTTTTTTTAAGCGAAAGGGTGAGTTTTTAGCTCGCCCTTTTTATGTTTCGACAAAAAACTAATCTTCACTCTTTTTGAACTTGGCGACAACGTCTGGAACAAGATCCATGACCTTTGCCACCATTGAAGAATCCTTGGTCACCGGCAAAATGCGGACTTCACCATTGTGAACAGAAAGGAATGCCACTGGTTCTACAGAAGCGCCACCGCCCGAAGCGGAAGTTTCACCCTTGCCACTATGGCCGCCAATGCCAAAGCCAACGGAAATACGGTTCACTGGAATGATGGTCGTATCACCAGCCTGAATCGGCTTGCCGATAACAGTATCGGCCTGGGTAATGAGTTTTACTTTTTCAAGGATAGATTCTGCGAGATTTTCAATAGCCATGTTCTAAATATACATAAAAGATAATGCGCTCGCGCAGAAAATTTGCGATATTGGATAATTTAGGATCTAGTGATACCGTAATTTTTCATGTTGTCGGCTGCAGGCTGACGTCTATCGACAGAGAGGCTTTGGTAATTCAGAATTAAGAATTCAGAATGCAGAATTATAAATTGACAATTACATGGGACGCTACAATTTCTTCCGTCTTTCGTCTTCCGTCTTTCGTCTTAATTACCTCAAAGTGAGCGCAGCGAACGGCCTCACGCCTCAAAGCACCGAAGGTGCGACCTTATTCCTGACTCCTGTCACTGATTCCTGTATTCTGTTCTCTGTCTTCTGTATTCTTATTTCTAACCTGTCATCACGAGCCGTAGGCGTGGTGATCCAGAACATTGCACTAGGAGCGCAAACGCCGACCTCATGTATCAAAGCACCGAAGGTGCGACCTCATTCCTGACTCCTGTCCTCTGTCTTCTGTACTCTGTCCTCTGTACTCTGACTCCTGTTTACTAAAAAACAAGAAACCCCTGCGGGGTTTCCGCAAGGGTTCCTTAAGCTTATGCTAAGCGCTCTTTAGGAGCAACTAAACATTAGGCCTTGTTCAAACGATCCTGGATCATGTCGATGATGTCGGAAAGTTCCTTCGGGAGGTGTGCACCAAACTTAGGATAGTGGTTTTCCTTAACATCAACAAGTTCCTTCTTCCAACCTTCAACATCAACAGATGTGATAGCCGGGAGGGTCTTCTTGTAGCATTCTGCGAGGCCTTCAGTGTTGAGGGCGCCGTCAGCCGGCATGTAACCGATCGGAGTTTCCTTAGCATTGTCTACGCCGTTGCAACGGTCGAAGATCCATGCGAGAACACGGCTGTTGTCGCCGTAACCCGGCCACATGAAGCCACCAGGAAGTTCTGCGTTGTCTGCATCCTTACGGAACCAGTTAACGTAGAAGATCTTCGGGAGCTTGTCTTCGGTAGACTTCTTACCGATTTCGATCCAGTGCTTGAAGTAGTCACCCATGTTGTAGCCGCAGAACGGAAGGATTGCGAACGGGTCACGACGGATCTTACCAACTTCAGCTGCATTGATTGTAGAAGCTGCAGTGATTTCAGAACCTACGATAGAGCCAAGGAATACACCGTGGTTCCAGCTGAGGGACTGGTGAACGAGTGGGATTGTGGACGGACGACGACCACCGAAGAGGATTGCGGAGATAGGAACGCCAGCAGGATCTTCCCATTCTTCAGCAATGCACGGGCACTGGTATGCCGGAGCGGTGAAACGTGCGTTCGGGTGAGCCATTTCTTCACCCTTAGGAGCCTTGTCCTTCGGGAGAGCGTCACGGGTGTTGCCCTTCCAGTCAACGAGCTTGCCAGTTGCTGGGTAGCCGATGCCTTCCCACCAAATGTCGCCGTCTTCAGTGAGAGCGCAGTTTGTATAGATGGTGTTCTTTTCAGCAGAGATAAGAGCGTTCTTGTTGGATTCTGCAGATGTGCCCGGAGCAACACCGAAGAAGCCAGCTTCTGGGTTGATAGCATAGAGACGGCCATCAGCACCAAACTTCATCCATGC
>DCGZ01000080.1 GCA_002314675.1 Fibrobacter sp. UBA1765 | reverse complement strand
TTCGTGTCCTGTTGAAAAATATGTTAAACCAGGGGCAATTTAGTTTTTTTTACCCCCACTCGCAAGGTAGGCGAACCTTTCAAAAACCGCAAAATATCCAAAAATTGTGCAGTTTTTCCACAATCCGTAATACACTTTTTGTTTGTAAGAAAATTGTGATTTTCTGCTCGTTCCCCCGACGCTTTCCAGAACAGTCATTTGGCTGATGGCGATTTGATTCAATTTAATAAACCGAATAGAGCCTTGTTCAAGACGTCTGCCTCGCTGGCGTAAACGATGGCCGTGTCTAACTCATTCTAACTCCTTTGTGTTACAAGCTGAAAAACACAAAATAAATGCACAAAATGTGATCAAAATGGTTTGAAAAAGCAAGGGGTGATTGGAGAATCATTTATTCGAAAAGTTTTTTACTAGTTTTCAATGAAAAGTTAGGAGTGTTTATGAGAACCGTTTTACTGCGATTCATTTTGAAAGTGGCGATGATCGCTGCGATGTCTATGCTTGTTGCCTGCGGTGGCGAGAACGGCGCCAGCGCTAAGGACGACGGTTCCTCCAGCAGTGTTGCTGAAAAGGAATCCTCTTCTGCTGCAAAGGGCAGCTCTTCCAGTGCAAAGGAAGGCTCCTCTAGCGCAAAGGCAACCTCCAGCTCCAGCGCCAAGTACGTCTGCGACATCTACACCCTGTCCGACGCCCTGAGCTGCAAGTGCGACGAAGACCGCCTCGGCAAGCTCGCCTACAATTACGACAGCAAGGTGGAACTGGAATGCATCTACGACAAGGACCTCAACAAGTACGGCTGGCTCACCAAGAAGGAAGAAAGTTCTTCCAGCAGCAATAAGAACAGCTCCAGCTCTGTAATGAGTTCTTCCTCTGGCGTTGCCGAAAGTTCCTCCAGCGAGGATGTTGTTGAGTCTTCTTCCAGTGGAATATCTGAAGGCTGGAACTGGGATGTACCTAAGGAGGCTCGCCTGAACCCGGAAATTGAATACGGAACAATGACAGATGATCGTGATGGCCAAACGTATAAGACGGTGACTATCGGTACCCAGACTTGGATGGCGGAGAATTTGAACTATGCAGATTCTGTCAATACGCCTATCCTTAGGTGGGAATCCTGGTGTTACGACTATGAACCTGATAAATGTGCTGTGACTGGCCGGCTTTACACCTGGGCGGCGGCCATCGATTCCGTTGCCTTGGCTAACGATGCTGATAATCCGCAGACCTGTGGCAATGGCAATACCTGCGACAGGCTTAGCGCGGATGCTCTCGCCGCAAACCCGATTCAGGGTGTATGCCCCAGTGGCTGGCATTTACCAAGTCTTGCTGAATGGGATGCGTTGTTGACTACTGCGGGCGGATCAAGTACTGCCGCCAAGGCACTTAAGTCCACAAGCGGCTGGTACAACAAAAGCAACGGAACAGATGCCTTTGGCTTCTCGGCTCTCCCTGCAGGCTACAGACGCTACGACGGACGCTACGGACACAACGATGGCAGTTTCAGCGATGCCGGCGGCCTCGCCTACTTCTGGTCTGCCTCACAGTACGAGTACCGCAGCAACAACGCCTACTACATGAACTTGACCGACTGGCGCGAGAGTGCCAGCCTGTACGACGGCAACAAGGACAACGGCGGCTCGGTTCGCTGCCTCAAGGACTAATCATCACCAGCAAATTTTTTAGGGAATAAAATTATGAAAAAACACAGTGGACTTTTGTTTATTGCCCTAGCGTCCTTGATGATGGTTGGTGGATGCGCTAAGACTGCTCCTGATACCGCAAAGGCTGTTGTAGACCAGAGCGTTGTCATGCAAGTTGCTCCCGATACCGTAAAGGCGGCTGAAGTTCCGCCTGTTGTCTCACAACCTGCGCTCGACATCCCCAAGGCCATATTGCTTAGGTCCAAGGAGATGAAACCTTACACTGTTCGGGAACAAGTTTTTAAAAACGGTATGGATGAGGACGGCTTCAATAAATTGCTGGAAGAAGCCATTTCTAAAGAAGATGATGATCTGATTGATTCTCTTTTTGCCAAGTATGTTTCTGATGAAACTGTTGAGAAACAGAGATATGAAGAATTCGCCTTGAAATTGAATTTATCCTATACTGATGAGGCCTTGCCTTTTCTGAATAATCAAAATCTGCAGGAAGATTTGGTAAAGTTCGTATCTGATGCAGGCAGATATGCAGACTCTCTTTCTCTACAGATTTTTGGTCAAATAAAGGATGCCAAAACTCTAGATGAAGCCATCGGCAAGTTAAGCAAGATTGATGGTTATAATGTTTTTGTTATGGGTAAGGACTCTGTATCGTTTAATGCAGAAGTGAACCGCTATCCAGATAGTAAGAAAATATCTGCAATAAAAAATGTGATAATCAAAGAAGAAAAAGGAATTGTAAAAGCGGAGTTGGATCGGTTTTCGACAGGTGAAGAACTTTCGGAATTTTATGATGTTGAATTAGGAAAACGAATTCAGCTATCTGATTTGCTGTTAAATCTCAGAGTGAAAAAGGGCAAATATAGTGAAGACTCCGTAACCGTGAAGAGGGTGGAATACATTAATAAAAATGAAATTCGTTTCAAATACGACGACGTCTATGGGGTTTCTATTGAGAAAGATGATTCTTTGTTAACCGACTATGCAAAGTCGTTAATGGCCAAGGATAAGGGCTATTCCATAAGGACAACAACAAACGCAAACGGTGACAGAATTCGAGAGTATCATTTTGAATATTTTACTGATAGATTCAGTCCTCATAGTGTTGTCAAAATCCCGATGGATTTGAACGGATGTTCCAATACATCAAAAATACGGAATCGTATGCTTGAAATTATGTTTGGACATAGTGATGGCGATTTGGATTCGTTGGTTGTCGAGGGGTTTGAGAAGGGGTGGGTCTCGGAAAGTGATTACGATCGTGAGCCAAACATGTTATTGCAGCTGGGCGATGGCCTGGTTTCCTTTGGCTTTGAGGATAGGGAACGACGCGACAACAGTGGCAATGTCTTTATTGTTTTTGACAAGAGTACTGGTGAAGAAATTGCCGTTAATGACCTCATAAAGGATAAGGACGGATTTATGAAGTTCGTCAATTCCCATAACCTTTATATGGCAGGCTTTCTTGCGGATAGTGCAAAAATAAAAGAACAGTTGAGAACGATTGGTCCTGAATTCAAAAACTATCTGCGCCATTCCGGTGGCATGGGTCCTTTCCCGGGACTGGAAGTGTTCCCGACTTCCTGGTGGTTCGCGTTCAATAAGATGGACGAAATTGTACCCGTGGAATTCAATACTTCTACCGCCAGAATATTCTTGGATTATGCCGACATCAAAAAGTTCATTGATCCCAAGTATCTTGATGTGATGGAACGTGCGGTGAAATCGATAAAAAAAGAATAAGCTTTGAAGTCATTTTTCCTCATATTTTCCTCTGTCCACCCCTTGCCTTAATTTTTTAAA
>DCGZ01000065.1:30032-77831 GCA_002314675.1 Fibrobacter sp. UBA1765 | reverse complement strand
AAAGCGTTTTCATGACACTCGAATTTTGAGGTCACAAATCGTGACTTCAGATTTTACTTGTTTTGAGAGATGTTCCCTACGTTGCGTAGAGATTGGAGGTTCTAGAGCTGTTGTTGGCGGAGGTATTCTCCGGCGTTACCTGGCGCGGCTCTCAATCAAAATGAATCGCCGCGCGCACGAGCAGGTCGTATTCCTGCCAGCTATCCAACAACATCAACCAGATGGTTAATGAACCTTGCCGCGAATGCACGTACGGACTTTTGCAAGTCTATGTCGACTGTCGCAAGGAGTGATGAATTACGAGATAAAATATAGGCAAAAGCAAGAGAAATTTCAAGTACTTTGATTATCAAAAAATAATCCACTTAAAAGATGCAAAAATGACTATGTTACTTTATATGAATTTCGATGAACTGCATAAGCTCAGCTTCAGGAACAGGGGCGTTTTGTCCACAGCAACTCAATGTGGATGTTTCTATTGCAAACGATTGTTCGCCCGTCTGAAACCACCGAATGGCCTGACGATGATAGCGAAAAAACTGCACTTTGCCCCTATTGTTCCATTGACAGCGTGATTCCTGATTTAGATAATACTCTTAACGCGGAATTACTTGAAGCAATGAATAGAACGTTTTTCTAAGACCATTTTCCCCACGCAGGGAAAATGGTTGTATGATAAGTTTTTGTGGACGAAAAATTTGACCACCACTAATTGTGCAATTTTGAATTGCACTAAAATTGGGAAAAATTTGCACTCTAAAAATTATCGTTTAAAATAATCAATCAAGATTTCCTTGATGTGATTGTAACGTCTTGCATAAGAATTAGGGATGCGAAGAAGCTTAAAATAATGTGATTTGCATATACGTTCTTTTGCTGCATCGCATCTTTTTCGGTTTTCATTGGTTCGATGTTCTTCTCCATCTAACTCAATGGCAAGTAAAGGGACTTTCAAACGTCCATCTTTTTCGTACAAAACAAAATCAAAACTACCTGTAAAGAAAATACTTTCCCCACAGGTGTTTTGTTGAAAAACTTGCGATACAGGCACTTGTTGTTCTACAGAATAACGCTTATGGGGATCAACAACACTCAAAGCATGATTTATATTTTCAAAGAAGTCGTCTTCCATCTTTGTGCTATATGTTTTTAATCCCAAAGCTCTTGAATGAGAATGTTTTGGCGTAACTTTGTACTCGCCTTTTGTCTTGACATATTGCACAAGTTCATAAAGATCATCATTATCCTTGTGCAATCGCTCTATCGTCGGTGTGTTAGAGAAAAGAACCAATTCTTCCTTAGCTCTAGACACCGCAACATTAATCAGTTCCTTATTATCAGCAAACCAATTATAAGTTCCTTGTGCAGTTCTCTGCGTCAATGCCAAAGAAAACAGGATAATATCCTTTTCATCGCCTTGGAACGTGTGAACCGTACCACAGGTTGCCGACACACCACGATTTTTTAAGGCTTCATCAATCATTTCCTTTTGAGCTACAAAAGGTGTAATAATTCCAATTGACTTTTCCGGATGATTGGCTACAAATTCAGCTATGGCATCCGCCTCATTTGCAGAAGTATTACGAGTAAATGGCATTTCATTCGCTGTTTCCTGGAATATCAAAGGAGGCAATTCCTTTTTTGCCGTCATTACTCGAAGCTTACTGTTGTAATACTTCTTGTTATTGAAACTGATAATTTCCTTTGCGGAACGATAGTGATGACTCAATAAAACTTCATCACTAATGGAATCGGCAGCCAAATATGACTTGTATATGGAATTCTTTTTATAGTCATACTCATCGGCTATTCCGTACTTTTTTATTAGTCGCTTGTTGTCCAAATCGTCTAATGTAATGACCGGATTTAACTGCTGAGGATCGCCTACAAGCATTAAACTTTCACTACGTAAAATCGGTAACAAAGCCATAGCCATATCGCATTGACTTGCTTCATCCAAAATGGTCAAGTCAAAATGAACTTTTGCAGAACCCAACTTTTTAGCAGATTGATTCGTTGTTGCTATAACAGGAAAAACCTTCAATAAATTTTCTAAATTTGCATCTTCTTTTAAATAACGATTGAATTTAGCAACAGCATCGTCTACATTTTCACATTCAAGAATTTTCCAAAGTTCCCTATATTTGGGTTCTTTCAAACGTTGAATACATTTTGCCGACTTAAAACGAATGAAGAACAGAAATTTTTCACGGTCATTGGGCAAATAGCTCAATGCTTTTTCTGTATTGATTTCTCCTATATCCGCCAATTTTGATCTAATGCGTGTTAACTGCTTACTCTGTAAATTTATGCCAATATCAAAAGCGGTATTCTTTTCCAGAAAATCATTTACGGCATCTTCACGTTCTAGTAAATCAAGCTTATCTTCGTATGTTTCAAGATATTCAGCTAGTTTTGACGTATTTTCTGTTTTCTCATTTGAGAATACAGTCAAAGCATCATCTTTTACAGTCCAATTTTTTGTACGTTCAAAGAGTCCTTTAATATATCCTAAGGACTTCTTGACTTCTTCATTATTGCCTAGACGTAAAATCGGGAACGGAATTTCCTTTCCATTAACGGTAATGGATGTCAGTTGCTTAAAAGCTCCATCGACAGGGTGGTTATTCTGGGATGAAAATAAAACAGTACGATCGTTAAAGAAAGCACTTATGATTGTATTGACAATGGTCCTGGTTTTACCTGTTCCCGGAGGTCCCTGAATATATGCCATCGGGTACTTAAGCGTTTTATGAATTGCCAACAACTGATCTAGATTAACATTATTATCTAGCAGCGCAATAGGATAATTTTTTCGTTTACGAGATCGACTTAAAAACTCGCCAAAGAAAGCTCGGAGTGGCGTAGTCGCATTTCCAGACTGCAATGATAATGCTATTGAATCATATTCGTTAGTCAAATCACTAGAATTTGTTTCCAGGGCAACGATATGAGGCATGTCATCTAACAATTCACCACGGGAAAGCCGTCCATTCTTTATAATCAAATCTTTGATTTGTTTTTCATTTGCATCAAAGTTCTCAAGTAAAAGGAATTCATCTTCGTGCAAATAGCGGGATATTCTAATGACTTCGGTTGCGACATCATTTCTCAGTTCAAATCTTTTCAAGATCTTTGGTTCAGGCGATTTCCTCAATGCTTTATTTTGAATATCAAACAACAATTCATTATAAGCCAACACATAAAGACCTTTATCGGTCTTAATGCTCAGCTTATTCAACCCAAGTTGTTCTAATGCAACAAATTCAGAATTTGATTTTTTTGATTGTTTCTTTTGGAAATATTCAATGAGAGAATCACATTCTTCCTGAGTAAGTTTATAGCATCCCTTTACAAATTGAGATTCATCAAGATGCTCTAACAACCGAAATTTCTTTTCTCGGTTATCACATGAAAGTTTTTGGCATTCCTGGAGATAATTCAGTATCTTGACATTGTGAACATTGCTAAAAATGCAGGCATATCGAGAAGGGTTTGCATTTAAATCATGCAACAAAGTTGTATTACGAAGCGCAAATGTACCCTCGATAATTTCAGCATGTTGAATTCCATCAAAATAAAGATAGCGCTGGCTACATTCGTGGGTCATTAAATGAAGACCCATTGTATCTAACCGAGCCCTCTCTACCCCATCTTTATTCTTGATTTCGATATTGTTTATGCTAATCCAATAATGCGTCGTCTTTTTTTCAGCATTAACATACTCAATGGAGAGCCAACGGCCCTCATGAATTGCCCTGAATATGTTTCTTGCGACGCTCATACCAGGAATATATATTGAAAAAAGAAAAAAGTAGTCTCAATCTGACCACTTTTTTATATTGAAATTAACCATTTTGCTTTATGGCGTACTTATTAATTTTTCTTTTTCCAAATAAGACACAAAAGAATCTAAAATTAGTTTTTTACGATTTTCAATATCAATTTCCACAAAATCATTCTTTATCTTAGCAATATCAAGAAGGTCCTTTATTTTGGTACCATCTTTCTGTTTGTTTTTACTAGTTATAAAACCTTCATAATACTTAACTTTATCACTGAATTTGTAATCAGAAGCTCTAATGTTAATTGTTTTCTCTAACAGAGACTTATTGCCTATAGAATCTATATTCGAATTATTTTTCAAAGATTTTTCATGATCCTGGCGATTTTTTGCAAAGATATGTTCGATCTCAAAAGTAGTGTCTATCGATAATAGTTCCTGATTTTCATTTTCAAAAGCCCACCAAGCTAACATTGATTTGGTTGTTTGACGAGCATTCGTAAACTTGTAATTATTCAAAGTTGTTTTCAAGCTTTCTTTTTCAAATTTGAATCCTTCAAAAGTAACATCTCTATTCTCCACAATATTTATCATTTCTGTGAATACAGGTGTTCTAAGGGAATTAAGTCCCGGATTAGTGAAAGCATAAGCCCAAATAAAACCCGTAATCTTTTTTAGAAAACATAGTAGTTTATCATTATCAAGTTTATTCGTAACATCCTTATTGTGCATATAATATACCGAAAGGAAATAACACCACATTCCGTTCGGAGCATGATTCAATACGAATAACTGACGCAATACATCTGATGAAAACATTTCATCATTTTGTGTAAGGATTTCCTTCCAAAATGAGGCGAGAATTTGAAGATTATTAAATGTAGATTCATTCTTCAAAATCTTGTAATTTTCCTTTTCATAGAATTTTCGTAGAGCTTCAGTCGTAGAAGTTTTTATGCCCGATTTTGCACGTTCATAATACATATAACGAGTAAAGAGTTCATCCATTGGAGTTCCCGAAATTGGATGAAACATCTTTTCACAAAGTTCTTCAAGATTTTTCCACTGTTGAATAAAGGAATCTTTCTCCCCTTTCTTGGCGTAATACTTGTATAATTGTGCTTTGAAAATATCAGCATCGGACAAAGGTTTTCCTCTATCATTCAATGTTGAGAAAATCCTTAGTGCAGTATCCTGAGATTCAGCTTCAATTGGCAAAAGGATGCAATTATTTAAAATTCTCAACGGAAATAAAGAAAAATAGTCAGGGAAATTTTTTTGAAATTCAGCTATTAAATTTTGGAAAAAGAGATAATTTAAAGCATAGCGATTTTTGTTGTCAGACGCTTTGCCTGTTCTCAGAATATTAAGGAATTCTTCTTTATCATTGTCAGAAGCAACCTCTGAATCTATCTTCAAAGCATCCTTAATTGGATCACCAAATTCATCAGTCTTCCAAATACAGCGTTCAATGAAAGTTCTAGTTTTTTTTGCTTTATCGCTTTGCATTTGGCCAAGATTTGAGTAGAAGGCTCGAAGCAAAAGCATCAAAGTGGTCAAACGCTGTTGTCCATCAATGATTTCTTTCTTTTCCTGATCATTTTTGAACGTGACTATAGGACCAAGGAAATATTCATCATTACTATTAAATTTGTCGCAGTCATCATCCGGAAAAGCAAACATTTTTAAGTCATCCCATAGAGTCTGACATTCTGTTTCTTCCCATGCATAAGGACGCTGATAATCTGGAATTAAAAAATCTGCTTTTTTATCTTCAAAAAGATCCTTGATTGTTTTTTGATCAATGTTTAACTTTGACATTTTTATTCCTCTAAATTTCTATCTATTCTTCTTAAAGTTCTCAGCCTGTTCGAAGATTTCGCCGTAGACTTCGTCGCGTTCTACGGGCGGGTAGCCGAATTCGTCTAGCTTGATGATTAGATCCACCTTGAGCATAGACTTGATGTCGTCTTTCTTATTCCAGTCTGGGTAAGCGGCAACATCATCTACGATGTTCTTTACTTCCTTGGACAAGGCAATCAGCTTGTCTTCCGGGTAAGTAAAGTGGTACTTATCGCAAAGCATCTTCAAAATGTCATAGAAAGCGTTTTCTTCGAAGCTTAAGCCCTTGTCGTCACCGGCGTCGAAGGCGGCACGGACTTCCATGATCATGTTGGTCAGGGTCTCCGCCATTTCTTCGTAGACTTCGCTCTTCAATATATCCTGTTCGGTGCGGTCGTTATATGTTTCGACCAGCGCCTGCATTTTCTTGGTGAAATCGACACCCTTGATTTTATTGACCTTGCGAATTTGGCCAATAGCCTTTTTCAAAAGCATCTGAAGAAGCTTGATTTTTGTATTCGGAAGTTTGATACGGTTAATGTGTTCCAGGTATTCCTTGTCAAAGATGTTCTGGACAGAATTTTCGGCATTTTCATCGTTCAACTTCAGGACTTCTTCAACGCCATCGCTCTGAAGGGCGGCAGCAATCATCTCACGAACGTGTGCGTTCATCTGGGCTGTATCGGGAGCATCGCCCTTTGTCAGCTTATGAATGATAGAACGGATTGCGAAATAGAAATGAGCCTTATTGCGCTCAGCCTGCTCGATTTTTTCGTTACCCACGCAAATGTCATAGGAGGCCTTCAAGCGCTGGGACAGCCCCATAAAGCGGGCTTCATTCTCTTTCGTCTTCTGAACATATTCCTGAGCCTGGCGCAGGCATTCCAGTTTCTTGAGCTCGGCACCCTCGCCTACAGATTCAAAATAGGCGGACGCATCAAAGCCATGCATCAGGCGGTCGAGCAAATCCAGGTGATTGCGGAATTCCGTAATGGCTGCAGAAATATCTTCTACGTTCTGTTCGGAGCCAGCACCATATTGCTTTAAAGCAAGGTTCATTCTGCGTTTGATACCGATGTAATCCACAACAATGCCCTTGTCCTTGCCGGCAAAGGTGCGGTTCACGCGAGAAATAGTCTGGATCAAGGAATGTTGCTGAATGGGCTTATCGATGTAAATGGCATCAAGGCAAGGTACATCAAAGCCGGTCAGCCACATATCCACCACAATGGCAATCTTGAAATTGGAGCGTTCCTGTTTGAACAAGCGGTCCAGTTCCTTGCGGTCATCTTTGTCACCAAGCAAATCCCACAAGTCCTTTTCGTCGTCCTTGTTGCGGGTCATGACCATCTTGATGCGTTCAACTGGCTTCAGTTCTCGCTTTTCCTTGTCGCTCAGTACCTCTCCCGGAACCACAAGAGATTCATCAAAGGCCTTTGCTGTTCCCCAATCGGGGCGAAGTTCCAAGATGTTCTTATAAAGCTGATAAGCAATCTTGCGATTATAGCAAACGAACATGGCCTTGCCACGGACCGAAGACTTTTCTTCGATGCGGGCCTCGTAATGGGCAACGAAGTCCGCGGCAACGGCTTTCAAACGGTCTGGGTCGCCAAGGATAACATTCATCTGGGCCATTTCGCGTTTACTTAGGTCCACCTGGTATTCGTTGGCACCTTGTTCCGCAGCTTTATCGTAATACTTTTCAATATCTTCTAGAACGGAATTGTTCAATACCACCTTGGCGGCACGACCTTCGTAAACGATTGGCACCGTAATGCCATCCTTCACGGATTCCGTCATTGTATAGATATCCACTTCACGACCGAAAACATCCAGCGTGGCATCTACAGGCGTTCCTGTAAAGCCCACGTAAGTTGCATTAGGCAGGGAATCGTGCAGATAGCGGGCAAAGCCATAACTGGTCTTTACGCCCTTGTCGGTCACGGTAACTTTTTGATCCAGGTTGGTCTGAGTTCTATGCGCTTCGTCAGAAATGCAAACCACATTGTTGCGATCCGTCAAGAGTTCGATATCTTCGCTGAACTTCTGGATTGTGGTAAGGAACACTCCCCCACTCTTGCGGCCTTTCAGCTTTTCACGAAGGTCTGCACGGCTTTCAACACTTTCGACACGTTCATCGCCGATGTACTTCTTGGACCCAACAAACAAACCGGAAAGCTGGTCATCCAAATCGGTTCGGTCAGTTATCAAGATTATGGTCGGACTCTTGAATTCCTGAGAACGCATCAGCAATCGTGTCAAGAAGAGCATGGTATAGCTCTTTCCGCAGCCCGTCGCACCAAAATAAGTTCCACCCTTGCCGTTGCCGTTAGGCTTGCGCGCCTTGCAAATGTTCTCGTACAAGGAGCGTGCGGCGTAATATTGCGGATAACGGCAAAGAACCTTCAGTTCCTTTTTACTGCTATCCGGGAAATACTGGAAATTCTTGAAAATATCCAGCAGACGCTTACGGCCAAACATTCCCTGAATCATGGAATAAAGGCTTTCGAAACCCTCGGCATCAACACGCTTATCCTTAAAACCAACACGACGCCAGGCGTAATAATAATCGTACTTGGCAAAGAAACTTCCGGCCTTGTTATTTACACCATCGCTTATGACACAGAAGACGTTATAGACGAACAGCTGTGGAATATCACGGCGGTAACGAACTGTCAACTGTTCAAAGGCATTGAACACGGTGGCATCTTCACGAACAGCACTCTTGAACTCAAAAACAACTAGAGGCAGGCCGTTCACATAAAGGATTCCATCGGGAATACGCTTTTCGTTCCCTGGGCCTACAATTTCCAGCTGGTTCACAAATTTTATTATGTTATGGTCTGCGCTGTACTTTGCCTGAACATCGGCAGCCAAGGCAACATCGGAATCTTCGGAATCCAGGCCAAAGCCTGCCTTTCGGTGATCCCCTAATGCAGAATAATCTACCAGTTCAATGAGAATGTCCTTCTGCTTCGGATCTTCGCGTTTGAGCATGTAACCGTCAGAAAGCCATGTACAGAACTTCTTGTTGCTCTCGTAAAGGTCGCTTGCGGCCAAAGAACGCAACTCCATCACAAGAAGCTGGATTTCATTATCGGTAATGCCCTCGGCATCATACCTGCGATGCAGATATTCCCGCAAATCCGATTCAATCAGAACATCTTCTTCGGAACGGGCAATCTGCTCCCCAGGAACATAGGAATACCCCTCCTTAACGAGGAGATCCTTAATCGCAATCTCTAAATCAGCTTCTTTGAAGGCCATGATTTAAAGATAACTTAGTTTTTGCAGAAAATCCGTGATTTAGTAACCGTGCAACGCTAATTACGACTGTTTTTCCCAAGCGACAAGACTTGATACATAAAAACGCAGCCTATGTCATACATTGGTTTCACATGATCCAGCACAAACTCTTCCTCGTCGGGAGGCAAATTCCACTTCGTCAGAAATTGCACAATGCCTTAAATATTTTTCCAGACCCTTTGCTTTTGATGAAGTTTCAAAATTTTCAATAAGAATTCCATTTATTTCTTTATCAAAGAGATGTTCTACAGAATATTTCGGAGTGTCAAGAACCTCAACAGACGCAATCATTTGCACTCCTTTTTTGTAACATAACCTTCTCTAATATGCATTTCTTCTACGCTTTTCTCAAATTCTTCACAAATTCTATCAAGTTCCGTAAAGTCCGGTGGCGGTGTGCGAAGAATGGTTCCAAGGACAGGTTCCGCGTAAAGTCTTTTGTAATAATCTTTGTCCAGTATTCTCATGATTTGGCCTCCATAAAATCAAATTGTTAAATGTGTAGCCAGATTTTGGCTACACCAAATTCAAGACGCGACACCCGCATCTTGAAAGTTTTTGTTCTGTCTTGAATGCTCTAGCTTTTGCTGTTGGCGGGGGCCTTCCCCGGCGTTACTTGCCAGCCATTCGGCTGGACTCGAGCAGGTCGTATTCCTGCCAGCTATCCAACAGCACAAACCAGAAGGTTTATGGGCCCCATCGCGGATGCACGTACGGACTTAAAAGTCTATGCCGACTGTCATGAGGATTATCAAATTACAATGGTAAATATATGCAATTTAGAGAAGTATGTCAATGCCTAAGAGTGAACCACCCTTTACGATGATCTTTGTTAACCTTCAAAAATTAAATTCGGAACTTTTCAATTTCTTCAGTACTGAGATCCAGGAGTTTTTTTGCAGCAGATTCCTTCAAGTAAGGTTTAATTTCATCTGCGGTCAATTCACACACAGCCTTACCCACACTTTGGGCATACCGCAACACCCCCAACATATCCATTGGAGGATGTTTGAAACTCTTATATGGATCGGGAACAGCCCTATATTCCGCTTCCGATTCAGCAAGAATAACCGCAGGTCGTTTAATTCCATTCATAAGAGTAAACCTCTAATAATTTCTTTGAAGATTCAGGTAATACAACAAACTGATATTCATGCAATATACCAATATGCACTGCACCCATAACCCCAATATAGTGTTTTTCAAGTTCCTTGTTAAGGGCAAAACCATACATAAAACCATCAAAGCCCCACTGACAGGACATATCGGCTGCGATTGCAAAAAGATGACCACCCACACCACCATACAGCTGACTTCCAAAATCATGTTTATTGTTATGAGGGGCCGTACACGCCCAGTGAATATACGCCGCCTTTACATCATCATCTTTTTTTAAGGCCACAAGACCTTGAACATCTGTATTTTCTTTGAGAACCAAAGCATAGACTTTGACATCTTGTGGCAAATCATACCAATTAATACGCCATCCATTATCTTCCCGAAATCCCTTAAGAAAGGATTTACTTTGAATTTCGAAAACAGCTGTCTCTTTGAACTCACCAGTTTTATTATTCTTAAGGCATGGAACAATTTCATCAAGCCAAATATCTACGCAACCGACTTCAACATTCTGCATACAGCCTCCTTTGTTCATTTACTGTTACCAGAGGCGTCCTTAAATACGGCAAAAGCCATATAACAAAAAGACGCACTTCTCCTTTTTTAAAGAGAAGCGCGTCGGGATGTAATGTAGGTGTTTTTTAGAAAGTTGGCAAGGGCTGGAAAAATATTTTACAAAGAAACCTTCAAAAATTAAATTCGGAACTTTTCAATTTCTTCAGTACTGAGATCCATAACCTTTTTCCCAAGGCTATCTGCATAACGCGAAAGGTTCGGCAAATCAAGATGCATAGAAGGAGCATCCTTGTAAGGATCCGGGGTTGCAATATATGAAGCAGAGGATTCCGCTAGAACCATCTTATTTTCACTCATTCCATTCATAAGTGTAAACCTCCAAGAGCTTTTTCGCAGCAGATTCCTTCAAGTAAGGTTTTATTTCATCTGCGGTCAATTCACACACAGCCTTACCCACACTTTGGGCATACCGCAACACCCCCAACATATCCATTGGAGGATGTTTGAAACTCTTATATGGATCGGGAACAGCCCTATATTCCGCTTCCGATTCAGCAAGAATAACCGCAGGTCGTTTAATTCCATTCATAAGAGTAAACCTCTAATAATTTCTTTGAAGATTCAGGTAATACAGCAAACTGATATTCATGCAATATACCAATATGCACTGCACCCATAGCCCCAATATAGTGTTTTTCAAGTTCCTTGTTAAGGGCCAAACTATCACGCCGAGTAATAAGCATTTTTTTTCACAAATTGATCAAATTTTCGACAATTTGCACTCAAATATTAGGGGAAAATAGGATATAAAATGATAGAAAAAAATTTCCACGCACTGCGTAGAAAATTTCATATTATGAACGACGGCATTTCAAGCCCCTAATTCTTCTTTATTTTCCGGATTACCTTGTCGAAATCAGAGTCAATCTTTTGCGTGCGGTTGAAAATCTCGTATTCCCCGAAAGCTTTCTCGTCCGCTTGGTCCCGGCTGACTTTTCCATTGCCATCGAGAATATCGTAGCGCCTGAATTCCAAGAACTCGGATAGATCGGACTCTTTCCAAAAGTTCCTTGAAGTAGTCCTTACCGAAAACAGCGTTACCCTGCTTTAAGCGCTCGTCGTCGAGCACAAAACCCTTCTTGATGTATTCCTTCAGGATTCCCGTAGCCCAAATGCGGAACTTTGTGGCCTTCGCAGAATTTACACGATAACCGACGGAAATAATTGCATCGAGATTGTAGAAATTCATTCTATAGTTTTTGCCGTCGCTGGCAGTTGCCGAGATTTCCTCGGTAACTGATTTCTTTTCCAATTCTCCAGAGGCAAAAAACATTTTTCAAGTGCGCAAGCTGATAGTTCGGGATTCCCTTTTCTGGAACATCCGCACGGAAATGCTTGACTAGGTTATAGTCTTGCCACCAGCCGGCAGCCGACTCTCTGTCAAAACCGGCAAACGGAACAAAGTTGATAATCTCGTATGGATATTTTGTAGAAACTCTTTGAACTTTAATCTTCGGGTCGTCGATCGTCATCAAAATGCGATATAAATACAGCATCAACTATAGGTTTTTCTTTTCCTTGTTCGATAGATAAATATGAACAATAATATAAGACTTCTCTTTCAATATGCCCCTTTGTTCCTCCACAATCAAAAACAATATTACGCTTACAACCATTACATTCAAATTGTTCTGTATAAAAAGCTCCCTGACCAATTGGATGCAGAACTCTAACAACTTTGATTTTTCTCTTATCCATTATCATTCACAAACGGTTTAAAGTTATTTAATCACATTTCATTTGTTGGCAAAGTAGGTCTAAATTGAATAGTCATTTTTAAAGTAGATGCTATTCTCTGTTTTTTTATGCGATCTACATTGTTTGTGTAAATGTAATGGCGAATTATATCACATAGCTAAAATACATCTTCCTGGATAAGTATTTTGCATATAGCCTCCTTTAAAACATTGATATTATTCAAAGGCGCATTTTGAATACGGGAATGCCGTATAAAACAAAGACGCACCACTCCATTCGATAGAGCAGTGCGTCAGGATGTAATGTAGCTAAAGTACCGCTCTTGGCAAGGTACTTGCGAAAATTTTACAAAGTAACAGCTTGTTATTTCTCGTTATGTCGCCTTGGGTGCGACATCTGAGGCATTTGACAGCATTTGTCATTCCATAAGGATACCGTTCTTGCTCAAGTCCAAAATCTGCTTTTTGTCCTTGCTCAACGCGATACGATGAAACAGCATGCTTTTCATCTGTCGCTTCAACTTCAAAATTTCAAAATAATGACTCCAAGTCAATTTGTGAGACAGCGTCTCTCATTTTGAAAAAAACAGCGCGGCTCACGCCGGGAAGATGATCGATAGCATACTTTTGATTATGAAGAAGTTCTAGTTTTGTTGTTGGCGGAGGGTTGATGAGCCCTGTCGCGAATGCACGTACGGACTTTTGCAAGTCTATGTCGACTGTCGCAGGGAGTGAAACAATTAAAAGAAAGAAAAGAACCCGGATGAATAGACAAATTTAACACCCGTATTTTTAAAGGTATTCCCATATATTTTTTCTAAAATGGGCGGCAGATGTTTTGCCAGGACATCAATTACAGCTTGAGCCTCAGCCTCGTTGCTTAAGTCCCGATTTTTTAAGACTCTCCAAGCATTATTAAATGCAGTAAGCTCTTTTTGCGCTTTCTCTCGTAATGTTAAGTTATGAGCTAATTTATCAACTTCAGTTTTTATACGAGATTTAATATTGTATGTTGAAAAAACAGCAAGATCTGTTTTTTTATTGCTGTGCTGTATATGGTCTCCCAACAAATGAGTATAGTAGATTATTGCTCCAATTGCGTGATTAAATTCTCTAACATTTGTTTTAAAAAAAGAAGCTATAGCATTAGTCATTCGAGCTTCACGATCTTTTTGTTCTTTTTTTACATCATCAATAAGAGACATACATTTGCTATAATCACCCAATTTATCAATACACGCATCACTAAGGGCTTTATGGTTTGATGGATCTCCATAATCATACCCCCAATGATATAAAAGGCGATGCGTGTAGTCTCCCCAATTGAAGCCTGGATATTTCGTCTTTAATTGATCAAGAAAGATAGAATACTCATCATCGATGCCGAGATTGAATGTTCTTAACAATCCATTCATCAATTTCAAATTTTCTTTAGATTCTTGAAGTTTAGACTCATTCCAAAGTCCAAGAACATACAACTGATCCTGCGCATGTTCAGAGCCTTGCTTTGCGTAACACAAAAAAGAAAGTGACAGCACGTAAAATGCTACCACAAACCAATTTACTATTTTAATCTTACCCATTTTTTTGTCTTTGTGTTTGGTTCAAAAGACACCCATTCTCCATTTTCCATAATAGAAACCTTGGTAATGACCATTCTAATCAATCTAGCTTCCCAATTTTCCCAACTGAGATGTTTCTTTCTTTTGTATTTCACCTTACGAACAATATAGTCATCAGTAACGTCTTCATCCTTAGATTTACGATAGCTTATACGAATGCCATCATCAAATTCAACAGAGGCCGAAAACGATTCACTCATATATTTGTGCCACAGACTATTTTTTAAAGAAACTATGTTGTATGGGTCGGCTTCGCTCACTGTAAGTGAATCAACCTCATTGCTATTAAGATAAACTCTTTTTACAAGTCGTGGGGACAAGAAATATATGTAAGGAAGGTATTCATCCTCTAGTTCTATATATTTGTCTGATTCAGGTGTTATTCCCCAGATAAGGCCTTTAGATCTAAAGATGGCCTCTGCTCGTCTATATTCAATAGAATTCTCCGGGTAAAAATGCAAATCAACAGTACTAGCTAAAACTCCATATTCCGCCTCAACATTTCGAGATTTCAGATACTCAACATATTTCTTCGCACTATCCCAATCTTCATTGAAAATATACACAGAAGCGAGGAATCGATATAAATCATCCCTCACGCCAGGAGGCGTATTCTTATCGATCAAAGATTCATATTTTTCCAAATCCAAATATTGATTGTTTTTCATTCTTATAGTTAATATGTACCTAGCGGCCTCAGCAATATAGGGATTATGCCTTAACACACTACTTTTCATTGTACAAACCTTATTGAAGCTTGATTCAGCTTTCTCGTATTCGTTCAATTTAAAATACACTTTGCCAAGAGTTAACCAAAGCGGAGAAAATTTAGACATCGAGGCATCATGAATCATATCTTCTAGAAGTACAAGATTCGCCTTCAAAACACTAGGATCATCAGTCGTATCTACAGCAAAGGCAGCTTTCGCAAGGTCCTTCATGGACGTTTCTGTGATAAGATATTGAGAATGATATTTTTTTTCCATGTACACCAAAGCACTCGTAGAAAAAAGGCTACCGCGCAATTCATCAATATTTTTTATATTGTCTATTTTCAATTGGAAATCTTCTTCCATCTTTTCCATATTGATTTCGCTCGTTGTTCTGGCATAGTTAAAGCCAGCATTCAATACTGCGTATGCAATTCCGACAGGAGATGGAGCAACAAGTACAGATCCAAAGCTATTAAGAGAATTGTAAATTGCATTATCTTTTTTGAATTGAATTTTCTTATCAAGGAATTGTCGTTTTTCTCCTCGAATCACAAGTTGTGTTATTCCTTCAAACAAATACTTATACTCATTGATAATCTTGGCATCAACCAATTCTGATCTTTCATAATTGTTCATAATGGATTCTTGTTCATATGTAAGGAATCCTTTGTTTTCAGATACAATTATTTTGGCTACGGAAAATTGAATCAAATTAAGAAGAAACGCAATATTTTCTTCTTCCATATTTCTAGAAGCCATGCTGTAGTCAGCACTGCTTTCTTCGTTGTCAATATTGTCATCAGCATAGGAAACTGACGCAAAAATTGCAGATAACAACAATAACGTCGTTAAAAAGAATTTTTTAGAAGATTTAATCATTTTTTCTCCAATAAGAACCGTTATTCTTTTGTAAAATTTATCAACGCCACCTGCATCCACTAAAAATTTAACAAAAAAAAGACTCTTTATATTGTCTTTGGCGACAATATCGCATAACGCAACAAAGAAAAGCATTGTGGTGGTAGCACGCCACGGGTCTTCAATAATGCTGTTTTAAAAAGGTCTTCTAAAAAGACCTAACATTAAACGTTATTCCATTCGTAATTGCACTGATAAGGCGGAATATAAAACGTGACATCATTCCCAGAAAGTAATGCAAGTAATTTTTGTTCAGACGGTTTCATATATCAATTCCCTTTTATCTCTTCTTCTTAAAGTTCTCGGCCTGTTCAAAGATTTCACCGTAGACTTCGTCGCGTTCTACTAACGGGTAGCCGAATTCGTCTAGCTTGATGATAAGGACAACCTTGAGTATAAGCTTGATGTCGTCTTTCTTATTCCAGTCAGGGTAAGTAATAAGCCCTTATCATTACCGGCGTCAAAGGTGGCTCGAACCTCCATAATCATGTTGGTCAAGGATTCGGCCATTTCTTAGTAAACCTTGCTCTTCAAGATATCTTGTTCAGTGCGGTCATTGTATGTTTCAACCAGAGTCTGCTTTTTTTGGTGAAGTCGACGCCCTTGGTTTTATTGACTTTGCGAATTTGGCCAATAGCCTTTTTCAAAAGCATTTGAAGAAGCTTAATTTTTGGATTGTAGCACACGAACATGACCTTGCCAAAGACCGAAGACTTTTCTTCGATGCGAGCTTCATAATGGGCAACAAAATCTGCAGCAACAGCTTTCAAACGGTCTGGGTCGCCAAGGATAATGCCCATCTGGGCCATTTCTCGCTTACTTTGGTCCACCTGGTATTCACTGGCACCTTGTTCCGCATCTTCATCATAATATTTTTCAATATCTTCTAGAACGGAATTGTTCAGCACCGCCTTTGCGGCACGCCCTTCGTAAACGATTGGCACAGTAATGCCATCCTTTACGGATTTCGTCCATGGTGTAAATATCCACTTCACGACCGAAAACATCCAATGTTGCATCCACAGGCGTTCCTATGAAGTCTACATAGGTTGCATTGGGCAGGGAATCGCGCAAATAACGGGCAAAGCCATAACAGATCTTTACGTCCTTTTCAGTCACGGTAACTTTCTGATCCAAGTTGGTCTGAGCACTGTGCGCTTCGTCAGAAATACAAACCACATTGTCTCGGTATTACACCTTTAAACAAGCCCTAATTTTCTTGGGAAATTTACACCGCTACAATATAAACATTTACCCCAATATTCGCAACAAATTTTTACCGCCAGCCCTTCGGATTTGTTCAAGGCAATCGTCCCCATTTCAAAAATAATCTTATCCATTCTTTCAACTTTAACTAAATTTAGGACATGTCTCACTTAATTTCTCAAGAGGGCTTTGACAAGCTCAAAGAAGAATGGCACGAACTCAAGTATGTGGAGCGCCCTGCCGTTCAGGCTCGTGTTACGGCTGCTGCTGCCGAAGGCGACCGCAGTGAAAATGCAGAGTATACTTTTGGCCGCATGCGCATTCGCGAAATCGACCGCCGTCTGCGTTTTTTGGACAAGGTTCTAGACACGGCAAAAATCGTAGAGCAAAAAGTCCCAGAAGACAATTCCATTCGCTTTGGCGCAACAGTCACGCTCAAAGATACCAAGAGTGGAAAAATCAAGACTTACCGCCTTGTAGGCCCTCAAGAGATCGACCCGCTCAAGGGTAATATCAGCGTTACCTCCCCTGTCGGCAAGGAACTGATTGCAAAGCATACAGGTGAAAAAATCAAGGTGACCGTTCCTAAGGGTGTTATTGAATACGAGATTGTAGAGGTGGTGTACTAGAATGTTCGTAGATGCCCATTGCCATATCGACGCTCTTGAAGAACGAACCGGAGAGACATTCGATAGTCTGCTTGCACAAATGGAAACTCCGCCGGAAGCATTCATTCACAATGCACCAAACCTTGCGGCTTTTGAATACGCACGCATAATTAGCGAAACCCATGCAAATGTTTATGCAACTTACGGCATCCACCCGGAAGACATCGAGAACTTTGATGAAGCTCGCTTAATCATTACCGACTACTGGAGTCACGAGCGCTGCGTCGCCTGCGGTGAATTCGGCCTTGACTACCATTACGGCGCAGACACACGTGAAGAACAATTAAGAGTTTTTGAGACGCAGCTTGACGATGCTCTTGAAACAGGCAAGCCTCTTGTTTTGCATTTGCGAGAAGCCGAAGACGACAGCATTGCGATCTTAAAGAATGCAAATATCGCCAATACAAAAATTCATGTGCATTGCTTTACTTCGAACCGCGAATACGCTGAAAAGCTTCTTGGAATTTCAGACAACATCTACATTGGCTTTACTGGAATTTTAACTTTTAGAACGGCAGACTACATTCGCGAAGCGGCAAGCATCGTGCCAATGAACAGGCTTTTACTCGAAACCGATTCCCCGTTCATGGCTCCGGTCCCGTATCGTGGAAAGCCTAGCCACGGTGGCATGATTCCGCACATTGCAAAGCAACTTGCAGAAATAAAAAACGTAGAACTCGACGAGCTCTACGCAAGTGTACGCCAAAACACAAGGGACGTATACGGGGTGTAATTTACCTAGGCAAGTTGCGTTTTCCAAAGCCCATGCAAGTTGCAGTAAGCAAAAACAGCAATTGGCATTACGTTTTTTTGCTTTTGGAATTCATAGCAAGGCAATTCGCCAGGCTTTAAGTAGTGAATCTGGAAGCCGGTTGAACTTTGCAAAGCAATCCATTCGATATAATGGTCTTTTTCCATTGGGTGAGGCGTACCACCTACGGTTACCATGACCGTGGTTGAAAAGATGTCTGCCACGGGTACGTGCTTTTCTTTAGAAGCATCGACAGTGTTTGCCACAAGCTTTTCCATCGGCTTTCCGCAGCATACAATGGGAACGCCAGAGCTCTTGAGGTATACGACGATGTTCCCGCATACAGGGCAGCGCAAAAAAACAAGTTCATCCATAAGGACCTCCTTTTTTAAATGACTACTGTCAATGTATCTAGAACATTCTGTAAATTGCAAGGCAATTTACAACGAATTATTTTTTACCAAAATCGTTCTTGAAAATTAAGCTAGAATTTGCTTATTGCCTGCACTTTTGAAGTGCTTCATCCATGAACTGGTTGAGTTCTTCGCTTTCGCCAAAAGTGTCCTTGATAAAGTCGGTCAAGGTATACTTTTTAAAGACTTCTTCTGTTACACAAGTGCAGAGTTTACGCACATTCGGGGTATCGCCACTTTCTGCGGCACACTCGTCGACAAGGTTCTTCTTGATTGCCGGAGTAACTTTTTTAGGCAAGCATGGCAAAATTTCTTTCATTACCTTGTCTTCAAATCGCTTTTCATTTTCGGCAAAGAAGTTTTCATCCATTGCAAGGAATGCGGCTTGATCCGCATCCTTCATTTTTAACAGGCGATCTACGGCACAGTCACAAGCCTTGTGGGCTTCAGCCTTGCCTAAGATATGTTCAATGTCTTCGGCACATTCATCTTGCACAAAGCATTGCGTTGCTGTTTCAAAGACATCAGACATGACTGCGACCTGCTTTTCTGCCGGGAGCGTTCCGTTTTCAATCGCAATGAATGTATTCAGGTCATACTTGTTGCCAAGCTTTTTCATTGCACATTTGCAAGCTTCCTTGTTCTGCGAAACATTCACGCACTGTGTCATGAACGCATTCTGCAAGGCGGGGCTTAAACCGGCAGCAAGCAAAATAGATTGAGCAAGGGCGGCGATTGCTGTAAACATTAGAGGATCTCCTTATTCAACAATTCGCCATGGCTTAAGGAAAGCCTACGGAACGGACTGTTCATGTAAAAGTCCGGGTTATGCGTAGCCATTACAACCGTTGTTCCGCGCGCATTGATTTCCTTGAAAATCTTGAAGACTTCTTCAGCATTTTCCGGGTCAAGGTTGCCGGTAGGTTCGTCCGCAATAAGCAAGTACGGGTTGTGTACCATGGCACGCGCAATGGCTACACGCTGCTGTTCACCGCCCGAAAGCGTATACGGCATGGCAAAACGCTTTTGCGAAATACCGACAAGCGTCAGAGCTTCAAACACGGCAGCATTCAACCTGCTTGCAGGTGTCCCTACAATGCGGAGCGCAAGCGCCACGTTGTCAAAAACGTTTCTATCGGGGAGCAGCTTAAAGTCCTGGAACACGACTCCCATTTTACGACGGAAGCCCTGCACCTTGGATTCCTTTGTCGTCTTGGAATCGTAAACAAAGTCCTTGTCAAAGCGAACCATGACCTGACCGCCACGGACATCATCGGGGCGTTCATCCATGTAAATCATCTTTAGAAGCGTCGACTTGCCCGCACCGGAATGCCCCGTCAAAAAGACAAATTCACCTTTGCGAATGCGAAACGTAACATCCGAAAGAGCCTTCCAGTTTTCTTCGTAAGTCTTTGTCACATGCGAAAAATAGATCATGCCTTACCTACCACGAACTGAAGCCTTGTCGCGTCTGTCAAGTCTGGTGAAAATGAAAACTCGGAATACACGGCTTCCAGCTTTAAGCCAGCCCGCTTTATAGCACTGCTAAAGTCTTCTACCGAATGAATGTACTGCTTGTGCGTTTCTGAAAACCGTTCATAGCGGCCATCTTTACAAGGGCAAAAAAAGTCAAAGTGGTTGAACTGGATTTTCTTTTTATGGTCGTAAACACTGTGACGGTTTATCACGCAATTTTCGAGCTCGGTAACGTCCCAGACATCGTCAAAGTAGTTCCAGCTATTAAATTCCGTAACGGCATCAAAGACAAGAATGCCGCCATCACTCAAAACCCTCGCGACTTCCTTGAAGAATTTCGCAAGCTGTTTTTTTTCAAGATAGTCAATGGCGTCATACGTCATAAGGACCATGTCGAACGGCCCCTTGAAGGGCAGCTTGCAAGCATCGGCAACCGCCCTGTGGCCTGCAGTTTCTGGCTCTGCCAGGGCAATCATTTCGTACGACAAGTCCGTTGTCACACGGAACTTCAAATTCTTCGGATTAAAGAACTTTGTCAAAATGCCGGCCCCGCCGCCAACTTCTAAAAGCGACTTCGGGAACCTGCAATGCAAGCGAACAAGGCGTTCCAGGTAATGCCCCCACTTGGCGTAATCGACATGTTCCATTACGCTTTTGTAATAGGGTGCAAGTTTTGAATACGGCTTGTTCATTTTCGCCTCGCAACGACTCGACCGTTACTCAAGCGTACGGATTTCAATAAAGACTTCTTCGCGCCACTTCTTTACGAGTTCTGCAAGCTTTTCAGTTTCCATCTTGTTTGCAGTAAAGCTGCGGATCTTTTCGTAATCGTCTTCAAGAGTAAGTTCTCGTTCCTGTTCTTCGCTTTCAAGGCGGAACACGTGGTACGCTCCGTCAATCAAGACCGGTGTAGAATTTTGGCCTACAGACAAGTCCGAAATTGTCGCGATATATGCAGTATCGACATCTGCACGCTGGAACCAGCCCAGGCGACCGCCAAGGAAGTTTGAACTAGGATCGGTGCTCAAGACCTTTGCAGACGCACCGAAGGCCTCGTTGCTAGTCAAGACCTTCGAAAGGGAATCTGCCTTGGCAAAAACCGCTGCAGAATCCTTGGCAGAAGGAATCGTACGGAGTAGTATCTGGGCTGTACGGACACCGTCTTCACGACGGCCAATCACCTTGATAATGTGATAGCCAAGATCAGTCTTTGCCGGGGTTTCAGAATGCTGGCCATTGTTCAGCTTTGCCGTTGCACGTTCATATTCCGGGTCAAGCAAGCCCTTCTTGATATAGCCAAGGTCACCGCCCTTGCTTGCCGTGGAATCCTGGGAATGGTTCTTTGCCATAAGTTCCCAGCTCATACCAACATCAAGGCTGTCGATCAAGGAATCTGCAACCATGCGAACGGAATCAAGAATTGCCTGACTCGGCTTGATATCCAACTGGATATGCGAAATCAAAATGCAGTTATACTGACGCGGGAGCGAATCCTTGTAGGCCGCATAGAATGCGTCGACATCCTTTTTTGTCGGATTCATCGTACCGACATGCAACTGGCGAATACGCGTCATGTACATGTGGTCACGAATCTGCTTTGCAAGCTGGTCCTTGTACTGCGCCATGCTGAGGCCAAGCTGAACACGAATTGCTCGTTCCAATGTATTCATGTCGATATGCTGGCTTGCGGCAAGGCTTGTCAAGTGGTTCATCACGCGCTGTTCCACTTCAGATTCAGAAAGCTTGATGGAATCCCTATCGATACGGCTCAAAAGGACCTTTTCATCGATCAGCTTATCGAGCACCTGTTTTTTAAGATCTTCTTCGCTCTTGCCTGCTGCCTCGGGCAAGGTCTGGAGTCTATAAAAGCCCTCAAGCAATTCAGAGCGCATAATCGGCTTGCCATCAACGATGGCAGATACGGCTTCCAAAAGCTCCGGTTCTGCAAACGCGGCAGAAATCACAAGGGTCAATAGTGCAAAAATCTTCTTCATCTAGTTTTCCTTTGCAGAAGGCTTCCAATCGGCAAACACTGGAGTTTTCTTTTTCAAGTCAAGGCGCAAGGCATCCATGCGGGCTTTTCGCTTTTCTAGCCTTGCATAAATTGAGGCTTCTTCAGCGACGTCGTCAAACGGCCTAACCGCCGCAGAATCTTCGTGAGCAAGAACGATCATGCTCTTTAAAGCCCTGCCACAAACCTTGAAGCCAACAAGAGCTCCCATTTCGACTGTACGAAGGTCGCTAGCAAGGCAAGAATCAGGTGACTCCAGGACGTTTTCAAATGCATCAATGGATTTTATACGATAGTCAAGCTTTGGAGCAGCGGCAAAGTGCTCGTTCTTCTTTGCCTTGAAAAATTCATAGCCAAGGTCCCACTTTGGGTACGAAAGAATCACGCCAGACCAACGGTGATGACCATAAATGAACTGGTCAGGGTGCTGTTCGTAATAGGCATGGATTTCTTCCTTTGAAACCTGAATGGAATCATTGATCGAAGACAAATACGCAGTCGTAACAATTTTACGCTTGGCATTTTCTACGGCCCTAGCCGTAACAGGATCGTTAGCGACTCCAGAAGCAATGGCAGCCTGGTAAAGCAGTTCTTCATCGACCCAGGATTTTAGGAATTTAGCCTGGTCATCTACAGAAAGAGAATCCCAACCCGGTTCCATTTCACGCAAGTCGGCATGCGTAAGGCGCGACTCACCAACCTGAACTACGGCAGGCCCGTGGTCGGCTACGCGCTCCGCGATGTAATCACAGGCGGTCAAGCTACAAGAAAGGCACGCAAAAAGTGCCAATACAGCAATTTTTTTCATCGGCTCCTAATTTAGAAAAATGAGCTTTGCGAAATTTGGCTTTTAGCCTTGTTTTGAGGCTATAACAAGCGTTATCCTCAAAAACTTTCGCAGTTTGCGGTTAGCTTAAACTAACCGTAAGTAGCAAACCATTTTCGCTTATCGCAGCTTTCCAAACTGCATTTTCAGCTTTGCAAGTGCGCTTTCCTCGATTTCCTCCTCTTCTTCGGGGAGGCCACGGCGCAAGCGGAGTGCATCGTACTTTTCAAAGAGCAATTTGCAATTCAAATAACGTTCCAAAAATTCCTTTGCACCGGTAGAAGTCTTTTCGAGCAGGCCTAGCGTTTCTCGCACTTCCTTGCGTTCCTCTTCACGCAAGAATTTTGCCTGCAAGAACGGCCTGAATTCATCGCGAACCGAGCGAACATCAAGATCTTCCAAGGGGTTCGAAGCCGAATTTGCAAGGTGGACATCCAGATTCAAAAACTTTGCCGCAATGCGGAGAATTTCGTAGACACTCGGGGCTTCCGTTACAGCAATGGCAACGCGCTCAATATCTTCCGGCATTTTTTTGCCATGGCGCAAGTTCGTAACCACATCACGGAGCGTATTCCAGCAACGAGTGAACGCAGTCCCGCCAAGCAAGGCAGATTCATAGCAAAGCCTTACAAGGCCAATCCGGGCGACCGCATCCATTGACTTGAAATCGGGCGCGATATCCCTGAAATCCTTTACATGCTTACCCTTTGCAAACTCGATGCCGCTAAATCGCGGAGTGGATTCCGGGTTCCAATCGGAACTCAACAATGAGCGGTACACAAGGTCCTTTGGCGTTACAGCACAATTGCAAGCGGCATTTGCGCCGCCCATCTGCAAAAGCGAAATTCTATCAAGGGCCGCATCACTATTTTCTGGATGCAAAGCTGTCCTTGTGCGTTCGACAAGCGCCCTGAAAAAATCCGCTTCCGGGGCTTCCATAACAGCGACAGACGAGCCTCGGCTTCCGTAGCGAAGCGTTCCGAAAGGCAAATCGGTAATGACACTAGGCACAAGATTCTGCAAAGCCTGCAAATAACTGAACGCCCCCCATTCTGGAGAAAGTTCAATATTAAGAATTGTACCATCAGGACATTCCACATTCAAGTGGAGCCTCAAGTGATGTTCCTTTTCAGGGTGCAAGCCATAATCTGCATTTGCAAATGCAGCAATTTTTGAACCAGCTTCGGCTAGAGCTCGCACTGGCGAATATTCATTATGGGCTTCAAGAACATCGCAAAATTCATCATCAAGACGGGTTCTAAGGGAAGCTGACTTTTTTGCTGCATCCTTCGTGAGTCCGCTAAAGAAAGCATCAATTATCCAGTCACGGTAGCGCTTGATTTCTAGAGCAAACCTCGCAGGCGAAAGCGTAGCAAGCATTTCTGCAGGAATCTGCAAGGTAAGGCCATCGCATTCACGCTTGGAATCAAAAACGATTTCACCACGGAGCATTCTGCCGAGCAAGCGGATTGATTCTACAGAACCGCCAAGCTTTGGTTCATCCTTGATTTTCTTTTTCGCCCTGTTCAAGTCATGCAAGTTCAGGTGGTTTGCAAAATGCTCAAAGTGCCCATAGGATGCACCGCTTTCTTGCAAGAATTCTTCTGCATTGAATTTTAAAACGTCATCGCCGTGTTCACGGATAAAATCCTTCAAGGTCTTGATGGAATTTACGCCGGGGGCAGCAGCAATAAGCTTATCGACTTGCAATTCTTCGGAAGGGGCAAGTCCAAAGCGGCGGAGCCTGGCTTCTGCAGCCGAAAGTGTTTCAAGGACTTTCGCATTATGCTGCATAAACGGGAACGGCCTAGACATATCCATGTTCACGACTGCTTCCCTAAAGAATATTTCTGCACATTCTTCCGGGTTTATGCGAGCATAGTCTACACGGCGACCACGGCTAATGACAAAGCCCTTGAAAGAGACCTCTTCAACGGCTTCAACAAAACCACGATCCTTGTTCCATGTCGGTTCAAACCAGCGCCGAGTGCAGAATGGTTCTGCAACTTGCAAAATCCATTCAGGCTTGATTTCTGCGTTCTTTGTAAGGAACACGCGACTTGTTTCACGCACTTCAGCAGAAAGCACCCAATCCGGGGATTTCTTGTAGCAATCGCTACCAGGGAACACGTGCGCATCGCGACCGCTCACCAGGCGGAAGCAACTATTTTCGACATCCTTTTTAGCGATGCCGCCAAGGAACCCTGCAAGAAGTGCTATATGCAAGCTATCGGCATGAAAACTTTCAAGCGGGCACGCACGCTCCTTGAATTCAACTTTCAGGATTCTGGAATATTGATCGACTAGGTCTACCCATTCTCGGCAACGTAAAAAATGCAGATAATGCTTTTCGCAGAATTTGCGAAGCTTGTTCCAGGAGCTACCATCCCATTCCTTGCAAAAGCCATTCCAAATAGAAAGGTATGTTAAAAAGTCGCTCCTATGGCCGCCAAACTTTACATGAACTTCACGGGCCTTGTTCCGCTCCTTTTCATCTTGTGGCGTAAGGCGAGGGTCTTGAATGGAAAGCGCAGAGCAAACAATGACCGCTGCTTGCAAAACATTTGCATCGCGAGCACGCAAAAGAACGGCAGACAGGGCTACGTCCATCGGGAGCTTTGACATTTCGCGGCCAAAGTCCGTAACATGGGAATTGCCGTCAACGCCATTGACTGCGCCAAGTTCAAACAAGGCCTTGTATGCTCCACGGAATGCCGAACGTGGGGGCGCTTGCAAAAATTCAAACTTTTCTGCACTAAGGCCAAGACTTTTCAACTGCAAAACGACATTTGCCAAGTTAGAACGGCGGATTTCAGGTTCCGTATAAGGTTCACGATCCCTAAAATTCCTTTCACTGTAAAGGCGAATGCAAACGCCCGGCTTTACACGGCCCGCACGACCTGTACGCTGGCGAGCCGAAGCCTGAGATACTTCTTCTACGGGGAGCCCCTGAATTCGCGCCTGCGCATTGTAACGCGATACACGGGCAGAACCTGTATCCACGACATACGCAATGCCTGGGATTGTCAGTGAAGTTTCTGCAATGTTTGTTGCAAGGACAACTCTGGTTTTTCCGCTACTCTTAAAAACCTTCTTTTGGTCAGCAGGGCTCATTCGTCCAAAGAGCGGCAATATTTCAAAACTGGAATCAAGATCCTTTTGAAGCATTTCGCTCAAATCCTGAATATCGCGTTCTGTCGGCAAAAAGCAAAGAAGGTTATCGCGACCACGGGATTCAAGGTCGACAATCGCTTGTGCAGCTTCCTCTAAAACGCCACAGTCACCCTTTTCAGAAAGTTCGCTTTCATGAATATCCCAATATTCCACATCGACCGGGTAAGTTCTGCCTTCTGCGCAAAGCACCGCGGAACCTGGGTAAAATTCCTTGAAAAGGTTTGCATCCATTGTTGCTGATGCAATCACCAGCTTAAAATCCTTGCGTTCCCTTAAAACAGTCTTGAAGATACCAAGAAGAATATCGATATTCAACGAGCGTTCATGCGCTTCATCAATCATGATAACGCTGTAATTGCGGAACAGCCTATCACGACGGAATTCCTGCAGCAAGATACCGTCTGTCATCACCTTGATCGGAGCGTCTGCCGGACCTTCTTCAAAAAAGCGGATCTTTGAAGATACCAAAGTTTCATCTTTGAGTTCTTCACGCAAGCGATCGGCAATGGAAAGCGCAGCGAGCCTTCTAGGTTGCGTTACACCAATACGGCCAAGTTTCTTTGTTTTATTGTTGAATTCCTTTGCAGAATTTTCCTTGACAGAAGCCTCGGCAGAAGCTTCCCCACTTGCATTTTGCATAAGGGAGGCAGTCGATTGCATTTGAGCAAGCCTTGCCGCATACGCTTCAAGCAAAAATTTTGGCAACTGCGTAGACTTGCCAGAACCCGTATCGGCCTGGACAATTACAACCTGGTGTTTTTGGATCAGTTCCAAAAATTCTTCCCGTTTTTGTACGACAGGAAGCTCAGGATATTCAATCTTTAAGGTTTCAAGACTCATGCAAACAGGCTTACATTTTATCGATAAACTCAGAAACGTCCGAGCATTCCAAATTCATAGTAAGCGCCTGCATAAAATCATCATTGATAAGAGGTCTTACCGTAGGCTTTTCGGAATCTATAATTTGCTCCTTTTCTGTATTTTCTGAGGCCTTAACCTGTGCTTCTTCCGTCTTTACAAGGTTTGCCCTGTCAGAATTTGCCTCTTCCAAAAGTTTTCCAATAACAGGATTCAACTTACGACGCAAATTCACAAATTCTTCACGATCAAGTTCAAAAACTTCACCGTCAAAGCGCATTAGGGGTTCCTTGCAGCGTGCACAAACAAAGACCATCATAAGCGAAGGCTTGCCTTCAAGAGTCGCCTCCATTTTAAGGCCACAATGCGGACACACAAATCGAATAGATTCCATGCCCGCAAAGTTAGAAAATCATTCTACAGTCGCTTTTCAAAAATCAAAGAACCTATCCGGGAAATCGGCCCCCGTACCTGTTTTTTGAACCAATGTAGTTACCTTCGTTTCTACTCCGTTCACCTTTACCATGGTAACCATTTTTTTCATGGTACTGTTTTCATCATACTCAAGCAAAGTTTCACTGTATCCATTCTCGAGAGTTTCTACAATTTTAAAGATTTGCTTCTTTTGCGAATTGTAATACAATTCCTTTTTTCCCTTTGCAAGAACATATTCAAAGTCTGAAAGTTTTTTTGGAGTAGACCATCCATCTTCTGCAAACAAGCCTACCTGCAAGTTTCCTAGACTTTTTAAAGCTTCACCGTCATAAGGGATAACCTTTACCTTGCCAGACTGCAAATCCGTCGTTTTCATTCTATCGCCAGAAACAATGGAACGTTCGCTGAACATCGGAGACTTCAATTCCGTATAGATCTTTGAAGGCCCCTTTTGAACAATGTACATATCGGAAGTTTGCGTTCCCGCCAGAGATTCTACAGTTGTAGAAAGCCTAATTTCAAAAGAGTCGCTTGGGAACAAGCTATTCTTCAACGACCGTTCAACATCGGCAATTGTCAATGCAAAAGCGCACGCCGCAAAAAGCCATAAAATGGCAAACATTTTTTTCAACATGTTTTTTCCTTTTGTTAGAGTTTTTTATTTCAAAAGTGTCCAAGAAATAACTTCGGAACCGTTAGAAAGAACCAAATAATTGCCAGGCTGTAAATTCTGCGTCGGCATAGTCACCATATGTTCGCCAACATCCCATGAACCCTTAAACAAGTTCAAGACTTGAATTCCAATGGCATTTACCACATTCAATTCATAGAAACCTGCGGTTTCAATATTTACATAGAGATTTTCACCATCCCTGTAAATCACGTCGGAGTCCTTCCCGACACTAGGCATATTCCCAAATTTCGGTTGCGGTACTCCGCCATGCAACAGGTTTCCATGCTTATCAAGAACCACAATGGAATCTGCTACAGAGAATTCTGCAGTAACACCATAATGAGAAGGGTCGTCTCCAGATTCAAAGCCGGCATGCCAATCAGGGTAATGCAACTCAAAGTTTGCCCCTTGACCAAACCCAGTCTTTTCGCCCGGATTCAAAATCACGTCGTCATAAACAAGCGATACATACCACAAGTCGCCACCGGCATTGCGTAATGAATATGTTGCGCCTGGTACATAATAGGTATCAAGTTGAACTTTAGAAGTATCCCGCAAGTAATACCTGACTTCAAAGCCTTCCAAAGGCTCCGTTCCCGTATTTTCAACAACGATATTCAAGTTACTGCCTTGATTCGACGGATGCTTCAAATCCTTAGCAACGACTTGTACCTGCTTTTTTTCAATTTCTGCCGGGGCATCCCCAGCAAAGCAGTTCCATGAATTGAGAACATTGCCAATAGAATCCAAAAGTACCGCACCATTTTCAAAGCTTGGATCATCTTCAAGGTACCAATCGGAATAATCGCTGCGATGCAATCCGATTTGAGGACCATTGCCATAATAGGCGTAGCCACCAGCTTCAATAGGTTCCTTTAAGGCAAGTTCTGCATAGTAAACGCTGCCAGCATCATGCACAATGCTCATTGGAAGTGACGGATAGAAAGATTCCGCTACGACATTTGGCCCTTCGCCCCTGTAATAGTACCTGAGTTTTGCATTCACGATTTTTTCACTTGTCAAGTTCTTGATCTTGAACGTCGGCTTTGCCATGGCCTTATCTTCTGGCGATACGTATTGCATTTGAACTTCTACACTTGGGTTTGGCATTTCCCAGAATTCCTCGCCAAATGAAACTGTAGAAACTGGAATGTCAGCCAAGGCAACGCCTGCAAGGCCAGTACCACTCAAAGGCCTAAACGCAATGGCAGATTCTGAATTCAGGTTTACTTCCAAGCCTTCAAGCAAGACAGTCTCCCATTTTCCTGAAGATGGAATCGCATAAGAGCCATGGCTTACCCCATCCACAAAGAGTTCTACCCCGGCACTTGCGCCAATAAGTCCCCTTGCATAAACATATACACTGTACTTGCCTGCGGGAGCCTCAGGATTCCATGTAATTTTTCCAGAAGTTTTCGCACCCTGTTTCACAAAGGCAGCCCCTGGAACCTCACAAGATAAATCCAGTGCGACACCATCCCTTTGCAGGTTCACGGCTCTCGCAGCTACCGTGTAAACATACTCTTCATCGACATCGATGCTGTTATTATAAAGGGTATGAATCTGGCTTGCAGTCAAGGCATCCTTGTAAATTCGCAAATCCGTAAGGATTGCCCTTGCAGATTGCAAACCTTTAAATTTTCCAAGAATAACATTACCATCCATATTCCAGGCAATATTTACAGGCAAAGTCTTCGCTTCCTTGAACACGCCATTCCTATACAGCATAATCTTATTGCCACTAATACTCAACACGATATGTGTATTCACCGATGTTTCTGGCGACAAATCAAATGTAACACCTCGGCCATTGTACTCAAAGAAATACCGTCTATTCTTTGCAATTCCAAAAAGCCACGGAAGATTACCGTCAAAGCCAACAATGGAATATTCCTCATTCTTGCTCATGGCAGACGGCCTGATCGTAAATTCAATGCTGAACGGGACTTCATTCATTCCATTCATCGGTTTACTTGAAACTGCGCGATCTCCAGTAGAATACAGGAACAAGCCCTTTCCGTAGCTCCACGGTCGTTCCAATCGTTCAAGCGCCAGGTCCATTCCAGAATTCATCATTTCATGGGCAATAGTCCCGGAGCCTTCTTGCAAAGGATACCAGAGCACAAGCGAACTCGGGAACGAATACATATTTTCTACTTCAATTTTCTGCTTAGTAAAATTATGGCCATGGTCAAACACCGTTAAGGTAACGCTTGCCTTGCAACCAGGGCAGGCATTCAATACTTTACGGCTAATGTCAAAGTCTTCTGCAATCACTTGTGCAGAATCTATTCTCCTTGATTCAATAAGTTGACCTGCATAATACAAGTCAAGAACAACATTCTTTATTCCGCTGCCGACATCATCAAGAGATGCATTTACTTCAATGCGTCGATTTGCGCCGGCCTCCAATGTTTTTACAGAAAAATCTTCAATAGAAGGAGCGACGCTGTCAACAAATACGGTAGGGCCAATCAACTGTTCCAGCTTGCCATCTTTGCTGAACAAAGCAAGGCGCGAACCAAAATACGGATCTTGTACTTGCAAGTTTTCCTTGCGAACTTCAACATGGATATCGTCACCCAACATTCCCTGATATTCCAAGACAACATCACGACCGGAACGAAGTTGCAACAGGTATACACCGCTACCGGAACATGGATTTGGATAATCCAAGAAGCCATTTTCAGTTCCCATCCAAATACTTTCGGTACTGATTTTGTCACAGCCAAAATGTTCAACGACATCAATCTCGTTCAATGCGTTCACAGAATCCGCATAGCTTGAATTGAATGCGGCAAATGTAGAGAACGTTCTAGTCAATCCAGACACAAGAACATGCGTCCAGTTTCCTTTTATTCCAACATCAAGTTCCTTGTCATTCAAAAAGACCTTTTCAATCTGTTCCAAGGGAACAAGCTTATTTGAAGCAAAGTCAATCTTGTAGATTTTTACTTCGCTTGGATCTTTTCCAGTCAAATTTTCCTTTGGAATTCTTACTTGAACTCTAGGCCATTTTGATGAAGTATCCGGGAACACATGCGATGGCAAAACTTCTACAATTGTTCCAACAGGATCCAGATTTTTAAGGAATTCTAAATTATAATCATCCTTGCCAATCGTACGCACGGTAACATCTACATCAGAATCGTATGATTCTGGCATAAACTGAACCTTTGCATCTCCATACATGGACTGCACAGCAACAGTGTCATGCCTTGATACATACTCGCCAATATGAACATCCAGCTGTTTAAAGAACATGTTGCCGTCAGAGCCACCATACGTCAAGAAGAAACTTGTATTGCCTTGCAACGTATTTACGTTCAATGGTGCAAAATTATACAAGGAACTTGCCGATTTTTGAATGCCGCTTTCCAGTGAAAGAATTTTTCCATTTTTCATGTAGGAAAGTGTCCAAGGAACATTGTTTCCCGGCACGCGGCCCTTCAAGGAAACAATTTCTTTTTCACGCGACATAGGAATATTGCCATTTCTTTCAACCTTTATTCCGCTGCCTTGATTTAATGTATCTGCAGTAAAATATTGATGCGGTTGTTTCGTATCGCGATCTAAAATCTTGATACCGCTAAATGTGATATTCTTAATCCACTGATTTTCAAAAATCCTATTTCCAGGATTTTGTTCCTTGATATTTGGCAATAAGACATACTGCTTGTCAGCAACGTTATTTCTTTGGGCACTGTCAAGAAGCCTTACGTATTGAATGGAATCTGATAGCTTTACGCCCTTATTCCAAATACTATAAGAATTGTTTTCATTCCTTTCCACCTTCCAGTTTTTCTGCAAGCTAACTGGGAACAGGCGAATTTTATATTCCGATTTGGAAAGTGGAGATTCGACAATCTTTGCATGCTTCATTTGGTATTGTCCCACACTCCACATCAACTCCGTTGGATTGTTAGCGACCTGAACCTCATACACGTTTTTGCGATCATCTGAACCAGACGTAAAAGGAACATTCAACGCATTCAATGGAACATTTGTTGAATGAAGGTTTTTCATGGTAGAATCTGGATTTACAAAAGTTTCAAACCACTGGGAATCATTCCAGTCATTCAGGCCATAATGCAATCTTGACGCACCGACATAATACTTGTTGCACTTATCCAAATCACGAAGCTTTAATTCTTCGCAAGCGTTTGTAATTGAAGTGTCTTTTACGGTAGCTTTATAAGGATACGGCAAATGGATGCTGTCATTCTTTATTGCATCTGTTACCTTTGCAACTTGCGAAACCCAAACATAAAACTCCATTGGATCATAGTGGAAAATTGAATCTTGAAAGGGTTTGTTATCGGCGCATGTAATAGTGCTACCAATACCATACCTAATAATTGAAGCCTTGAAGTTTTTCTTGTCACAAGTTCCAAAGAAATTTACTGTATACTTTGATTTTTCTTTTAAACCAAGAGTCAATTCATCAGCAAAAAGCAATGGATTTTCTTCCAAGTCAAGCATTATAAAACGCTGAGTTTCAAAAGGTGTTACCAAGCCATAATTTTCATCAATTTTATAATCTATGCCATCATGATAATTCCAATATACAGAGGCATCCTTGGGGAACTTTGAAAAATAACCACCAGGACCGTAAAGAACCTTATTGGAATGATCAAAACGTGTAAAGCGATTCGCCAGATTGTTATAACCGAATTCTGGATTCCAATATTCATAATTAACGGTCAAAAAAGCATAAACGGGAAGATTCTTGTAACCACTATTTGTACAATCACCATGATCGTTACTCTTCAGGTCCTCCACATTTTTACTAAAAACATTCAATGTAAACATATCCGCATGAGGATTAAAATCTGTAATGTCAGAATCCTTTGGACGTTCTCCGCCACAAACAAACTTATCAGGATTGTTCATGTCTACTTCACAATGTCCTGCGTCTTGAATAGATCTTCTCAAATTTTTATCATACGCTTCAGCATAAAAGTTCTGTGTTTCAAAAGACCAGAACTTCGTGGCTCCAAAATCATCATTCCAATTTTTTAGAGCTTCACCTAGACCATCCGTGTGAAAGAGATCTTTAACATTTGTAAATCCATTGTCCTTTGCATCCTCTATCTTAAAATAACCCTTCAAGGAATCAACATTCCCCATAGTCTGTCTGATTTTTTCATAATCCGTTATCGGGAATACCTTAACAGCAAAATGGATTGGATATTTTGCTTTATTATCTTTTGCAACAATATCAAAATTCTGATCCATAAGGGAAGCATTCAATCTCTCTGCGCCCATAGTTTCATGGAACTTCATTTTAGACAGGCGCATTGTGTAGACATAGCTTTTATTATATTCATCACAGGAGTTTTCTACGGCTTTTTTCAAGTCCCCTGTCAAAAGCCCAAATATGGCATTTCCAACTTCTACAAGGGGATATATATCATACCCAGTAGTCGCCACAAGTGTTACCACGGCTACTTCAAAAGCCTCTCTTTTCCTTCTAATGCCAATGCTAAAACGATCAGCCTCATACACGGCAGGAGTCTGATAACTTGAAGTATCAAAATCCCAAGTATACCGGAATACCTTTTCACTGTCCGGCAAGTACATTGCGCTAACTTTCGCGTCTAATTCATAATCTGCTCGACCTACATAGCGAAGGTTTCCAGACGCATCTGTATACGCTTCTTCCATAATCAATTCTGCAGGATATTCAAGCGTACTCGTAAGCTTGATCGGAGCAGGCAACAAGCTTCCCGCATATTGCAAGTTAAACGGATACAACAAGGAATCCTTATGGCCGTCTTCATCAATAGCAATAACATTGATAAAATACTTACCGGCAGTCGTTGCGACAAAACCATTGTCGGTTGTTCCGTCCCAACTCAAGGAATATGAATCTAGTGACTTTCCTGCAACATAATCTTCATCACGAATCAGAGTCTTGATTTTTTCAAGGGAATCGTTTAAAACATAGGCACTGACTCTTGCCTTTTGATTCTTGATTCCAAATTCATAGCCAAAGGTTCCATTGCCAAGTGTTATGACTTCACTAGAATCACTTCCCCTTGATATCACAAAACTGCCCTGGTTTTTCATATTAGATACAACGCTTACAGGTGCAAAATTTAACAGCCACGACACAGAATCCATAATGGCCATGCCACTTTGCTGATTCGATGTCGCCGTTACAAAAAGCGTAGCATACCCCTTATCTGGGTACAGGCCGCCCATCGTAAGTCCATCCCAATAGAAGCTAGTCTTGTATTCTTCCGGGTTCACAAAAAGCATCTTGCTGTTTGCAAGTCTTGGAATCGCTTCATACTTTGGCTTGGAATTTTTTCCGCAATAGGTAATGCTATCTGCATGGGCGACACTTGAAATATCCACCGTAAAAGCAGAATCTGTTACAAGTTCAAGATCAAGCCCTTTTTCAAAATTTTTCAAGTCAAAAGAATAAGAGGCATCAAAACCGGGAACGACAAGCTCGCCAACGGTAATGACATCCATTACAACAGAGCTATCTTTTTTGCCCTCGACCTTACCGATAAATTCTGTCGCCTGATTTTTAAACTTTAGCAATAGCCTTGGAGCAACATCCTTGTCTATACCTTCAGCTCTACCTTGCCAATGGACCATCCAATGTCCATCAGCATTCTGAAAAACGCTCAGCCCGTCTTTAAATTCTTCAATAGCTCCAGTAAATGGAGAAACATCCGTTCTTTCCTTTACATAGCGGGCAGCCAAAGCCTTTGAATTTTTATTGCTTGGGCTAGTCACTTCTATACGCGCATCAAGACGCCAATCAAGGGTATCGCCATCACCATCCAGATGTATTGAAATTTTCGTACTATCACCTGCGACCTGGCTTTCTTTAGGTGTTTCAAGAACAAGTTTCATCTGCGATTTTTTTGAAATATTGTTCAAGTACACGCGCTGGACATCGCTAGTACAAATGGTATCGCCTTTTGCCTGGTTGCAAACTGTCAAGCGGACTTCATAATCGCCCTTAGAAAGTTTTGAACGATTCCATACCGCAAGTTTCCTATTGTACGGATCAACTACCTTTTGCAAATATGTAATTCCATTTTCACTCCAAACAGAGTCCTTTCTCCATTCAATCTTGAATGTTGCGGTAGCTTCATTACCACCTGGCAAAATCGGGTCTGGCGCAATTCCAGAAATTGCAAGATTTTCATAGGTAATCGTAGAATCCATCGTAGAAAGTGGATACGTAATTTCAGGATGCCTATAACCTACGCTAATAACGTCCACATTGCTTCCGAAATTCCCAGCAGCATCGAAACAGCCGAAATGAGCCACATAGCGTCCATTCGGCAAAGAATCCAGTCCACTAAATCTTACCGCAAATGGAGCATTTTCACGCCCTGCTGCGCTATTTTTTTCTATGCCGGCATTTTGCCAAGGAGTACTCTTTTCGCCGACAAGTTTCCATTTGCAATCCAGTTCACTCCTATTTCTGACATGGTCATGGACCTGTGACAAATATGCAATGCCAGCTTCAAGATCTTTAAAAGACGTGTATACAGGTGCCGAAAGCATAAATGCACCAACGACAGGCAAAGTCCTATCGACGACAAGGATTTGCTTCAACAATTTTTTAGAAGAACGATTCTTAGCCTCGTCAAGAACGACAACGCCAACATGATAAACGCCATCAAACAGTTTTTGCATTTCAGGTTCATTAAAGACGAAGTGCAATTTCCCATTGGTCACAGTATCGCAAACAAAAAGCTTGGAACGGCTGCCATCGACATCATCAAAATAGAGTTCCACCTGAATTTTTTCAGAACTTCTTCCAAACAGATTCTCTTCAATGTCAAATTCTAACTGCAGCAAGGATTCAGCATTTATTTTTACCGTATCCGCTGTATTTTTTGCAGCCGTAAACTTGACAGAATTTAGTGCAACCTGTGGAGCAACATTATCAATCCATACAGTATCGCAAATCGTTTTCACATTCCCGGCATAATCCATAGCTTCTGCAAATAGCAAAGCCTTACCGTTTGGCAACCTATTTTCATAGCTATTCCAGTTCAAGCGAACTTCCGTACCGCCATAGTTTTTTTCGTTTGCGATTTCAAATACTTCATTGCCTGATTTCAAATAGCTTCGAATACTCTGAAGTGCAAAGTACTTTGAAGAATCCTTATTTACGACACTCCCCCAAAAGCCGTCTTCAGCTGTATTTTTGAGGTTCGAATTTGGCAAGTCAAATACTATTTGCGGAGCTGTCTTATCAATGTACACATTTGTCCTAAGTTCATACTTTATTTCGGAACCTTCAGCCAAAGCTTCGGTTGTAACCTTCCACAGCAATGTATACATGCCATCTTTCAACTTTGCATTCGTTTTCACTTCTGGCAAAGCCGAATACAAATTCCACTTTTGTTCCCATGCGGTATCACGCGCGGCATTTTCAACTTCTACAATTTTCACAGCTTTTGCATAAAGAGTATCCGAGGCATTCAACAAATATGCCTTTGCACTTTTTACCTTGTAAGGGTTTCCTAGATTGCTTAGATGAATGTACACGCTATCTAGTGCATTCACATATTGCAAGGACTGCGGGAATCCTTCCTGCATATATGGCGTTGTAGACTGAAAAAAGAACGAAAACTGTTGATTGCCGAGCTTCCCTATCTTATTCATGGTATGTACAGTCACAAGATTTGGGCCCTCGCGCTCAATAGCAGAAAGCTTCAAATCATTAATGCCACAAAGTTTTAAAGTTTCTTCGAGATTAAAAATGAACAAGCCATCGGCCCTGATTGGCGAAGCGTTCAAGCTATGGGCTTCGCTCCAATTTCCAAGACGCTTTGCCTTCACAGTCCAGCCATTTGAAACACGTTCAAAGGCAAACTGAATTTCTGCATTAAAGTCTATTGTAACATACCACATTTCCGCCGGCGAAAAATCTTCTACATTAAAATGCATTTCACGCACGAAGTCCGTGGTAACAATCGCTGGTAAACATTTCAAGGCATTGCGCATAACAGAATCGCCTTCAACAACTTGCATCGTAAGCGCTTCTGCCCCTGCTGGGATCTTCATATTTGCATTTACAAGATTTTTATTCGTTATCGCAAACGGATACATCTTGCCCGTTGAGTCGCCAAAAACATTTTTCAACTCTTCATAAGATCCGACAGCGCCACCAGTTCCATGATAAAGCATCAACGGAACTGTAATACCAGAAAAATCAACCGTCTTCAAGGAAATATGCGGGTTTGAAAACAGCATTCCTTCAAGATCAGAATATTCAGCAAAACGATTCTGTTCCTTCAGAGTTTTTCTTGTCGTTACTGACGCTGCAAGCGAAGCATTCCTTGAGGCAAGCAACTTGCCTGTATTCTTTGCAATCCTAGAAGTCTTGGTAGAAATATCCGCAATCAAGGCGACATTCGTTGCAAATTCTGCAGCCCTGCAAATTTTACCGTATGCAGCCCACACCTTGCTTTCTTCAAGAGTCCTGCAAGCTGCATCCAAGCCAATATCGGTAACTTCTCTTGCAAATTCAAGTTTTCCGACTTCTTCATACAAGTCCTTTAAATATTTTAAGCTGTCGTTTTTCACATTTTCAAGTGAATACTCCTGGCGATTTACACGAGTTTCCTTGAATATTCCAACAGCGCCACCGTATGCACTATAGCTAGGAACGTCAAAACGCCCCTGGTCATAAAGATTCAAGCCATAGTTTGCAAGGTTACTAGCGCTTAATGCCATACCCTTTGACACATACTTGCCTACGCTAGAAACAAGGCCGCCATACTTTGGGGAATATTCATTGATTATAGACGACATCAATTCCGACTTGTATTCATCTGGAACATACTTATCAAGTATTCTCAATATTTTTCTGGTTGTTTCCGGCAAATCATTAATATTTAAGCTCAGGCTTCGCAAATCTTCAAAGTCTTTCAAATATCCCTGTGTCAAATTTTTCAAATTGTCTGCATTTTCAAACAATTCGCCGATTTGCTTAATATTGTCACCAGACACCCCGTCTACAACATTTTTTGCATATTCCTTGATGCCATTTAATTCCTGTTCATTCAAGGTTTTCTTTGCAGCACGCTTTAAAGAATCTGTAAGGACCTGCACTAACTTTTCGTTTGAAACATGATACTTGTTCTGCTCCTTAAAATCAGGAAATGTGCGACGACCGTTCCCTATTGCAGGCAAACCGCTAGAAAAGACAATGTTATAGTTTGGATGTTCAAAACTTGTAGCCTTTCCAGCTTCATTCAGGTATTGCGTAGAACCTAGCAAGGCCTTTGCATTGGATGCACTATTTGCAATAGCACCGGAATATTTGCCATCACGCAAATCCGCATCCTGAGTCAAATACCAAAGGGCGGCATCATTTATAGAAAACTTGTCAAAAACATCCTTTTGCGATGCGCCTACATCACCGCCCAAATCTTCGGCAAGCCCAAGAACAATCTGCTTTAAAAAATTTGTAAGCACCCTTAGCAAGGATTCATCTCCGCCAAGGACATACGCAGCAAGCACAAGGGGTATCGCTGCCGAAAGCGACTCCTTGCCTTTGCGTGTAACCTCGTAATTTGAATTTTTTGCAAGCAGGGCCTGGTCCGCAAAGCCACTTCCTTCGTGCGGTGTATCAAAGAAAAGCACATTCGCTATTTCACCTTTATAGTTTGCGCTCTGGATATATTCCCTTGCAACCATCCCCCCCATGCCATCTGCAATCACGACAAAACTTGCCGGAATCAAGTCTGGGCGTGCAAGCTTCAAATCCTCCAAAGTCGGATTTTTCCCTTTCGACTTTTTCCAGGAAACCATCCACTGGTACAAAAAGTTTTCCGTTTCAAAAGTTCCAGAAGAAACCTTTTGCAAATTCACGTCAAACCAATGTTCCACCGCATCGTCCATAATGGAGCCGACACGCTTATAATGCTTGCATTTGGTATCTACCTTGGCTCGACCACGCTCTGCAAACTCCTTCGCTAGTTCAACAGGGCTCAAAGAAGGGTTCAAGTACGGCCTATAATAGACATTTGCCTCGCTAACAAGTTGCTTGAGCTCATGCGCAACTCCAGAACGCCCAAAGGCATCCGTTTCTTCAAGGGCCTTGCAACCGAAACCATCCAGGCCATCGCTTGCAGATCCCAGGCCATCTAACAAAATGAAAATGCTATTGTTTGCAGGCTCTACGACAAGCGCGTTAGCAGGGAGAGCTGTACAAGAAAACAGGGCAAAAAAGCAAAGAGCAAAAAAACTCTTCGCCGAGGCACGGCCAAGAATATCCATAGAGGAACCATTCTTTGATTATAACTAATCGGCCCTCGGGAACATCCCTGGCTGCCCATATAAATAAAAAAAGACTAAAAAGTCTATAACATAGGCTAAGTTAGAACTTAACCTCAGAATGGTCAACTCGTAAAGCAGCGCAAAAAATGACTAAAAATTTCCGGTGTTTTTTTTAATCACTTTTTAACAAAACCAGGAATCGGCGCAAACAGTGAATTTTCAGGCATAACTTTTTCAAAAAATTTTTTCACAGTGGCGCATCCCCCGTATTGATCACGTTTTAAGCAGCCTTTAAGCACATTTGTAAAATTTCACGAAAGCACAAAAAAAGACCGGGACTTTTTCAAGTTCCGGCCTTTTTTGTTCAAAACGTTTCGGTTCTGTTAAACAAAGCTCATGGAGAACACCATTACAAACAATGCAATCGTTTCGCCAACACCAAGGACCATGAGGCTATTCACCAGGCCCTTGCCGGTTTCACCGAGCGTGTTGCAGGCGTTCGCAGCAGATTTGCCAACATACCAGGCAGAGAACATAATGCCAAGTCCGCCGAAGATACCAATACCAAGGCAAGCAGCCCAGTTATGGAAATCAGCCTTGCCGGTTGCGTTCAAGATGGCATTCATCAAGAGCATACCGTAAATTGTCTGCGCAATCGGGGCACCGACAAACACAAGGAGCGTAAACATAGCATTCTTGCCCTTAAGGTACGCTTTTTTCCACGCACCGATCGCCGCCATGCCAGCTGTACTGCAACCCATTGCAGAGCCGACTGCGGAAAGACCGAGTGCAGCGGCTGCGCCCATCTTGCCAAGAGTGACTATAGTTTGTTGATCCATATTCAATTCCTTATAGGAGTGAGGACGCGAACAGCGTTCGCTTTGAGGTCGGCGCAATGCGCCTAGAGGAATGAGGCCTTTCTATTATTCAAGGTTTTTCTATTCATAAACCTCTAGTGCCGAAGGCACGACCTCACACCTCAACGCCTTACGAAAGTAAGACGTCCTCGTACCTACTAAGCGAAGGTCTGGGTAGCAAACACCATTACGAACAATGCAACAGTTTCAACGACACCGAGAACCATGAGGTAGTTCACCATGCCCTTGCCGGTTTCACCGAGAGCGTCGCAAGCAACTGCTGCGGCCTTGCCCTGGAACCATGCAGAAGCCATCATGCCGAGGCCACCGAAGATACCTGCACCAAGGCAAGCAGCCCAGTTTGTAAAGTCCTTGCCTTCTGCAGCGCCAAGGATGAAGTTCATGAGAAGCATGCCGTAAATGGTCTGGGAAATCGGAGCACCGACGAACACAAGGAGAGTGAAGAGAGCACTCTTGCCCTGAGCGTAAGCCTTCTTCCAAACTGCGATTGCAGACATACCAGCAGTACCGCAACCAAGAGCAGAACCGAGAGCACCGAGGCCAAGAGCTGCAGCTGCGCCCATCTTGCCAAGAGTAACCATGGTTTCGTGATCTAACATATTTTTATCCTCTTCTTGTAATTGTTAATTGGTTTTCCGTTTCTTGAACGGGTTAAAGCTAAATCCGCTCCATTGCAGATCCAAGCCGTTAGAAAATTCGAGTGTATTCAAACGCACTGCGTGCACCGCGACACCCATCACGGCAAGAGCTATGTTCAAGGCATGAACAAGCAAAAGTACAATTGCAGCTCCAAGCAAGCCACCAACAGAACCGAACATCGGCGAAAGCATTTCGCTAAAGGATTCGGCAATGGCAGCGCCAGACATGCCCACAGCGAACAAACGGATGTAACTGATGACATCGACGAAGTTGTTCACAATGTTCAAGGCAAGCATCGGAATAGAAATCCATTCTTCCTTGAGCTTTGAAACCGGCACAGAGAACAGCACAAGCAAAACAACACCTGCGATGAGCACGTAGATCATCGGGGCCGATGTCGGGCCGCTAAAGAAGTTGCGAACAACTTCCGGAACCTTTTCACCAAGCACCATGTTGCCAGCAAGGAAGAACATGTACCAAGTAGAAAGCAACCAGCCAAGCTGAGCAAGCGCAACAGTGCTCTTTTCCTTGATCTTAACCGCGATATTCCAGATATGCGCGATAGTCAAGTGTACAACTGCGATGCAGAAGCAGAAGAACTGTACGTTGGTTGACTGGCGGATCCATTCCATTGCAGACTTGAGGCAACTCGGGCAAGCGGAATAGTTTGCCAAGTCGAGGTAAGCGACCCAAGGAGCGATTTCTGGAGTAAGGCCAAGGTAGCTTGCGTTCAGCACACCCCAAACAATGGTCATGCCGCTCATCAAGTACATAAAGCTAAAGCCAGTACTCTTAGACTTTGGATTCTTTACACGAGCAACGATCGTGAGTGCTAGGAACAAAATTCCATAGAATGCATCGCCAACAATCATTGCAAAGAACAAGCTGAAGAATGCAAGGAACACCGCAGTCACATCGACTTCACGATAGCCCGGCGCAATACCGATGATATCGTAAAGGAACTGCATCGGCTTTGCAACCTTACTGTGGGTAAGGAGTGTCGGGACCATGTCTTCTTCGGACGGATCCTCTTCACGGACACCCCAGCCATGAACCTTTGCCGCTTCACGGATTTCAGCCATGCGAGGAGCCGGGGCAAAGCCCTGGATCATAGCGATGCTTGCACCAAGAAGCATACCGCCGGCAGCTTCCTGCAAACTGTATTCGTCATCGGCGCTATCCAATTCGGAATTGATTGCAGAACGTTCTGCGGCAAGGCCAGCAAGTGTTGCTTCGGCGCTGTTCAACTGGCTAGCAGCTGCTTCAAGGCGCTTACGCATTTCAGCAATAGAAATAGACGGCAAGGCGATTTCCGTAGCATTCTGTACGGCAGCAGGAGCTTCGCCACGGCTAATGACTGCATAGACGTTGCCATTGATATTTGCCCCGAACGGGAACACAATAGCACCTTCTTCAGCAGAAATAGTCTTGCTAGCATCTACTTCGTACAAACGTACAAATACGCCATTCGCTTCGAGCGACTGGATTGAAGCAGGGTCTAGGTTACCAAAAGCCTCAAACCTGTTCAAGTCGTTCTGGAGCTTAGAAATTTCATCAGAAGCGTTCTTCTTGGCGGCAACGGCTTCGTGCACGGCTTCGACAGGAGCCGAAGAAGTTACAGCGGAAACACCCTTAGGGGTCTTTTCCGGGATAGCTTCCAAAGCCTTGCGAACATGCAGAACCTTAGCCTTTGCAGCGTTCAGCTTGTTACCGGTCGGACTTACAAGCGGAGTCACGTGCAAAATGCCCATGTCGCGAAGAACTTCCAAGGACTGTTCCTTTTCCTTGTCAAGGCAAAGGATTGTAACCTTCTTCATAGGAGTAATCATGCGGCAACCCCCTTGTTCTGAGCGGCGAGAGCATCCTGAGCGGCGGCACGAGCAGAGGACTTGCCCTTGGCAAGCTTACTGCGAGCAACACCGCTTGTCTGCTGGTCACCCAGGAAGATGTTAATCTTGCGGATATTATCCTTGGCTTCCGGAATCTTGACCTTTTCAAACAGGTTCACGCGCTGGCTTGTTGTACGCAGTTCAATGGAAAGAAGTTCGTACTGACGTTCGAGAACACGGCGTTCAAGGCGGAGCGAAATAAGGCCCTGCAAAGCACGGATACCGTCATCGAGCCAAACCGGCGTGGTAAAGAAGTCCGGAATGTTTACATTAAAATCTACACCGTCGTATGTAGGAATTCGAACACCGGCGATGTTACCTTCGCCCTGTCGCACTTCCTTCACAGACAGGTATTTAGCCCATTCGATAGGTTCGGCATAGAGCGAAATCCAGGAAGCCATATCCTTGCGGAGCTTGTCTTCCTCGTCTCGCTTTGCCATAACCCTTTCCTGGAGCGTGCGCATTTCCATTTGCAACTGCTGCTTCTTCAAAAGCAGAGTCGGCAAATAACGCTGGTAGCGTTTTAGCGCGTCGCGTTCCGACTTCAGGGCGTTCTTTGTTAACTTGACTTTCGCCATTAATTACCCCTTCTTGGGCCAATACTGACTAATCATCTTAGACGGGATACCAGTTTCTTCTGGTTCGAAGCAATCGGCAAGGATTGTCCAGCCGAGGTCAAGAGCCTGTTCCAAAGGAATATTCACGGAAAGGTCCATCATTTCCTTTTCAAAGCGCTGACCATACTTCAACAGCTTCTGGTCCCAGTTACTCATGTTAAAGCCCATGGACTGCTTTTCAAGGGTTTCCTTGTAGCTAGCGTAGAGCTGAATCATGGTGTTCATAATTGTACGGTGGTCGCTACGAGTCTTACCGTTCACCTGCTGCTTCAAGCGGCTAAGGGAACCGAACGGTTCGATACGGCCCTTACGGAGGTAGAACTGGCCTTCGGTAATGTAACCGGTGTTATCTGGAACCGGGTGGGTAACGTCATCGCCAGGCATTGTCGTAACGGCGAGGATGGTAATGGAACCGGAGCCTTCGAAGTCCACAGCCTTTTCGTAACGGCTAGCGAGAGAAGAGTAAAGGTCGCCTGGGTAACCACGGTTAGAAGGAATCTGTTCCATGGTAATTGCAATTTCTTTCATTGCGTCGGCGAAGTTTGTCATATCGGTAAGGAGAACGAGAACGTTCTTGCCTTCGGTAGCAAACTTTTCAGCAACGGCAAGGGATGCATCAGGAACGAGCAAGCATTCCACGATCGGGTCACTTGCAGTGTGCATGTACATCACTGTACGGCCAAGAGCACCATTCTTGTCAAGGAAGTCCTTCAAGTAGAGGTAGTCATCGTGCTTAAGGCCCATACCGCCAAGAACGATCACGTCAACTTCAGCCTGCAAGGCGATGCGAGCAAGAAGTTCGTTGTACGGTTCACCAGCGATAGAGAAGATCGGGAGCTTCTGTGAAACGACGAGCGTGTTGAACACGTCGATCATCGGAATACCGGTACGCACCATGGTCTTCGGGATAATACGCTTTGCCGGGTTAACAGACGGGCCACCGATGGTAATATGTTCGCCGTCAACTTCAGGACCGTTGTCACGCGGCTTACCGGCACCGTTAAATACACGGCCAAGGAGAGCTTCGGAATAAGGGACCTTCATCGGTTCGCCAAGGAAGCGAACTTCGGAATCGGTAGAAACACCACGGGCACCTGCGAAAACCTGAAGGTCAACCATGTCACCGTCAATACGGATAACACGGGCAAGAGATGTACCGAAAGAGCTTGTAACCTGGGCAAGTTCCTGGTTTGCAACACCTTCTGCACGAAGGGAAATCACAGAACCAGCAATGCGTTCAATACGATGGTAAGCAACATTATGCATTTGCGGAAACCTCCTTCACGGAAGCTGTAATATTTGCTTCGATGTCCTTGAATTCTGCAGAATCAATTGCCACGCGGTTCCAGTCCTTTGTAGCCTGTGTAAGCTTAAGGAAGAATGTACGGGCAACGTCCTTTTCAGAGAAGGTCATCGGGGTCTTCAAAATGGAGTAAACCTTGTCGAATACGTACTTCTGACGGTCGCCAGTGCAAGCAGCATCGATTTCATGGTATGCGTCCTGCTGGAGGTAAACTGCATCAAGGTATTCGGACTTGAGGTATGTAATAAAGTCTTCAATGGAGGTACCTTCTTCACCAACCACCTTCATCATGTTGTTGACATCGACGCCAGCAGCAAGGATATGGCGGGCATCGGCAACCTTCTTGGAATCGATGATGCCTTCGTACTTGGACCAGGAATCCAGCGGGTGGATTGCCGGGAAGCGGCGCTGATCAGAACGTTCACGGCTAAGGCCGAGGAATGCGCCAACCACCTTCAAGGTAGCCTGAGTCACCGGTTCTTCGAAGTTACCACCTGCAGGGGAAACAGAACCGCCGATTGTTACGGAACCGGTAGAGCCATCCTTCAAGCGGACAACGCCACCGCGTTCGTAGAACGCTGCGATCACGGATTCAAGGTAAGCAGGGAATGCTTCTTCACCCGGGATTTCTTCCAAGCGGCCGCTCATTTCACGGAGAGCCTGGGCCCAACGGGAAGTGGAGTCAGCAAGAAGGAGCACGTTGAGGCCCATCTGGCGGTAGTATTCAGCAAGGGTCACACCGGTATAGACGGAAGCTTCACGGGCAGCCACCGGCATGGAAGATGTGTTACAAATGATAAGCGTACGTTCCATGAGGGACTTGCCAGTACGCGGGTCGATAAGTTCCGGGAATTCACGAAGAGTTTCCACAACTTCACCTGCACGTTCACCGCAAGCAGCAAGGATCACGATGTCAACGTCGGCGTAACGGCTCATGAGCTGCTGAAGCACAGTCTTACCGGCACCGAACGGGCCAGGAGTACAGAATGTACCGCCCTGCATCACAGGGAAGAATGTGTCCACAATGCGCTGTTGCATGGTAAGCGGCTTTGTCGGGCGAAGACGTTCTTCGAATGCCTTGATCGGCATCTTTACAGGCCATGTCTGAACCATCTTGATTTCAATCTTCTCGCCCTTTTCGTTCTTAACTACTGCAACAACGTCTTCAACGACGTGTTCGCCAGCAGGAACAACGGATTCTACGGTAACCTTGCCGAGAACCTTGAAAGGCACCATGATACGGTGTGTAAATACGCCTTCTGGAACAGTACCGACGGTATCGCCAGCAACAAGAACGTCACCAGGCTTTGCAACCGGGGTAAATGCCCACTTGCGGTCACGCGGGAGTGCCGGCAAGTACTTACCGCGCTGCAGGAAGAAGCCGCACTGTTCGGCAAGTTCCGGGAGCGGGTTCTGAAGACCGTCAAAAACCTGAGTCAAAAGACCTGGTCCAAGTTCTACAGAAAGAAGTTCACCAGTGAATTCGACTTCGTCGCCAGCCTTTAAGCCAGTGGTATCTTCGAACACCTGGAGTTCTGCGTAATCACCGCGGATACGAATAACTTCGCTCTTAAGCGGGATTGTTTCTTCTTTGCCTTCTTTATTCTTGGTAACGAACTTGGCATAAGCCACTTCGTTCTGGGAAACGGCGCTTTCGAACTTGACGCGAATCAAGTTACCGTTGACGCCGATGATTTTTCCGATACTAGCCATTGAAAATGGACCTCCGGTCATCCCTGCTTAAAAGCAGGATCGTTATCATTAATTACTTGAATTACAGCTGCATTCCCCGCTTCTTCGGAGATGCGAGACCAGCGTTCGCAAATCATAAGCTTGACTGCAAAGGCGTAAACGGTCTCCATGGTATCTTCGCAAACCCCGGCAAGTTGATCTACAAGCCAAAAACGAGCGCGATCCAAATCCATTTCGCGTTCGAGCGGGTCAGCTTTTGCAAAAGCGTCAGATACCATTTTTGCAAATGTCACATCGTAGCCAGAAAAGGAACGTTCACTAAAGCGAGTTTCTGGGCCCCATGCCTGTGCACGAAGGCGGCCAGCGACATTCTTCAACTGAATATCGTGAGCGTAATATGCGGCAACAAACGGTTCATCGCTATCTTCACCGGCGATTAAAGCGTCAAAAGCTGCAAGTTCCTTATCCGACATGACACCCGTGCAGCGATAGCGAAGTTCCTCCATGGTCATTGGAGGCTGGTCGCCAAGCTTAAGCATCGGGAGTGATGCGGTTAGGTAAAGGGCGTTGCTCATTATTTACCCTGGGCAGCGTTAGAAACAATTTGTGCAATCTGCGGGCGTACAAGTGCAGAAATTGCAGAAGAAATTGCAGGTGCGGTAAATTCGTGGCTTACCTTGCCACCATCGAGCTTTACGCGGAAGCCGAACTTGATACCCTTATCGCTTTCAACAGTTACGCCAGCGTTAAGAGCCTTCTGGAATTCACCAACAGCAAAGGACTGGAGCTTTGCCTTGTCGCTTTCTGAGAAAACGAGCGTTACATCAGAAGTGTAATCCTTTACAAGGGCAAGGAGCATAGCCTTGAGAGTATCTTCGGAAAGGGACTTTTCGACCTGGAGAGCAAGAAGGTCTGTAACCATTGCTTCGAAGCGACGGCCAACGGAAATAAGCACGTCACGAGCAGCCTGTTCAAGGGCGCGTTCGCTGCGTTCTGCGTAAACAGCGGCATCCTTGTCTGCCTGGGCAAGCTTTGCAGCAGCTTCGGCTTCAGCAGCCTTAACGATACTTGCAGCCTGTTCCTTGGCAGCGGCGATAATTTTTGCGGAGTCGGCGTTAGCCTTGTCTACAGCTTCCTTTTGAATACGGTCAATAAGATATTGCAAATCTTCAGCCATTATATGTCTCCAGAGTGAATCCTCTTAAAAAAATGTTTCAGCATGAATATATATAGATAAAAGGGCAAAATATCATATAAATTGTGTAAAAAAACGAAAAAAAGCCATTTCAAAGGCTTTTTTGGGGATAAAAAGTGAAAAAAAAGAGATATTTCGCAAAATTTCGGGGCAAAAGTAAGTTATTGAACTAGCGTTCAATTTACAAACGACCCCGACTCCGTAATATTTTCATAACAAAATATTATCTAATTAATAGATTATAATGAAC
>DCGZ01000065.1:22755-29919 GCA_002314675.1 Fibrobacter sp. UBA1765 | reverse complement strand
GGGGCTCGCCCCTTGCGTCGTCACTTGTTCCCTACAAGTTCGTTTGCCATTTTCTTTAGGTTTGTAAAGTCCCACTTGCCGCTGCCGAGCTTTGGCAGGGCGTCAACCTTGAACACGCTGCCAGGAATCATGAGCGGAGGAATGCCAGACTTGCGAAGCGCGCGCGCCACGTCATCAGGATCCTTTTCACCCACAAACAATAGCACAATGCGTTCACCCTTGACAGCATCGGCAACTGCCACGGTCAAGAATTCATGGCCATCAAGCAGCTTGGAATCCTGAATTCGAGATTCAACGGCGGTAAGAGAAATCATTTCGCCACCAAGCTTTGCAAAGCGGCTATAACGGTCGAGCAGCATTACAAAGCCATCTGGAGAAAGCTTGCCCTTGTCGCCTGTACGGTACCAGCGGTGTCCGTTCTTTTCGACAATGGCATTTGCCGTTCGTTCAGGATCCTTGAAATAGCCCTGCATAACCTGCGGGCCGCCAATAAGCACCATACCCTCGGAACCACTCGGCAAGAACTCGTTTGTTTCTGGGTCTGCAATTGCAACACGCGTTCCCGGGACGGGCAAGCCAATGGAGCCAACCTCGTTGCACTTTTCCATGGTAAGGAAGTCATCGAGCAAAACGTTCGGCGAATTCATGGTCGCAATCGGGGCGGTTTCGGTACAGCCATACACTTCAAAGATATCCTTGCCAAACTTTAGACGGAACGATTCCCTCATTTCCTGGCGTAGCTTTTCGGCACCAGAAATAACCAGTCGCAAATAGTCAAGGCACATCGGGTGAACCCAGCGGTTCACAGAGAAAGCTCTAAGGAATGTCGGTGTACCCATGAGGATCGTAGCCTTGTATTCGGCACAGGCACGGGCCATGGTCTTGATGTCGGTCGGGTCCGGCAGTAACACCATAGGGATACCGTCAAGAAGCGGCATAAGGATTGTAGCGGTAAGGCCGAAGCAGTGGAAAATAGGGAGCTCTGCAAGAACCACATCGGACCTGCGAAGCTTTACCACAGTATCGGTCTGCTGGGTATTCACAATGATGTTCTTGTGAGAAAGCTGCACGCCCTTAGGAGTGCCCTCGGAACCGGAACTAAAGAGGATTACAGCGGTATCAGAAAGCTTTGCGCTTGCAAACCAAAGTTTTTCGAGCAAAAGCTTCGGCACAAACATCGCCGCAAATCCAGTACACAGCACTTCAATCCAACCAATCTTATTTTCGACCTCGTCTACAAAGAACAGTTCAGCCTTTTCCTTGAGCATTGCAAAGCCAGGATTCTTTGTACAAAGTTTTTCGAAGAAGGCCTTCGTTGTAACTATTACACGAATATTCGTACGGTCGACGCAGCCAAGGACAACGTCAACCGGGGACGTGTAGTTCAGGTTCACGCTGGTCTTGCCCGCGGCAAGAATCGATATGAACGAAAGCGCACCTTCACGGCTAGACGGCAACAGCAGGCCTACCCTGGAATCATCGCGCGTCTTGGAACGTATGCGCCTAGAAAAACTGCGCACAAGGCGAATCATCTTGAAGCCCGAAACATGGTTGCCACTCGGGTCAAGCAAAATGTCCTTGAACTTGCGACGGCGCATGGCTACAAGCCACATAGGGACAATGGTTTTATAATAGCGGATTGCAGTATCCCATGTGTCTATGGCCAGGTCACGCAAATGGGTACGAATGTCATCTTCGCTAGTCGTAGCAGGGATTGCAGGAGCAAAACCGACACTGATAATACGAGTCGAAGACGGTCCAAGCATGACGCATTCTGGGACATGGCTGTAACGGCTACCCCACAAGCCTTGAATGTAGAACGGAACGATCTGAGCGCCAGTACCTTCAATGGCAGAAGAATAGTCAATGGAGAACCTTGAAATATGCGGAGTCTTCGAAACTTCACCTTCAGGGAAAATAACCACGGCTTCGCCAGCAAGCAACGCCTTGCGAATAGCTTCCATTGCAGGCTTTGGATCACGGCGCTGGATAGGAATCAGGAACTTGGAATAGCGCAACCAGCGCTGATACCAGGCCGTAGACGAATTGACATTACTTGCAATCTTTAAAGGACGCGGGCTGCACATCTGGAGCACAGCCCAGTCAATGAAGCTGTAGTGTGAGCCGACAAGGAGAACCGGTCCAGTTTCAGGGATATTCCTTACGCCATGAATTTTCAAGCGATAACGGAAAACAACGGCAAACAAGAATCGAAGAACCGCACGCAAAAGCGCCATCGGGGTCTGACGGAACGTAAGCACAAAGCAGACAGTCAAGATAACGGCGACAAAGAAGAAGAACTGGCGAACTTCAATATCGGTAAATATCAAAAGCAAGCTCTGAGCGCCAAGAACCAGGAATAGAATACTCATCTGGATCATGTTCGAAACGGCATGGATTCTGCCCGAACTATCAGGTCTTGTAAACTGCTGAATAACCGTACGTAGAATCACAAAGATAAAGCCAGCAAACGTACCAAGGCAAGCATAGAGGATTGCCTGCAGCCACGGCGTATCTACAAACGGCAAAGAAAAGGTTATGATCGCAGAGCCAACCACGGCAAAAGGAACGAGCCCGACTTCAACGAAAGTCTTTGACGCATAGGCAGCGATTCGCGAACCGACAATGTAGCCTACCGCAGTAAGGATCAGTGACTTCTGGAAAAAGCTAACAAGATGCTCCCCTGTCAAATCCTGCGAGAGCAACAAGAAAATCTGCGAAATGGCCCAGAAAATTGCAAGGCCCAAAATGGAAAGACGGACTAGCGGATTTGACCAGGTGGCAGCGAAATTGCGTTTTGGCGAACGCATCTTGAGCTTCGTATAGTAGCGACCACGCGGAATAAAAAAGCAAAATACTGTCGAAATTACGCTAATGCCAAGGAACACATAAGGGAGCACAAGGTAAGGAACCGGAGACGCTTCGTCCGGTGTAAAGCCTATGGTCAGGCAAGAAACCGTCATGATGCCAAGGACAGAAAAAAACATTTGCCAAGCGTTCGCATTGGTCAAGCGCGCTTCGCCGAAAAGTTCCTTGATTACCCCAAGCTTTGCCGGGCTAAATACAGAAAGGAAGATACCGTACAAAAGCATAAGGCCAAAGGCAACCCAGCCGATATCGAGGCCAAAAAGTACGGCGATCGCAATAAGGGCGGCGGTCATGCCCACAGAAGACCATGCCATGACACGGCCCTTCGAGAAACGGCCTGCAAAATAGCCCGATGCAGGGAACATGAAAATTTGCGGCACAAAAAGCGAGAACTGGAGCAGCATGCTGCGCCAGAAGAACGCGGAACCTTCAAAGGAGAAGGAAAGCCAACGCTGGAACAAGATAAACAAGCCCATCTGCACAAACGTGTTACAGAATACGACCAAATAAAAAGGTATGGCACCTTTGGCCTTCCACAATTCCATCAAAATCTCCGTATAGCACTTAGCCGGAAAATATATTTCAAAATTTTAGCTATTTCATTAATTTTCAATGTGTTACAAAAAGGCTTCAAGCTGTACGGATCATATCATTTTCAAAAAAAATGAACCAAATTTCAAATAAGCAAATAAAAAAAGGCGCACCCTTTACGAGCACGCCCAAGCAGTAAAATTCTTCTTTAGAAATTTACGCCACAGCCAACATAAAGGCCGGTTGCATCGCCGCCCATGTCGCCGGAACGCAAAATCAACCTGCCGGTAAGATACATCTGCTGATTAAGAGCCCAGTTTGTACCAAGCCAAAGGTTGATCTGGGTATCACCATCGTTATTTATATCATGGTCGTGATCTTCGCTATCAGTTACGCGATACTTCAACTGCAGGCCAATAAACGGTGTAAGGCCATGTTCCATTACGGAATAGTCAAGTTCTGCGCCTACATGAAGTTCAAGGCCACGTTCATAATCATGGTGTTCAAAGCCCCAGTCAAGGCCTGCTTCGGTACCAAGCATTAATTGAGGTGCAAGAAGTGCAGCATATTGTGCACCAGCATAAATAGCGATTTCATCGGAACTTGGGGCATTCACACCGCCATCCGGGTCATCTTCACCTATCGGAAGGTTGATATCTGCAAAAACGTTCAAGTTCGGAGCAATCATGTAACGGCCTCCAAGGGTAATGTCGCGAAGGCCGTCGCCGCCATCGTTGCCGCCACAGTGACTGCAATCGTTTTCACCCCAGAACTGGTAACCAAAGCTCTGCAAAGAGAGTTCCAAATTAGGGACAACCGTATAACGGCCACCAATCTTAAGACCGGCCTGAGACCAGTCGCCATCCCAGTCATAGTAGAGGCCAGCTTCTACTGTACCCTTGCCGGCATCGAGAATCGGGAAATAATCCCAGGTTGCAAAAGATGATGTTACAGCAAAAGCAGCAGCGAGTGCGAGTTTTTTGAACATTTTCATTCTCCTTATTCAGAAAACAGAAACAAGAAACAAGAGACCAGAAAAGTAAAATTCAATACTCAATGCCAAATGCTACAATTTCTGTTTAATTTCAACGGGCGCAAATTTAGAATTTTTGATTTAAGATGCAAGATGCAAGAGCAAGATACCAGATAATTGTGATTTTCAATTGCCTCCCAAAAACAAAAAAAAACGGCCCGGCAAAACCGGAACCGTTTTAAAGATTTTCTAAAACTTTAGATTAGAAGTTGATCTTGACGTTTACGTCGATAACCATCGGGGTGTCTTTACCATAGTAGTCTTCGCCGAAGCCCATGCCGAAGGAAGCGTCAATGCCAATCATTTCGTTGATAGCATAACCAGCACCGAGGGTGAGCCAAATGCCAATTTCACCGCTTTCATCAGACCCAGGAATATCGTCGCCATCGTGGGTGTTTTCGCCGAGGTGCATGTTGAAATCCAAACCAACATACGGTGTCAACTGCGGCATAACAGCGAAGTCAAGTTCTGCACCAACATTGAGGTTCCACGGAGGAGAAACTTCGTCGTCACCTTCTGTAGCCATCCAGAGACCAGCTTCAGAACCGAGGCTGATCATTTCGTTGATTGGCATGGAATACTGCACACCGAAATGAAGACCAAGACCGTCATCAGCAAGTTCTTCTTCGCCAATCGGAAGGTCAACATCAACGAAAGCATTCATAGCAGGCATAAACTGGTAGCGAGCCATGATTGTGAGGTTCTTAAGACCATCCGGATCATCACCGCAGATCTTATCATCACAGTCATCATCTGTGAAAATTGTGTACGGGAGAACCAAACCGAGTTCCAAGTTCTGGATAACGGTGTAGCGAGCGCCGGCATAAAGATCCAAACCACTCCAGTCACCCTGCATGTTGTAATCCATGCCAACCTTAGCCTGGCCCTTGTTAGCTTCGAGAACCGGGAACTTGTCCCAAGTAGCAAAAGATGCGGAAGCGATGAGTGCTGTTGCAAGAGCAATCTTCTTGAACATGTGTATCTCCTTGAAGAAGTTGAAAGTTTTTACAAAAGATAGATAGAAAAAAGGAATTGTCAAGGTATTTTTACATTTTCTTAGAACTATTTACTTTTTTATTGCATTCGCACACAATTATGCACTCTGTTTTTCATAACTTGTTAAAAATTAATGAGTTACATCATTCGTCCCACCTACACAGATAATACACTTTTTTTAAATAACATAGGGCTTTACCTAGTTTTTACACCCCCGTTTTGCTAAAATTGGCCCTGCTATGCAAGTAAAAGACCGCTCTTTGTTAAGCCTTTCGTGGCCCCTATTTTTTACATTCGGAATCGCAACATGCCAGCCAATGATGGATAGCTGGTTCCTTTCGCGAACCTCCGAAAGCGCAGCAGCAGGCGTTGGCGCCCTAGGCCCGATTCTTGGAGCGCTCTTCATGGCAATCCAGGCGTTTTCACAGGCCGGAGCAAGTATCGCTTCCCAGTTCATGGGGGCAGAGCGCCCAAGGCAAGCGGGTACGACCCAGACCATGGTTTTGCTCGGAAGCCTTTTGCTTGGTGTTGCCATTACCCTTATCGTGATACCGCTTGCAGATTTAATAGTTAGCTGGATGGGCCTTGTCGGCGAACCCGCATTATTTGCAAAGCAGTTCTTGCACATCGTGGCTTTCGGTTTTGCATTCAGGTCATTGCAAACAACTCTCACGGCACTAATCGCAACACACGGTCTTACTACCTGGAACTTGCTAGGCAACATCATTTCGATTGTAGCAAACGCCATCATGAACGTGATCTTCTTGAATGGATACTTCGGTCTCCCGAAAATGGGCGTTCAGGGCGTGGCACTTGCAACAATGCTTTCCTGGGGAATCTCTTGCGTCGTATTGTACCTGATTTTACGATTCAAGGTAGAACACAAGATCCGCAAAACAGACTTTAAGCGTTCTCGCGTAATTTTACCTGACTGGATCAGAATCGGATTCCCGGCTGCCGTGGAACCGGTAAGCTTCCAGTTATTCCAAGTAGTTCTTACGGCAATTGTCGTTCACTTGGGGGAACTTGCCCTAACATCAAAGATTTTTGCAGCGAACTTTGCAATGTTCGCCGTAATTTTGAGCGTTGGCCTAAGCAGCGGAAACCAGATTCTTGTAGCGCACCTTGTAGGCGCACACGATTTTAAAAAGGCAGATAGACGAGTTCACCAAAGCCTTGCCGCAGGTTGTTCTAGCAGCTTGATAGTCGCAATAGTCGTAGCGATATTTGGTTCGCAACTAATGTCGTTCTTTACCGACAATCCAGAAATCATAAGGCTCGGCAACATTTGCCTTTGGTGCGATGTGGCGCTTCAACCGTTCAAGGCTGCAAATATGATTTTGACAGCTGCCCTACGCGCTTCCGGAGACTCCAAGTTCCCTGCAATCGTTGGCTCCTCCATGATGTGGACTCTTGGCCTTGGTACGGCCCTATTGCTTGCATTCGGCTTAAAGTTTGGCATTGCAGGCATTTGGCTCGGAATGGCTAGCGACGAATTCTACCGTTCTATCGTAAATTATATCCGCTGGCGTGGCGGCAAGTGGCAAAAGTACGCTGTAGTGTAGAAGAGACGAGGTCGTTCGCTGCGCTCTCTTTAGGTGTGAGGTCGCACCTTCGGTGCTTTGAGGTATGGGGTCGGCGCTATGCGCCTAGAGGAAATGTTGCAATCGGCACTAGCACTTGTACTCTAACGACTGCTCTAGATTGCCACGGACCTAAGGGTCCTCGCAATGACA
>DCGZ01000065.1:0-22542 GCA_002314675.1 Fibrobacter sp. UBA1765 | reverse complement strand
AGAGCCAGACGCAAGATACAAGAAATTTGTAACACACAGTGTCGTTGCGAGCGAAGCGCGGCAATCTAGCCAGTGAACTAGGCTTGTTCTAGATTACTTCGCGTTGCTCTTAATGACAAGTTAAGATACAAGAATACAGAGAACAGAATACAGAAGACGACAGAAATTGTAGCTTAACATGTCATGGCGAAAAAAGTAAAATTTCCAACGTCGTCATTCTCGGCCCCGACCGAGAATCTCTACAATGCCGAGATCTTCGATCAAGTCGATGACAAAATGAAAATTCATAATTCTGAATTCTTAATTCTGAATTATCACAGACGTCGGCAACAGCCAACAATATCCTCAAGCCACTAGAGTCCGGCGATATATTCCTTGGCATCTACACGGACCGGCATTAAATAGGCTCGCTGGTCTGCTCGCGATATGGCATTCAAAAGCTTGCGTGCAATGAACGTGTTATATTCCATTGTAAACTGGTAATTCGGCGGAAATACGGTCTTGTTAGTACGAACCCAGTAAAGCCTGGATTTTTCTGAAATTACAGGGGCAATGCCAGCCCAAAGCTCAGAATCAGCAAGCTGTTCTAACCAAAGTTCAAGCATGCCTACAGAAAAGAAGGGCTGCGTGTAAAAGCCGTCACAGCCGGCATCGCGCTTGCGGAACGCATAATCAAGTTCTTCCCTAAAGGATTGCCTATACTGGTCAATGCCCGCATAAATCTTTAAGTTCGGGTACTGCCTGCGAACTTCCCTAATGGCAGCTACAGTAGTCAAGCCCGACGGCTGGAATTCAGGATCATTCGGGGCATCTCCGCCAATCAAAAGCACGCGTTCAAGGCCGAGGTCAACAAGCTTACCAATCAAATCCATCAATTCCGAAAAGGTGCGGTCAATCATTCGAAAATGCGGAGTAACCTGCTTAATACCGTTTTTTAGCAAATATTCCGTAGCTTCAAAGGATTTTAGCGGAACAGACTTGATTTCCGGGATATTCAAGGAAGAAATCCAAGAAAAAGTAGACATATTATCCTTGGATTCCTGCAAAAGCAAATCAAGGGAACGCGGAACAAGTTCAAGGGCAGTAGCTAAGGGCAATTCAAAATTCATACTTAAAGTATAGGTATTCGTTCACGTTTTGTCAATGCGTTTATGCAAATATTCGCATAAAATGTAATTTTACAAAAAAATTTGAGGACCGCCACGGCAGGGAGACCGCAGCGATCCTCGTTGTTGTGTTGCACCTATTGTGGATAGGTGCGTGGTGTGGTTGTGTGTTTAAAAGTCAGAACCGTTCATGAAGCCACCACGGAGGCTTTCCATGCTACGGGTATCGCTCTTGTAAGAAGCAGACGGAGATGCAGAAAGGTCGATGCCACCAGCAACGGTATCAGCATTCATGTTCAAGGCTGGCTGAGTAATGGTCGGCTGTTCTGCAAAAGACGGCTGATCACTCAAGGTCGGCTGCTGGAACTGACTGAAGGACTGCGTGTTAAATGTTGGCTGCTGGAATGTCGGCTGGCTCTGCTGTGGAGCTACTTCAACATGCTTAGGCGCAACAAGTTCTTCTTCATGAGCGGTAACTGCACGGAGATCCTGAGTACCGGCAAAACCTGCAAACTGCATTGTTGTCTGCACAGGTGCCGGGGTTTCTACGCGTTCTTCAACTTTCGGGGTTACAAGCATTGCTGCAAAGTTCGTTGTCTTTGGCGGAGTGTAGGATTCGCGACGGACAAACGGATTTTGACCATGGGCTACGGCTGGCTGCTGTGGAGCCGGCTGTTGAACCTGCTGCTGCATTGCTGTCTGCGGCATTACTACCGGCTGCTGAACTGTCGGCTGTTGAACTGGCTGGGCAACCGGCTGAATTACAGGCTGCATCGGCTGCGGAGCAACAAACTGCTGTGTATAAGACTGAGCTACGGCAGCTTCACGGATATCGCCAAAGAACTTGGTTGCAAAAACAGTCACAGTAACCTTTTCGCCAAGTTCCGGAACCATGCAGTCGCCGAAGATAATTTCTTCGTTACCTTCATCAAGGTCATCGTCATCCATAGAAATGCCGATAGCTTCTGTGATGTAGTTCATGGCTGCATCAAGTTCCATCATGGTAAAGTTTTCGCCATGGGAAATGTTTACAAGAATGCCAGAAGCACCCTGAATATTTACGTCTCCAAGGAGTGGGCATGTAATTGCAGATTCAGCAGCCTTGAGAGCACGATCTTCACCTTCGGCGCAACCGGTACCCATAAGAGCCTTGCCACCATTTTCCATAATGCGACGGATATCCTGGAAGTCAATATTGATTGTACCAGGGCGCATAATGATATCGACAACACCGCGTACAGCGTCACCAAGAACTTCATCAACCTTGAGGTAAGCCTTTTCGGTTGTTGTAGATTTTTCGATGATATCCATGATCTTGTTATTGTCGATAACAATGATGGAATCCACCTGTTCCTTGAGGGCTGCCATACCATTCTTTGCATTGCGACGGCGGATTGGGCCTTCGAACTTGAACGGCATACAAACGACAGCAACAGTCAAGATACCAAGGCTGCGTGCAATTTCAGCTACAACCGGTGCTGCACCTGTACCTGTACCGCCACCCATACCTGCAGCGATAAAGACCATGTCGGCACCTTCAAGCTTCTTAGCAACCGTATCGCGGTCTTCAAGAATTGCCTTGCGGCCAACCTCCGGGCGAGCGCCAGCGCCAAGGTTCTTTGTGGTTTCCTTACCGATTGCAATTTTTTCATCGGCGAGGCTGTTGTCAAGAGCGAGCGCATCCGTATTTACAGCGATGAATTCCACATTCTGGATATTCATTTCCTTCATACGGTTAAGGGCATTGCCACCGGCGCCACCAACACCGACAACCTTTACCTTCGCATTCTGAGAAAAAGTCTCATCCAATTGGATGTGGGACTTACCTTCGATAGTCATGAAATCACTCATAATAATCTCCCTGTGATTTGAGTGTTAATGTTTATGGTTTAATTTTTTTCAAAAGGTCAGCAAACTTTTGACCAAATGTTTTTGGCAAACCGCCAATCGGCAATTTGCGGGTACTACGCTTTTGAGCTTTCTGCTGCTGAGCGGCAAATTCCAAAAGGCCAATGCCTGTGGCATAAACCGGATTTGAAAACGCATCCAGCAATCCTGATTTCGGCTGCGGCTTTCCACAACGAACAGAATGGCCAAACACTTCGCTCGCAAGCTGTGCAAGCCCTTCAATAGAAGACGATCCGCCAGTAATGACAATTCCGCCCTTCAAGGAATCAAACAACTTGTGGCGTTCCATGTAATCGGCATACAACTGGAAAATCTGCTTCAAGCGTTCACGAATCACGCCGGCAAGCAGCTTTCGAGAGCATGGAACATCGCCACGGTCACCAACACCAGGAACCGCGATCGTTTCGTCTTCAATCAGGTTGTTGTTTACGCAAGTACCATGCTGCTTTTTGATTTCTTCTGCACGGGCCATTGCGATAGGAACCTGGAAAGCTCGGGTAATGTCGCTTGTAATATTCAAGCCGCCAGCCGGAAGGCTAGCCGTGTGCCAAATGTAATCGTCCTTGAACACAGCAAGATCCGTTGAATGCGCACCAAGATCAAGAACAGCTACGCCAAGTTCCTTTTCATCTGGCGTAAGTACAGAAAGGCCTGCCGCATACGGTTCCAAGACGCACGCCTCCAACTGGTAGCCAGCCTGAATCACACACTTTTTAGCATTTTCAACGACATTCTTTGGAGCGACAACTACATTCACCACGGCAGAAAGCTTTGTGCAGCTCATTCTGATCGGGTTCTTGTAGGTTTCTTGCTGGTTATCAAGCCTATAACTTACGTTAAACTTGTGAACTATTTCAAAGGAACCAGAATGGACAAACGAAATCGCACTACGGTTCACATTTTCAATATCTTCTGCAGTAACTTCGCCACTTTCTACAGGAACACTACCGGTGCCCTGTACAACGCGGAGCGACTCACCGCCAATGCCAAGGTAAACGCGCTTTACGTCGTTACCTGTCATAATTTCAGCTTCGTGAATAGCCTTTTGCAGAGCCTCGATCGTGGTCTGCAAATCGCTACTGCTCCCAAGCTTTAACGGCTGATTGCCATAGCCCAAATAACGGACTGTCCCATCTTCTTGCAGGAGCCCGATTACTACAACAATCTTAGAGGCGCCAATATCAACGCCGACTACTATATCATCTTCATTTATCGTCTGCGTATTATCCATTTTTCCTCCGACTTCCCAAATTCCTCAAATAAGCAAAACCTTCAAATCTTAAATCAAGTACAGAAACATCAACCATGCTCTCAGAATAGTTACGCATCATTTTATGGTATTGCGCAAAAACATTCTTGCTCCAGTCTCCATCCATAAGGAAGAGAGTCTTAAAGCGAACATCGTTAAAGAACACTTCTACAGCACGTTCCTCTGGAGCTACGGTTACTAGCGACACCTTTTTATAAAGCTCGGGAGCCTCCTTGAGCATCGTAAAAAGGAACCGGGCGCAAACTTCCCTGCTTTCCCTTGTAGAGACATCTACAATCGGATACGCATAGGCAGACTGCGTTGAAAGAGGGAGTACAACGCCCCTTTCAGAATATACAACCCAGCGACCGGCATCAAGCGAACTCATAATGGGCGTAGATTCCTGGATATCGATTCTAAAAGTCGATGGAAACTTTTCGCTTGTTGTTACCGAAGATATCCAAGGTTCTGCAAGCAAGCGTTCCTTTACCTGTTCCACGTCGATATCCTTTAAAAGCATACCAGTATCCAGCACGGCAATTCGCAAGACATCTTCAAAAGTCACCATGTTGTTTCCAGAAACTTCAAACGTCTTCACGTTCTTCCAGCGAAGCGGATTCAGTTCCGGCAACTGGTCTCTACCCTGTTCTATTCCAAAGCCCAAGCCGAACAAGGCCACAGCATAGAATATGCCGCGACGATATGTCCAGCGCCAAAGCATATAAAAAGCATGCTGCACCTTGGCAATACGCTTCAATATGCGCTGACGTCGGTTATAACCGATTCTTGGGTGAAAAAGACTCAAACAACTTCCTCCAAAATGCGTGGGCCAAGCTTTGTAATGTTGCCAGCACCCATAAGCACTACAACATCATTACCTGTCAATTCCTTCTTCAAAATTTCAAGCACGTTTTCAATGTTACCGACAAAGCGAGCGTCACGATGCCCGCGATCCTTTGCAGCCTGGGCAACAAGGTTACCAGTCACGCCTTCAATAGGAAGTTCGCGTGCCGGGTAAATATCGCAAGCAAGGAGCACGTCGCAATTTGCAAACACGCTGCCGAATTCTTCATAATGGTCGCGCGTACGAGTAAACAAGTGCGGCTGGAAAGCAACGATCAGGCGCTTGTCCGGGAATGCGTCGCGGAACCCCTGCAAGGTTGCAGCAACTTCTGTCGGGTGGTGGGCATAGTCATCATACACATAGGCGCCACGCTTGGTTTCGCCAATAAGTTCAAAGCGACGCTTTACACCTTCAAAGTTTGCCACCGCTGCACGGATAACATTCAAGGCAATGCCTTCTTCATTCGAAAGCGCAATGGCGGCAGTTGCATTAAGCACATTATGACGGCCAGGAATCTTCAAGGAGAATTCACCAAGAGAAACACCGTCATTGAACACTTCAAAACGAGGGAAACCCTTTTCAAAGCGCAAGTTATCGATATGGTACTTTGCCTGACGGCTAAAACCGTATGTAATCACCGGCTTTCTAAAGCGAGAAAGAACCGACTGCACATTGGCATCGTCAATGCAAACAATAACCTGGCCATAGAACGGAACCTTGTTACCGAATTCAACAAAGGCATCCTTGATTTCGTTAATATCCTTGTAGGTATCCAAATGGTCTGCATCAATATTGGTAATGATTGCAGAACTTGGCATCATCGAAAGGAAGCTGCGGTCAAATTCATCGCTTTCGGCAATGAGATATTCGCCACGGCCAACCTTCGCGCCACTTCCCTTGCCCTTCACAATGCCACCGACAATTACAGTCGGATCCTTTTCGGCTGTTTCAAAAATGGAGCCTACCAAAGATGTGGTTGTAGTCTTGCCATGCGTACCTGCAATAGCAAGCGTGTACTTAAGACGCATAAGTTCGCCAAGCATTTCGGCACGGCGGATCACAGGTATACGGCGGGCATTTGCTTCGACAAGTTCCGGGTTAGTCAACTTGACTGCAGAAGAATACACAAGCAAGTCAACATTTTCGACATTCTTTGCTTCGTGCGTCGGGTATATCGTAATGCCCAAATTTTTCAAATAGTCAACGACAGGGCCCTCGCCCATGTCGGAGCCCGAAATAATAAAACCATTTTCATGCAGGACTTCTGCGATACCAGACATGCCGGCACCGCCAATACCTACAAAATGCAAGCGCTGTATTCTTTTAGAATGTAAACCGAACATATTTTATTTTCCCAAATCCTTCAAAATCGCATCTGCGATCCTATCGGCAGCATCAGGCATGCCAAGGGACTTTGCCGCAGCAGCCATCTTTGCTCGTTTATCATCATCATTCAAAAGTTCTTCAACCTTGTCCCAAATACCATTCGGGTCGCTGTCAAGCTCAACGAATGCAGCACCAGCCTTTTCAACGACTCTCGCATTCTTTTCCTGATGGTTCGCTGTCGCATGCGGGAAAGGCAAAAGAATTGTCGGCTTGCCAAATGCAAGGATTTCAGCAAGAGCACTCGCGCCTGCACGGCTGACAATCACATCGGCATACTGGAAATAGGAATAAACGCCATTCAAGAATCCTGCAATCTTTACATTCGGAAGTTCGCCAAGACGCTTGCTTATGGCTTCACAATTCTTTACGCCAGCCTGCCAAACAACAGAAACGTTTTCATTGGCCACAATGCGCTTAATGGATTCTTCAATCTTGTTATTAATGCCCTGTGCGCCCTGGCTACCACCAGTAATGAACACGCATTTTTTGCCTTCCGGGAATTCTGCAGGGCGGGCAAGAGTAGAAGCATCTGGCAAATTACGAACTGGGTTTCCAAAGATTTCCACCTTTTCACTCGGGAAAAACTTTGCGGCATCTTCTGAAGTTACAAAGACCTTCTTTGCAACACGGGAACCGACCTTGTTCGCAATGCCTGCAACAGCATTCTGTTCCTGCAAATAAACAGGAATGCCAGCGCTACCAGCAGCATAGACAATCGGAAGCGACACGTAGCCGCCAGTCGCAATGACAGCATCTGGCTTAACCTTCTTGATTACAGACTTTGCTACGGCAACAGACTTCAAAAGCTTTATCGGAAGCTTCAAGTTCTGCATCAAGGAACCGCGATGCAGCGGTTCAGCAGTAATAAATTCAAAAGGCCAATTTGAAGAAACAAGGCGTTCTTCCATGGAATCCTTACGGCCAGCAAAAGTAATGTCTTCAAAGCCCTTTGCCTTAAGACTTTCTGCAATGGCTACAGCCGGAAAAATGTGGCCACCAGTACCACCACAAACAAACAAGAATTTCTTAGACACTTCTAAACCTCGACGTTGGATGTACACATTCTAGTTCATCAAATTCCGAAGCGACATCTTCGGAAGGACAGTAATTGCCACAGCGTTCCTTCGAAATGTTCAGCAGAACACCAATAAAGAACATGTTCATGAGCAGGTTCGTTCCGCCGTAGCTCACGAACGGGAGCGGCTGCCCCGTGTTCGGGAAACGCCCCGTGCAAACACCAATATGCACAAGCATATTCAACATAATCAGGCTCGTAAGGCCTACGGCAAGTAACGTCGCATACTTCGTATTCGCCTTCAAGGCAATGTGGTAGCCACGCCACATGATGAAAACAAAAGCGACCATCACAAGGGCAGCTATCTTAAAGCCGCCTTCTTCGGCAACGAGCGAGAACATACTGTCGGTATGCAATTCATGAATCGGAACAAAGCCGCGTTTTTGTGAACCATTGCCAATACCTTTACCCCAAAAGCCGCCACTTCCGATTGCAATCTTTGTTTGGGTTGTCTGGTGCGCCTTTTCAGGGTTTTCTTCAGGGTTCAAGTAAGATTGTAAACGACCCGTATGAAAGTCGTCCGACTTGAACACGATGCCACTCAAACCATATATAGCACCCGCAAAAATCGCTGCAGCAAAACCAAGAGCAAGTATTTTCATGGGGAAGTTGGCCACTATAACGCCCACGCCAATCATTCCGCACAAAATCACTACCATAGAATGATTCGGTTCCTTATAGATCAACGCAAAAAAAGGTAAAAGCCAAATTGCAGGCTTTGCCAGCTCATTCATTTTTTTAAAGCTAGACAAAGACTTCGCTACATAAGTGCACAAAATAAATTTCACGATTTCAGTCGACTGTATAGTAAGAGACCCTATACGAATCCATCGATGTGCGTTATTAATCGCAGGAAAGAAAAATACAACAACAAGCAAAACAAAGCCAAAAATAAGCATCGGGAAATAATATTTTCGCCAAACAGAATGGTCCACGGCCATTCCCACAATAAGAGCTAGTGTACTAATCCCAAGCCACATGGCATGTTTTATAATTGTTGCGTAACCCTCCCTATCAATTGTACCAGAGGCAATAAACACTACGCCCAGTGCGCATAGCAAAACCACAGGAATCAACAACATGTAGTCCATTCCCTTAAAACTTGTAACAAAGCTTGGCTTTTGCATTTCGCGTGGCATATAAAACTCCTATTATACCCCTGCTGGCACCATTTTCAAAAGAGCTTCTACGACCTGCTCCAAATGCATTCCATGAGAGCCCTTCACAAGCACAATGTCATCTACGCAAACATTATCGGCAAGGAAGCAAAGAAGTTCCTGCTGGTTTGCAAAATGCACAGCAAGCTTTTTCGGGAAACCCTTGGCAATAGCAGCCTTTTGAATATCCCTAGCACGGTCACCAATGGTAAGGAGCATGTTAAAACCGGATTCCGGGACAAGTTCACCCATGGCCTTGTGCATTTCAACGGAACTTGCGCCAAGTTCAAGCATGTCTCCAAGAACAGCGATTCGACGCTTTGCAGAATTCAAGCCGCCAATAGTCTGGAGTGCCATGCGAGTAGAATTCGGATTTGCATTATAGCAGTCCGAAACAACCCTGAAGCCGTTTGCCTGGCGAATTTCCATGCGCATGCCAGTGGCATTAAAGGCGTTCAAAGCCTTGACAATATCGCCCTTGGCTACACCCATTGCTTCACCGACAGCGAAGGCGGCAAGTGCATTATAAACGTTATGAATGCCAGGAACATTCAAGTGAACGTTCAAGCGGCCAATCTTGAAAACTGCGCAGGCATTTTCATCAAACGTAAGCTTTTCGGCCTTGAGCACGCCACGGCGAATTCCAAAGGTCATTACCTTGTAGCGCTTTGTAGCACGAACCTTGGCAAGGTGCGGATCATCTGCATTCACGATCAGCAAGCCGCCTTCCTGGAGGCCAGCAGTAATCGTAATCTTTTCCTTGTATACGCCGTCAAGGTCGCCGAGGCGTTCCAAGTGGCTTGCACCAATGTTTGTAATCACGGCAATGTTCGGTTCCGTTGCCATGGAGAGCGGCTTGATTTCGTTCGGGCCACTCGTACCCATTTCGACAATGGCAGCTTCATCAGTATGCTTAAGCTGGAAAAGAGTTAACGGCACACCAATATGATTGTTAAAATTGCCCTTTGTAGCCATGGTCTTGAACTTACGGCTCAAAACCGCCTTGGTCATTTCCTTGGTCGTTGTCTTGCCATTGCTACCGGTAATTGCAACTTTCTTGAGCTTAAAGCGTCTTTGATAACCCTTGGCAAGCTTGAGCAATGCCTCGGTGGTATCAACAACTGGTGCAAATGCGGTCACTTCACTAGAGACCTTTGCTTCATTAACGACGCTCATCACGGCTCCTTTTTCTTGTACCTGAGCAATAAACTTGTGTGCATCAAAGCGTTCGCCGCAAATCGGCCAAAAAACGCAACCCTTATCTGCTTCGCGAGAATCCATGCAAAGCGTTACCTTGCGACGCAAGCTGCGCGCAGGCACATTCACTGGAGTCGTTTCCAGGATTTCGCACATCTCGGCGATTGTCAAATCAAGCTTGATCATGCAAATGCCTTCCTTACTTCTTCGGCATCATCGAAATGGTGCTTGGTGGTTCCAATAATTTGATAGTCTTCGTGACCCTTGCCAGCAACGACAAGCCAGTCCCCGGAATCCAATTCAGAGCAAGCGAGCTTAATCGCCTTGGCTCTGTCCGCTTCCAGCTGGTAATTGCCCTTCATGCCAGCCATGATATCCTTCAGAATTTCTTCAGGGTTTTCTGTGCGCGGGTTATCACTTGTTACATAGACCTTGTCTGCATTCGCTTCAGCAATGCCGCCCATAATCGGGCGCTTTGTCTTATCGCGATCACCACCGCAGCCGAACACGACATTCAAGCAACCCTTGCAAAGTGTGCGAGCCGTCTTCAAGACTCGTTCAAGAGCGTCCGGAGTGTGAGCGTAATCCACAATCACATGCTTGCCATTTTCGTCATAGACCTTTTCAAAACGGCCCGGGACCTTCACGGTCTGCAAAGCGCTGCGAATTGCATCTTCAGAAATTCCAAGAGCAAAAGCCCAACTTGTTACAAGCATTACGTTGTCTACATTGAATTCGCCGCAAAGACGTGTATGAAGCGACTTTGTAGAAACCTGCGGCAAGGAAATTTCTGTACCGTTTTCCGCAATTACAGGAGCGACATTCGGCTTGATATCTGCACGTACGTTGCCAAGGCGAGAAACGAGAACCTTGCGGCCCTTGAAAATATCCGCAATGCGCATGCCATATTCATCATCGATGTTGATTACGGCAACGCCCTTGTCTGCCAAGTACTTTGTAAAGAGCAAAAGCTTTGCCTGGAAGTAATTTTCAAAAGTCTTGTGGTAATCCAGGTGATCCTGGGTCAAGTTGCTGAACAATGCAGATTCGTAGCGAATGCCATCCATACGGCCCTGCACAAGGGAATGCGACGAAGCTTCCATTACAAGGTCAGTTGCACCGGCATCAACAGCCGTACGTGCAAAGGCATAGAGCTCCAAAAGGCCCGGAGTCGTAAGTGAAGAAGGAACAACCTTGTCTCCGATGCGACTGCAGATTGTGCCAAGCAACGCAGGAACGCGACCTGCGGCAGCAAGCATTTCACGCATAAGGAACGCGCTTGTTGTTTTGCCATTTGTACCAGTAACGGCATGAACTTTCAAGGTTTCAAACGGATTGTTGTAGAATATTTCGGCAGAAAGCTTACGAGCTTCCTTTACAGAAGGCACCTTAACCCATTCACAAGTTACACCTTCCGGCTTTTCCGTTTCTGCGACAATGGCTACGGCTCCAGCAGCACTTGCAGAGCGAGCAAAGTCATCTACAGTTGCAACCGGGAATGCAAAAAACAGATCACCGGACTTGACCTTGCGAGAATCGTCGCAAAGCCCCTTGACACTACCAGACTTCAACAATTTTTCTAAGCAATCCATTTTAAACCTTCTCTTTCAAAACGAGCTTGCAAACTTGGCCACGTTCAATTTTTTCCGACGGTTTCGGATATTGCTGAGCAACGCGGCCCTTACCAGAAAATTCTACTTGCAACCTTGCATTGCCAAGGACCTTCAAGGCATCCTTCAAAGACATCCCGTTAAGGTTTGGCATTTCTACAATGCGGTCGCTACCAAGCATGAGCGTTACAGAATCAGCAGACTCCAATACCGATGAAAGCACAACATCACCAGTTCCAACGACATTCAAGGAGCAGGAATTTTGTTCAGCCAAGGCTTGCGCCTTGTCGATAGACATGCCGTTCCATGCCTTTTCGCATTTACGTTTTTCCGGTTCAGCAAGCATCCTGTGGGATTTTGGAGACGTACTCGGGTTAAAGTAAATGCGTTCCATAATGCGCCTAAACATTGGGCCAGCGCTTGAGCCACCTGCCTTACCCTTGGCAGGTTCATCAACAAGCACAAGGCATACATACTTCGGATTCAATGCCGGGGCAAGGCCAATGAAAGAAGCAACCTGCCTATTCCTATCAACCTTACCGTCCTTGCCATACTTTTCGGCAGTTCCAGTCTTTCCACCAAATACAAGCTCAGGCAAGAGTTTTGAATTCACCTTGGTTCCTGTACCAGAATTCACGACGCCCATAAGCATTTCGCGAACTTCTGCAGCAGTCTGTTCAGAAACAATTCTACGAATCACACTAGGATTATTTTTTTCAAGAACCTTGCCCGAAGAATCTCTCCATTCAAGAACAATGCGTGGTTCCATAAGGTTGCCGCCATTTGCCACCGCAGCATATATCATGGCCATTTGAATAGGGGTAACCATAATTTCATGGCCAAAGCCCATTGTCTGCAAAGTACGACCGCTCCACAACGGATCATGCGGTTTGCGAAGCATGCCTTTTTCTTCACCAGGCAAATCTTTAGAAGTTCTAGAACCAAGGCCAAAGTTACGTGCAAAGCGATAGAAATTTTCCTTGCCGACTCTTTCAGCGATCTTGCCATACACAATGTTTGAAGATTTCGCCATACCTTCAACCATATTCAAAACTCCTAGGTCGTGTTTGCCATGTTCGCAAATTTCACCACCCGGAACCTTCCAGCAGCCATGTTCATCATCAAACATTTCTGTGGTAGTCACAACATTCTCTTCTAAGCCTGCAAGTGCCGTAAGCACCTTGAATGTAGACCCCGGTTCATAGACAAATGTAAAGATTCCGCACTTGGTACTGTCACCAACACCGGAATTCTTATCGTTCGGATTGAATGTCGGGTACGAAGCCGCCGCAAGGATATCGCCATTCATTGGGTCAACAACAACAGCGCTCACTCCTTTCGGTTCGTATTCTTCGTAGCCTTCCTTTAAAACATTTTCTACAGCTTCTTGAATGGAAGCGTCAATTGTCAAAACCAGATTCTTGCCTGGTACAGCTTCAGCAACCTCTTCACTAAGGCCATAAACCACCACACTACCAACATTACCAACAGCAACCGCCTGACGGGTAAGTCCAACCTTGCCTTTCAATTTATCATCAAAAGTTTTTTCAAGGCCAAATGCACCCGAGGCCCCATTGCCCATTTTACCAATAAGCTGAGAAGCCAGGCGGTCCATCGGGTAAACACGTTCATACACAATTTCATCCTTGTCATTTTTCTTTTGCAAAATATCGGCAAGAACAACACCGTTGCGATCCATAATCTTGCCACGGTCTCCAAACACATGCTTATTCTTGAACGCATTGTTTTCGGATTGACGGTGGTAAGTTTCAGAATCCACAACCTGCATAGAAAATACGGTTACCAAAAGGAACAACCATATCACAAAAAACGCAAGGAACGGGAACAACAATCTTGCCTGCTTAATCATTTTAAGCCTCCAAAAAGTTGTACCTTGTTTGCAGCCTCATTAAAAGACAAGCCAATGTTTTCCGCCATGGGGCGAATTCTTTCGTATGAAGACAGCTCATCGATCTGCTTATCGGCAAGCAATATTTCTCCATGCAAACGCAAGATTTCTTCTTCCATATCGTGACGGTCCTTTTCGAGCGTACGGCATACATTCTGCATGTACAAATCGCACATCACGTAAAGAACAAACACGATAAGGCCTACGGCAATATACACACCGTATTCCATTTTCGAAGTCTGCGAAACTATGGAAATCATCTGCGTCTTCATACTCGTTCGTACACCCTTAATTTGGCGGAACGAGCCCGCGAGTTTCTCTTGATTTCTTCATCACTAGGCACCATCGGCTTGCGAAGCACCTTCTTAAGCTTTTGACACTTGCCACCGCACCTGCAAATCGGAAGTTCCGGAGGGCAGATACATGCGCGTTCAAATTCGGCACAGACATCCTTTACACAGCGGTCTTCAACGGAATGGTAGCTCATGATTACAAGGCGGCCACCCACCTTGAGGCACTCCACGGCAGAGCGCATGCTGACCTTGATCTGTTCCAGTTCGCCATTCACTTCCATGCGAATCGCCTGGAAGACGCGAGCGAGAATACCGTTTGCATCGCGCTTCTTATCCGGGAAAACAGAAAGGACAATATCCTTTACATCGCTTGGCAAAATCTTGCGACCATCAGAAACGCATGCCTTAAGGCGTACTGCAAGTTTCATGGCACGTTCAAGGTCTGCATTGTAGCGGAGAGCACTTGCCAGGTCTTCTTCAGAAACTTCACGCAACCATTCCTGGGCACTCATGTCCTGACGCGTATCCATGCGCAAGTCAAGCGGAACATCGCCTACAAAGGTAAAGCCGCGTTCATTAGAATCTACCTGGCGACTGGAAATACCAAGGTCGTACAGAATGCCATCGCAAGAAGAAGCTTCGACTTCTTCGCCAAGGGCAGCAAATGCAACCGGGTGGAAAACGATGTTCGGCTTGGAACCTTCAAGACGTTTTGTAGCAAAGCCAATTGCTTCAGGATCTCTATCGAAGCAATGAAGCGTGCCATTTTCTGACAATTCTTTTGCTATGGCGGAAGAATGTCCGCCACCGCCAAGAGTACAGTCGACAAACACGCCTTCTTCGCGAAGGTTCAAATATTCAAGACATTCTTTGAGGAGAACAGGATCGTGATAGAACTCTGTCGGCTTACTTTCGGTCATTGTCGCCCTCCGTCAAACCTTCTCCGTAGAACGCAGCATCAAATGCAGCAAAGTCAGCTTCCGTATTGAAGCCAAACTTTGCGTTGTAAGTGTCTGGGTTCCACATCTCCAGAGTTTTACCGCTTGCCGGAACATACAGGACCTCGCGGTCCAGTCCAGCGTACTCAAGCAAATTCTTGGGCAGCAAAATGCGGTTCTGGCCATCAAGCGCAACGAATGTCGCGCACAATGCCCTCCGTAGATTCTCGGTTTGACGGCGATCGGGCCTAGAGTCCAAGTCCGCCATGAACTTTTCATACTCAGGAAGGACATACAACCTGAGGGTCCGGTCCGGGCCACGAGTGACCACGAATTCTTCCCCTTCGGCGGCCGTAAGCTGACGACGGAATTCCCTAGGGAAGGCGGTCCTTCCCTTTCCATCGATAGCCGTTTGGGCTTGTCCTATGAAAGAAGTAAAGTTCATATCAAAAATTCACCACATTTTACCACAACGTGGGTAAATATAGCCACTTTTCCCCACAAATGCCCCACATTTTTCTTTTTCATTTCATTTTGGAACTCGTTTTTTTTCACATACGAAACCGAAACAGAACCATTCTAGTGCACAAAAAAACTTAATTATTCATTTGAGCAGTATTTAAAATAAAGAAATTAATTTTCTCCATTTTCTTTTTTCCTAAATTTGAAGTATGGAAAACACAAACGCCCTTGTACAAAAGCTTCGCAAGCGACGCGAAGAAAACAACGATATTGCAGCAAGAATCGTCCGTTACCTAAGCGACATTCCTGCTTTCATTACCAAGGAAATGATTGACGAAATCGGTGTTGACAAGCGCTACGAAGAAGGCGTTTACCGTTCTATGTTTGCTACAGCCATCGGGCTTGATTCCGAAAACAACGCAGAACACGCACGGCTTGAAAGGGAATACATAAACAGGGGTATCGAAAGGCGCGACCGAAAATCCTACATGGACGACCCGTTTTTCAAGTGCATAAAAATTGACGAAGCGCACACGAAGCATTGGAAACTCGGCTTTATCGAATACAAGCCTTACGAAGCCTTTGTTTGCGGCGAATATTACTTTGACGACATTTTAACAGAAGCACCGCAAATCGGATACTTTGACGAGCCGTTCACATTCCCGGCAGTATTCCAGGATGATCGCGAATGGATGGCCATAAAGCCAAACGAAACCGAAACCATGACAGACGACATCGCAAAAGTCAAGGGCAAGGTCGTTACATTCGGGCTTGGGATAGGCTATTTCGCGCACAACGCAAGCATCAAGAGCGATGTCGAAAGCGTAACAATCGTGGAGCGAGATCCAGAAGTCATTGAACTTTTTGAAAAATGCATTCTACCGCAATTCAAGTACAAGGAAAAGATTCGCATAATCAAGTCCGATGTCATTGATTACGTACGCCACCAAATGAAACCAGGCGAATTCGACTACGTGTATGCAGACATTTGGCACGACGCTTACGATGGCGTGGAACCGTATGCAGCAATAAAGCAAGAAGAACATCGCTTTCAAGGCACCGAATTTTTGTACTGGATCGAAAACACGCTCCTTTCAAACATCCGCTTCGGAGCTTTCGAATACATTATCGAAAAGGCAAAAAGCGAAGATGAACTCAAGACCATGCTTTCGTTTTCTTGGATCAAACTCCATTTGCCTGAATTATTGTGACATTTATCACGATAAGTAAAATGTTAGTTTGCAAATCCAACATTTTATATTAAATTTAGGCGCGTACAATTTCCAAGGAGTCGTACATGGGTTTGTTGAAAACAGTAGCATTATTCGGGGCTATTGCTGTTATTTCCGTAGGCTTTTCTGCCTGTTCTTCCGTCACTTTGCCAACTTCGCAAATCGCCTCCCATGAAGATGAAGTCCGCAACATTCCCGTCATAGACAATATGATAGTAAGCCTCAAACAGGAATACATCAACAAGTGCTACGCTCCGGTGATTCACAAGAACCCACCGACAACAAAGTGCCAGACTGACTTGTTCCAACAGCTCGAACGCCGTTACCATTCCAATTTCAGCCAGGATCAGGTAAACCACGCTTCCGACGATTTGTTCTTCAAGGATGTAAACGAACGCCTCGCAAGCATGTCCAAAAAGGACCCCGCTGTTCGTGAAGCCATTCGTCAAGGTGCCTTCCGCAGCCAAGACGAAATGTTCGCATATTACAAGTCCAAGTACAGCTTTGTGAACTAATTGTCATAAGCCAAAATATGACGGCAGAGATCGAAAGATTTCTGCCATTTTTGTTATGTAGAACAAAATTCGCTAAAAAAACGGATTTTTCAAAGGTGCAAATTTCGGCTTTTGCATTTTCAAATGCTAAATTTTGCGGCATAATCACATTCATCAAGGTTAAATCATGGACTTTAGCGCTTTTTTAGGCCAAGTCGATGACATTGTGTGGGGAATCCCACTCATTGTTATCATTCTATTTGTTGGCCTTCTCCTTACAATCAGGCTAGGCTGCTTGCAGGTAATGAACTTACCGAATGCCCTCCGTTACATGCTCCACAACGAAGAAGGCGGCGAAGGCGAAGTCAGTAGCTTTGGCGCTCTGTGCACTGCTCTTGCAGCGACCATCGGGACAGGTAACATCGTAGGCGTTGCTACGGCAATCGGTACAGGTGGACCTGGCGCACTTTTCTGGATGGAAGTTGCCGCGTTCCTTGGCATGGCTACTAAATACGCAGAAGGCGTTCTTGCAGTCAAGTACCGTTCCGTAGATAAGGATGGAAAAGTTCTCGGAGGCCCGTTCTTCTATATCGAACACGGCCTTAAAGAACGTTTTGGGCTCAACCTGAAGTGGCTTGCAGTTCTCTTTGCAATATTCGGCGTTTGTGCGGGCCTTATGGGTATCGGTACAATCACCCAGGTAAACGGCATCACTTCTGCGATGGCTCGCCTTACTCCTAACGCGGCTGAATTCGTAAACATTGGCGGTTCCTCGATTTCTTACACCACGGCAATAGCTGGCCTTTGCGTAACTTTGTTTTCTGCCTTCGTTATTATTGGCGGCTTAAAGCGCATCGCAAAGGTTTCCATGTACGTTGTTCCGCTCATGGCAATTCTTTACATTATCGCTTGCCTGCTTCTTTTGCTCCTTAACTTCTCCCATATTTCTGAAGCCGTAGAAACAATCGTACGGGCTGCATTCAACCCGAGTGCCGTAACAGGCGGTGTTGTCGGTACCATATTCATTGCAATGCAAAAAGGTATTGCACGTGGTATATTCAGTAACGAAGCAGGCCTTGGTTCAGCACCTATTGCAGCAGCTGCCGCAAAGACAAAGGAACCAGTTCGCCAGGGACTTGTTTGCATGACAGGCACATTCTTTGATACAATCATCATTTGTACCATGACCGGCCTTGCAATCGTAGTTTCTGGAGCCTGGGACCCCAAGCTCGGTCTTGAAGGCGTCAACATCACCATGGAGGCATTCTCACGCGGCCTTGCATTTATTCCAGGTGGTGCAACGGTTGCTCCTTACTTCCTTGCAATCGCACTTGTGTTCTTTGCCTTTACAACAATCCTTGGTTGGGCATATTACTCTGAAAAGTGCCTACAGTACCTTGTGGGTCGCAAGAACAAGAAAATCGTGCTCACTTACCGTTGGCTCTACATTGCAGCAATATTCATTGGCCCTTACATGACGGTCAGTGCCGTGTGGACTTGCGCCGACATTTTCAACGGACTTATGGCATTCCCGAACCTTGTAGCCCTCATTCTGTTGAGCGGCATTGTTGCAAAAGAAACCAAGGATTTCTTGGATCGTTTGCACGCAGGAAAAATCGGGGAATAGTTTTAACCTTAATTGAAAAAGTCATCGCAAATTAACGCGATGACTTTTTTATATGCAGATTTGCCAAACTTTAACGACTGACCGGATTCCAGCGTTTTCTATAGCGGGGTTCCTCAAGAATCTTGGAAAGTACAATTCCGCGTCTGGCCTCTGCGACAGTCAAACGGAATTTAGGCTTGCAGGATTTAGTTTCTGGAAGGAGCCCCGTTTCAGAAGAAGAACTGCGCGAGGCATGTTTTTTTTCATCTGCCAAAACAGGAGCCTTGGCACGAATAGGATTTTTAGCAAGTTCCTTTGCCTTGGACTGCAAAGTCTTTTGCATTTCACAATCATCAGGAACGAACTTGCGGGCAACAGTGCGCTTACGGCGCTGTTCCACTTCTGTATCCTTCAAGATTTCTTCAAAGTCGTCATCAGAAACTTTTGGATCCAGCACTTTTCGTTGTAGTTCCCTAAAGGATTCCTTCGACATGCCTACAGACTTTTTGAATTGAACTAGCCGTTCTCGGCGATAATCCATAAGAGCCTGTGTCCGTTCCTGTTCCAAGCGTTTTTCATAGGCTGCATCGCTCAACTGCTCTACTGTAATTTCGCCAGTCGGCTGCGGAGCTTCGGCTTGACGAACAGTTCGCCTTGCACTAACATCTTCTGGATGCGCATCCGCGTATTTTTCCAAAAGCTTTCGCAAAGTTTCTGGCACAGGCCCATTTTCATTCGCAGATTCATCTTCGTCGGTAAAATCCGTAGGATTCTGCATCATTTTACGACGAAGTTCCTTTGCCTTCGCCTTCTTTTGTGCAGAAACCACGTTTATAACAACTACTGCAATGAATAGTAAAATCGTAAATGACATCTACAACTCTCTAGATTGCCAAGTTTACTTTTCTTCGTTTTCAATTCCCTGGCCACCGATTTCACGACGCATCTGGGTATCGGCTTCAATGTTCTTCATGTTGTAATAGTCCATGACACCGATCTTGCCATCGCGAAGTGCCATAGCCATTGCAAGCGGAATCTTGGATTCGGCTTCCACAAGCTTAGCCTTCATTTCCATGACCTTTGCCTTCATTTCCTGTTCGGCAGCAAATGCCATGGCACGGCGTTCTTCTGCCTTTGCCTGGGCAATCTTCTTATCGGCTTCGGCGCGGTCCGTTTCAAGGATTGCACCGATGTTCTGGCCAACGTCAACGTCAGCAATGTCGATGGAAAGGATTTCGAATGCAGTGCCTGCGTCAAGGCCACTTGCAAGAACCTTCTTAGAAATCATGTTCGGATTTTCAAGAACATCCTTGTGGCTACGAGCACTACCGATGGAGCTGACAATGCCTTCACCGACACGGGCAACAACAGTATCTTCACCAGCACCGCCAACAAGCTTCTGAATGCTAGCGCGCACGGTAATTCGGGTAATTGCATGGAGCTGGATACCATCGAGAGCGACTGCAGAAACCTTCGGTGTCTGAATGACCTTCGGGTTCACAGACATCTGAACCGCTTCAAGAACATTACGGCCAGCAAGGTCGATTGCCGCAGCCTGCTTAAAGTTCAAGTCGATGTTAGCCTTGTTTGCAGCAATCAAGGCCTGTACCACGCGAAGCACCGCACCGCCACTCATAAAGTGGGCTTCGAGCAAGTTCGTATCTACAGGGATCCCAGCCTTGCAGCTAAGGATTCGGGCTTCCACAATCGTCTGCGGCGGAACTTTACGAAGTCGCATGCCGATCAACTGGAAAATGCTAACTCCTGCCTTAGAAAACAAAGCCTGGAGCCACAGGCTAAAGAACTTGGCAATGAATGTCAAAAGCACGAGCACGACGATTGCCGCGATAACAATTCCAATGATAATGATATTGTTCATAGGGTTTCCTTTTTGGGTTAATATTTAAACTTTTTTCACAAACACGCGGCCATCCTGAACCTTCGTGACTTCAATGGCATCGCCAGGCTCAATATCGTCTGCGGTAGTCTGCACGTCAATTTCAAATCCATCAAATTCGGCATGGCCCACAGGGCGCAGGAACGTTTTTGCAACACCTCGCATGCCAACATTAATTGTAGAAACATTTTCTGTCGGCGACTGGGAATCTGCAAGGTCCGTTTTAAGCATTGGCGTGTAGCCCTCTGGCAAGAGCGGCACAATGTACTTTGAAAACACAAGCGGAATTACAAGCGCCACGGCAGCGCAGGCAAGCACATATAAAATGGCTACGAGAAGTGGCGAAAAATCATTTGAGAATTCCGGCAAGAATGCAGGCAGTGCAGTAAAGTCAAAAGCAAGCGCCAGTGCAACAATCAGGCTGATGATGCCCGCTACGCCACAGATCATTGTGCCTGGGATCACGAGGATTTCCATGGCAAAAAGTATTACGCCAAGCACAAGGAATACGAGCGGCAAAAAGTTGTCGATACGGCCAGCCTGGCTTCCAAAGAACACAAGGCCAATGGCTACAATGCCAACGACACCAAACACGCCAAAGCCAGGAGTCTTGAATTCCATGTAAAGCGCGCCAAAGCCAAGGATCAGAAGCAAGCCAGAAATGCCAGCAATGAATGCGGCGAACTTTTCGCCATCGGTCTGTTCCACAGCCGTAGAGCGCACAATGGCAAGTTCGCGTTCCACGTCGGCACGGTTTGTTACAGTCTTCTTAGAAAAACCATATTGCACGGCTTCTGCATCTGTAAGAGTCAACAACTCCCCTTCACGAACAAGCACACGCGGCGAGCCCCAAAACGCCTTTGCGCTATCGCTAAACTTTTCAAACTTCTTGCCTTCAATCGTTAGCGTTGAATCTCCATGCACAAACTGCAAAATTTCAAGTTCCGGCGTTACCATTGCTGAGCTGAGTTCCTCCGGGTAACCATTCTTTTGCGCAAGGTTCCTGAACTTTGCACGAAGCGGCGACTGGATCTTTTCCCCGATAATCTGTGGTGTGCCATCGTTATTCTGCACAATGGGAGCACAGTCGCCAATGGTCGTGCCATCCATCATGTAAAGCGTCTTTGAGGCTAGCGAAATGAGCGCCCCTGCGCTGATTGCCTTGCTCTTTACAAGCGTAACAGTTTCAGCGTTCTTGACAGCCAAAATCGTATCTACAATGTCAAAGGCGGCATCAAGGCGACCTCCGAACGTGTTGACTTCAAAAATGATATAATCCGGTTTCTGTTTTTGCGCTTCGCCAATGGCACGGCGCACAAAATCGTTCATTTCTGGCGAAACTTCACCCTCTAACGGAATCCAGACCGCAGACTTTTCAGACTTCGTTTCCAAGGAATCCGCAGCAAAGGTTTGCGAAAAGAACGAAAGGCATACAAACAAAAACAAAGACAAATACTTCATACCTTTCAAATATATATAATGATTTGAAGCAAAGCCAACTATTTAAAGGTCTCTTCATATAGATAGATCATTTTCAAAAACACTATTACAAAATCATTTCGCTTCAAACAACACAAAAAACTTTTCTAAATTCAATGCATACAATTTTAAACCGGGCGTTCATTCGCCCAAAAACTCAAGGATAAAAACATGGCAGACAATTTGTCCGTTCTCGGTAAGGCTCGCAAGGCCTACCAGCCGAAGCTCCCAGTTGCACTCCGCAAGGGTGCTCTCTCTGTTGAACTCAACAAGGGTAAGGCAACTGAATCCGTTCGTGACCAGAAGAAGATCAAGGCTCTCTTCCCGAACACCTACGGTGCTCCGTACGTTTCTTTGAAGGCCGGCAAGGCTCAGAAGGCTGACAAGGCCTTGAACGTTGGTGTTGTTCTTTCTGGCGGTCAGGCACCTGGTGGTCATAACGTGATCGCAGGTCTCTTCGACGGTATCAAGAGCATCCACAAGAACTCTAAGCTCCTCGGCTTCCTCGGTGGTCCGTCCGGCCTCGAAAACGGCAAGTTCATCGTGATCAACGAAAAGATCATGGACTCCTACCGCAACACTGGTGGTTTCGACATCATCCAGTCTGGCCGTACCAAGCTGGAAACCGAAGAACAGTTCAAGAAGTGCATGGCTGTTGCCAAGGCTCAGAAGCTCGACGCTATCGTGATCATCGGTGGTG
>DCGZ01000002.1 GCA_002314675.1 Fibrobacter sp. UBA1765 | reverse complement strand
CTAGGTAATTCGGCAGATACTTGGTGGATACACCATTGAAGATACGCATAAATTTCTTCAGCTGGCTATGGTAGTTGTTTATGTGCTGGATGCTGAACATTCCATCAACTCGCTTGTTGGATTTCAGCTGGATAACATTGATTCCCTCGTGTTCAGCGAATGGAACATAGCTATTCATCTTGTCGGTACACAACACGGAATCTGGAGTGATTTTACCACCGAGAACGGCAGAGATAGCGGCAACGGAAGGTCTGCCAAGATTGCTGATGTTTGCGATGGATTTGCCGCTACGATTGACAGCACAGGCGACACAGACCTTCTCCTTGCTGATACCACGCTTCTTTGCTCGTTCGCCTCTCTTATGGGCCTCACGGGGCATAACAAAGGTCTTGCTCTTGGAATGATTGCCCTTGAATGAAATCGGGAAATAGGTCTCGTCTGCTTCAACGATACCATCCAAGCGAACCTTGTCCTGCATTTCCTGCAATGCATCCAGAATCTTATGGCGAAGATAGAAGGAATTGTTCTTAGTGATATGGCATTCCTTCGCACTATCACGGATGGTCATTCCTCGCATCATACAATGGATGTACTGGAAATACATATCCAGTTCCTTCTTGGCTCCATTGAAGATTGTTCTAGAAGCATAAGTGAAGGTCTTGCCACATCCCTTGCAGCGAAATCTCTGGTGACCACACTTGGTATGACCGCACTTGCAGACATCAAGCAGACCACAATGTACGCAGCAAACCTCCTGATTAGGGAAACGGTGCTTGGCTAGGAACTCCTCCGTATCGGTGGAATCGATGATTTCTGTCAGTTCCGTGGGCATGCCAAGGAGGCGAAGGAAGGTTTCCTTTTCCTTGTCACTCAAGGACTTAAACATCTGGAATACTACGTTTGCTTCTGCCATTTTTCACTCTCCTATACCTTTTATCGTATAGAATATGGAAAATGTCAAAGAAAAAGCAACATTTTGGGGGGACAGAGCCTTTTATTTCAAGCGAACGGTCTTGACTACCTTGCCGTTTTGCCTTACTTGAAGCACAAGAGGCATGTGAGCAAACTCTTTCGGGGCTTCAAAGCCTTTTGCATAGCGGCCTTTATACAACAGCTTGCCATTTAAGGCAAACAAATACGCATCACCTTCGTTTTTTAAAAGACGACTGCTTGCGACAATCGGAGTTTCTTCACTAGAACTTGATTCCACGGAACTTGAAGAAACTGAGCTAGAAGATTCTTCGGAACTTGAACTTTCAATTTCTTCGGAACTCGAACTTTCCGGTTCCCATTCTATTTCAGTATCATTTTCCATATACTGAACACTCCCCTCTTCAGCATCCATCGAAACCGTGAATTGAACATAGGAATAATCTTTAGCTTCAGAAATTTCAGAAATGGATATGCCCAAATCTTCGCCAGCAGTAGTCTTGAACGAGGCTATTTCCGTTACGCGAGAATACCCAGGGAATGGATCACCAGCAGCAGTCATGGCAGTTTGTAGCCCATCAGCTTCAACCAAATCCACGTAGTCAAAAGTTGGTGTATTGATAAGGTTTGAAGCAAATACCTTGGCATTAAATGTTATATGCCAAACAAGTATTCCTGGATACGGAAAATCGGAATCCCATTTTTTTATCGAGCGATATTCCAGCATATAGAATTCATTTTCATCATTTGGATTCTGAATCCTGTAAGCCACATTGTTGTTCACAGGCGCAAGCTTTACCGAACCATTCACATACAAATCCCTGGGGTTAAACCAGCCAACGCTGAACCTTTCAAAAGCGCTATAATAGGGAGGCGTACAACTTAGCGAATGCGAAGCATTTGCCAAGCAATTATAGGAGCCCGAAGCCATCAAGTCGTACGGGCCGACACTGTAATAAAGACTTCCTGCAGGATCTTGTCCATATATATCGACAAGGCCAAGCACATGACTGAACTCATGAACAAAGGCTCCTATGCCAGAAAGGACATGCTTGTTTTTGCTGTATATGCTAGCTTGACCATCTAATTCAGAAGAACAGGCATAACGGCTTACATACAAGTTGCGCGCTACACGCACTGGCGATGCAAGTGTTGAAGAGTGCGCCCAAATTGACGAATCCTGTTCCGAGTCGTGCGAACCGATTCCCGCGTAGTACATATACACAAAATCAAGGTAGCCATCGTTATCATTATCATATTGTTTAAAATTGATACTATTTCTTTTTACCAGAGAATCAAGAGCTTCGCGCAACGCCATTTGCGCTCCGGCAAATTCATTATACTCACCATATTTGCCCTTAGGGCCATACGTTTCATAGAAGTTTCCACTAAGCGTAATTGGACCAACAACGTCAAAAATAGGAGTAAAGACTCCCATGGAATTTTCTACGAAATAATCCCTGACACTACCAAGATTATAATGTCCATTGTAGCCTTCCTCATTCATATAGCGGGTAAATTCCGCGTTTGGATCTTCTGAAGAAAACTTAATATCCTTGAACTGCACCAAAAGAACAAGAGCATGTTTTTCGCCTATTGCAAGATTCCTGCTTACCTTTGGCAAGAGCTGAACTGTATAGGAATTGTTAATGTCGGGAGAACTTAAAAACTGCACGCCTGCTTCATTTGCATACGACTGCTTTTTCAACCTAAATTTTGATTTGAATTTTTCGCGAACCGCACTTTTATCAAGCTTGCTTAAGAACTCTTTTTCTGAAGCTGTCCGGTATTTTTCATCACGTACAAAATTGCCAGAACTTTCTGCATTTTCATTGGCGTAACTAAAAAAGCCCATTTTATCGCGAACCACGGGAAAACCGTCCGAAGTTTCCCTGTAATGAAAATGTTCATTGCCAACATTGCGAGCCTTGAACGAAGATCCGTCAGGTTGTTCCACATCAAAAAAATTGCTTGGCGCAGGGAGCGCAAAACAGCATAAAGCCCAAAGCAATATTAGTGCAGATAACATTTTCATCAAAATAAATATAGCCTTTTAGATGA
>DCGZ01000176.1 GCA_002314675.1 Fibrobacter sp. UBA1765 | reverse complement strand
TCGGAATAGCGAGATTCGAACTCACGACCTCTTGCTCCCGAAGCAAGCGCTCTACCAGACTGAGCTATATTCCGAGGTCGAGCACAATTATAGTAAAATAAATGTGCTTGGCAAGGGAGTGTTGAAATTATTTTCTTTTTTTCATGAGTTGCGTCAAGTCTGGGAGTTTTTGGCCCGGCTTGGCTAATTTCATGATGCTTGCTCCTGCATTGTCCGGTTCGGTCTTGTAGAAAATGATTTTGCCCTTCCATTCGGAGCGGACCTTGCGGTCTATGATGTGCTTGACGTTTCCGTATTCAGGATTGCCGCCACCGTGAATTACGCGAAGAACGGTCATGCCGGCACGGTTCATTGCTGTCATCATTTCTTCGATGGCTGCAGCGGCTTCTTCACTCGTGTAGCCGTGCAGGTCTATTTCTTGTTCTGGCATCGGCAGGTCCCAGCTTGCAGGGCTTCTGCGGAACTTCTTTTCCTTTTGCCTTTGTTCTTCTAGCTTGCGTTCTTCTTCGGCTTTTACGTTTTCTACATAGTCTTTGTCAAAAACATGGTGATTCATCATCCATTGAAGCTGGATGCGTTCATCTTCGTTTTGTGGTTCAAATATATTTTCTGCTCTATGCTTCATTTTTATAGCCTCTTTTTAACGGGTGCAAATTTAGTTAAGCATTAGGGATCGATGGGCGAATGCCTTCGAACGCGTAGCGTTTGAACGAAAAAATGCAACCTACTTGGGTTGCATTTTATAGCGCGAGAGCCCGGCCGGCCATACTTTTGTGTTGAACTGTTGGCCGGCAATGCCCGTGCAAGCACGTGCGCTTCGCTCGCTCAGGTGAAATTTCTATGGTAGTTCCAGGTCCATTGGTGTGGGTGTTCGCCTATCCAGACTTCCACTTCATTTGCAATGCTTGCCGTAAGTTCTTCAGGATTTGTTTTTGGTGCGTACACGTTTTCGAAGCGGACTACATGTTCAAAGCCGCGAACCCAGAATGTGCGGAAAGTGACGATTGCTGCACCCATTTGGTTTGCCTTGATCGGGAGGCGAAGGAACAGATGGGACTTGCGACCGAAAAGTTCTACTTCGTTGCCCTTGCTGCCGTGAGACTGGTCTACGGCGAGTGCCATTACGCCCTTTTCGCGAATGACTTGCTTAAGTACGCTGCCGACTTCATTGGTGTCGTGTTCCTTGAGCCCTGCGCGCTTGCGGATGTTGCGGATTGCCTGGTTGAGCGCCTTGCAATGAAGACTTTGTGTAAAGAGGTGGACTGTCGGGCTGTAGCGGAGTAGTGCCCTGTGCTGCATTTCGAAAGCTCCCTGGTGAATGCCTACGAGTACGACTGGCATTCCGGCCTTGATGCAGTTTGTGAGCACGGATTCGTTTTCGTAAGATACGTCCGGCTTGTTTTGAGGATCGTTTACAAGGTATCTAAGGGAATCGATTTCGTTCAAGAAAAGGCTGTGGAATACGCCTCGAACTGTGATTCTTGATTTTGGGAATCCGCATTTACGAAGATGGATAAGGGTCCTTTTCCAGGCGCGATTCGTATGGGTGATTGCGTAGAGTGGATAGCAAATGGTGAAGATAAAGTCAAGTACGCTATTAGGCAGCTTTATAAAACAGCGAATGATGAGTTCTAAAATTTTAGCAGTCATGGATCCTCCAAGGAGCTTTATTTCAGAAGATAAAATAACTTTTTTTGTCAAAAGAACAAGAAATAATCGAAAAAAAATCCCGGACGATGCCGGGAATGGAATGCTAAGCTTTGAATTCCAAGATGTTTTTGCCGAGTTCCCGTTCAAAGATTTTGGAAGAAAGCCCTTCGCCCGCATAGCTTAAGGTCGGTGAAATTTCGTAGAGGGAATCACCAGAGAGCTTTACGCCTGCGTCGATGAGCCAATGACGATGAAGCTTGCCAAGCATTTCGCGGGCCGATTTTGGAGAATCGTTGCCGTCGGCGTTTTTGACTGGGGAAAATTCGTCTTCACGGAATGCTCCGAATGTGCCAAAGCCCTTGACTGTTTCAAAGGCATCGAAAAGGAACTGTTCGAATTTCCAGCATTTTTCTATGCCGCAGACCGTTTTGCGAGCGGCGTGCCATGGAAGTGGAGCCTGCGAAAGCTTGCGAAGGACTTCAATCCTGAATGCGTAAATGCCGATGTTTGCTCCATCAAAGACAAGTTCACCGCTTTCGTTTTTCATGTTACGAAGATCGTCTGCCATGTCGCTGTATTCTATGACTGTAGGCTTGCCGTTCTTGAATGCGAATATGCCGACCTTTTCGCTTGCGTCACGCTTAGAAACAACCTTTGCTGAAATCTGGATGCCAGGATTGTTTGCAAGTGCTCCAAGGAATACCGGGTCGCAAATGCGGACAAGGGCGTTGTCGACATTGTTTAGGAATACGTAGCGAACACCGCGTTCAATGAGCCATGCGAGCGTTCCGCTTTGTGCAAGTGCCCTGAAACAGCCTCCGTTGCCGTCTGGTACAAGCATTAGGCGATTGTTGTCTACGACGGCCTCGCCATTTGGCTTGAGAGCGCAGATTGTGCCTTGTTCAAAGAAGCGAATGCTTGTACGGTCTAGGCCAAAGAAGTGGTTTTCTTCGAAGTGCGCGATAGTTTCACGATGGTTGAGTGGGCTAGTCATGATGCACCACGGAATTGGTCGTTCCGCTTCGGCATTCAATCGTTTTAAGCGTTCTGCCATGAGGCCGAACAAACTTTTGCCGCTTGGCAGTCCGATCTTGAATGCGCCTTTTGGGCCTTCGAAACCGAGACGTGAACCTTGACCGCCGGAAAGTGTAAATGCGGCGACTTCGCCCTTCTTTAAAAGAATCTTGCCTGTTTCTTCCCACATTTCTCTGCGAAGGTCGACTTCGCTGTGCGGAAACGGCATAGGGACGATTTCATCTTCGCCACCTGCGCCTGTAGGGATTGCTGCGGAATGTTCCTTGACGAGGTTTGCAAGCATGTTGAAGTCTTGCGTTTGTATGTCGCGTTCTAGTGCGGTACGTGCTTCGCCAGAAAGGGAATCTAAAACTTTTGCAAGTTCCGGCTGTAAAGATTCAAGAGTATTCATAATAAAAAAACTTAAAATTTGTAATCTGTAAATAGGGTTGAATATTAGAAACCAGAAACTTGAATTTTTACAGTTCTGTATTCTGTTTTCTGTAGGCTGCTATGCTGCCGTTCTGGTTTCTGTATAATTACCTAATGCCAAAGAAAATGACCATGCTAAGAACAAGGGCAAAAAGGGAAATCAAGTGCATGCGCCATGCAATCTTTGAATTTAAAAGAGGCTTGCTTGCAAACTTGCCTTCCCACTTCTTTTGGTAATGGTGATGGAGCGGAGCACAAAGGAAGAGCCTTTTGCCTTCTCCGTAAATCTTTTTTGTTGCCTTGAAAAAGCTGATCTGGAAAAGAACGGAGAATGCTTCGGCAATGATGATGATGCAGACGAGCGGAAGGAAAAGACCGGCCTGGACCAAGATAAACATGATGCCGATTGCAGCTCCAAAGCCCACGGAACCGGAGTCGCCCATGTAGATTTCTGCAGGAGGGCAGTTGAACCATAGGTATGCAAGTAGAGCGCCCGCAATACTCATTGCAAGCGGGAACAGTTCGTCGCAACCTGGGAGGAATGGAACGTTAAGGTAGTTACTGAAAATAAAGTTGCCGCTAAGGTAAGCCACTGCACCTACAAAGATCATGCTCGTGATGATAGGAACTGAAACAAGGCTGTCGAGGCCATCGGTAAAGTTTGTTCCGTTTGCTGTTGCTGCGATTACGAAAGTCATGAAGCCTACAAAGATCCAGTTTGGCAAGTGAATCTGGAAAACTTCGTTCGGAAAGAATGGAACTGTCAGGTCTCCACGAAGTTCTGGAATGAACTTGTAGCTGAATATTGCAACGACAAGGCTGATCAAGAAATAGAGGAAAAGTCTAAGGGAACTTGAAATGCCGTCGGCCTTGTCCATGTAGTCGGCTGCCTTCAATTTGCCAAGGGTGACAAGGCGCTTTGCACGAACCTTTGCAACATCATCGATTGCACCGACTGCAGAGAATAGAACTAGCACAACGAGTGTAGAAATTGTGTAGCCATTCATTTTGCAGGTAAGAACAGAAACTATTGCAGTAATAACAACGAGAAGAGCACCGCCCATGATTGGTGGAGCCTTTGTACCGTTCTTGTCAAAATCGGAAGTGGCGTCAAGCCCCTGGAGAATTTTGATATACTTTGGCATCAGGGCAAAAACCATGATTGCTGCAAGGATTGCGGCAACACCTGCTCGAAAGAGGCGGCCGTCAAAAAGATCCATTCCTGTTGTGTGATAAAGCCATTGAAAAAGCATGAGTGTTCCCTTGTTGTGTTGATTTATTTCTTGATAGCTTTACTTGTACCAAACTTTGTCTTTAAAATGTACATGCCTTGGCGAACGTCTATGTTCAATGAACCATCGGCGTTCACGGCTTCATTCTTGTAGCCTTTCCAAACGACATTTCCGTTAAGATCGAATAATGCGGCTCTTACGTTCTGGCTGTTGGAATTGTAGCTGACTTGAGCTTGTATTGGCGATGTGCAACCAGTTGCTACGATCTTTGCAATGAAAATTCCACTTGCATCGCTGTTGAATGTGAGTGCCGTGGAGCCGTTGTCGCCTTCTGCGGTAAGGTCGACAGTTGTTTCAACCCACTTGCCTGCATTTGCCGGGCGACCGTACTGGTAATCTACCCAACTGGAGTTTGCTGCACCGCCAACGTTTACGTAGGCATTGGACTTGTCTGCGCTGCGCATTGTAATAACAAGTTCGGCGCAGGAGCCTAGGGCTTCCGTTGCTGCAGGGCTGATTGAGAAAAGTTGGCTCTTATAGCCGCAATCTGCCTGTTCACAACCGGCGAGTGGGACGCTTGCATAACCGGTAACACCATCAAGGGCGCTAGAAACGTATGTGACGTCAAGAAGGTCGTCGCTTGCCTTGCTCCATGTAGAAACGTCTGTAGTCGTGGAATAATCAACGATTACGACGTCTGCAGATGGTGTAACGACTGGGGCGCTGTAGTTCGGGTCCGTTGTTTCGTCGACGCAAGTTGCTGCAGCTGGAGTTGCACCCTTCTTGTAAACAAGAGTCGTGACAGAACGTGCTGGTAAAACGGTGCAGCTAGAAGCTGTGATAACCTTGCTCTTTAAGCCGTTTTCCTTGGATTGGACTGCCGTTGCTACACCAAAGCCTGGAATTTCTGGATTGTCGAGCTTGATTTCGTTTTTACCTGTGTTTACGATAATTACGGAAATGGAATCGCTGTTGTTGCTGAAAGCGACGGTCTTCAAGTCGGCTTCTGTAGTTGTAGCGGAAATAACCTTCCAGCCCGGATTTACGAACTTGGAATAATGGCGCATGGCGTGGTATTCTGGACCTACAACGATTTCATCCTTTTTGCAGGAACCCCAACCTTCTGTGCAAACGCCAAGGAGCTGGCCGCGACCTTCTCCCCAGAAGAGTTCCCAGGCAATGTAGCCACCGAGCTTACCGTCGGTAAACCCAATCTGCATAATGTGGGCGAGACCGACCATGTCTTCTTCGCGGGTCTTGTCGAGCATGTTGCAGAATTCTGTCATGATGATAGGCTTGCCCTTGGAACCGTAAGTGGTTCCGATAGCCTTCATGGACTTGCGGAAATTTTCTGGAGCAAGGTAGTTGTTGCCGGAATTATCGTTGCCGTCGCCAGCATGGTACAGATGGTAGGCGTAGCCGTCAAGCTTGCTTTCATCAAGTTCCTTTGTGTACTTCTGGAAGTTGCTGTAGCCAATGCCGAGCGGTTCCGGTCCAAGAATTTTTGTGGATCCGTGGACTGCATCGTAAACGGCATTCAAGGCTTCCTTGTAGCCTGCAACTTCTGCTGTTTCTGTCGGGTCGAAAAGAGTTTCTTCGTAATCCGCGTTCATGTCCGGTTCGTTCTGGAACGAAATGTAGTCTGGAGCAATTCCTGCTGCCTTGTAAGCATCAATGCTACGCTTCCACCAGGCGGCAAAGTCGCTGTAAACATACTTGCCGTACTTGTCGCTTGTAGAAGTCTTTAAGGTGTTGTCCGATTTTGAAGAACCGTCCTTGCCGTTGACGCTTCCGCTCTGCTTTAGGGAACTAGGAGCGCTCCAGCTGGACATTTCGATCTTAAGCTTGTTGCCCTGGCGTTTTTTTGCCGCTTGGACAATGGTGATGTCATCGGCACTAACGCCTTTAGATTCGTCTTGCAGCCAGTTGCCGACGCGGAGCAGGGAAAGGTTCAAGCCGGTAAAGGCTGTATCGTAGAGTGCTTCCTGGGTCTTTGATCCAAGAGCGGTAATCCAACCCTGGTAATAAACGCTGCCGCCGCCAAAGCCGACGACTTCCTGCTGAGTTGCTGATGGGTCTATGGTGACTGATGCTGCGAATGCGGCTCCAGTTGCAAAAGCTAAAGGGAATATACGCTTGAACATTGAAAAAACTCCTAGAATAATGCCTTATAAATTTAGCATAAAATTTCGTAGAAGTTTCGTAACTTGTTGTAAATCAACGACTTACGGAAATCATTTTTTTTCAATGGCAATAAAAAAGCCCCATAAAGGGGCTTGAGTTTTTTTGAGGGGAGTTATGCCAGAATCTGGTCTATAACCTGTTCCAGCACCTTGTTTGCCAAGTGCATGGCTTTCGCTCCCTTGGCACGCATATCCCGAACATCTTGAATAAACATTCCGACTTCGGCAAGGTCGGCTCCGCAGTTCTCTATGATGCTTTCCATGGTTTCTGGCGTTGTTTCTAGGTGGTATTGCAAGCCGTAGGAGTTGCCAAGCTTGAATGCCTGGTTTTCGCATGCCGTACTGGAGACAAGGTGCGTTGCACCCTCTGGTATGTCGAATGTTTCGCCATGCCAATGGAAAACGTTAAGTGTCATTCCCGAGTCAAGGCGCGTTACCGGATACCAGCCGATTTCTTTTTCTGGAGCCTTGCGGATTGCAGCTCCGTGCGCGTTGGCTATCATTTGAGCACCGAGACAAATGCCAAGCATAGGCCTGCCCAGGTAAGTTAGCCTTCTGCAAAATTCCTTTTCTTCTACAAAGTATGGGTAATGTTCTTCATCAAGAACGCTCATTGGTCCGCCAAGTAGAACTGCAAAGTCTACATTTGCAATATCTGGCAGCTTGTCGCCGTTGTAAAGGCGTATTATGTGAATGTTGTGTCCACGGGCTTTTAAAATATCGTAAATCTTGCCGGGACCTTCAAAATCGACATGCTGCAGAATATAACTTTCCATATTTTGAATATATCATTATTCTAGTGCCTGTGAGTAGGGTTTATTGCTGTGAAAGTAAAAAATAATGTGAATTGTTTTAGATACAAAATGTTATATTGTAATTAAACCTTTTTTATGGAGCTGGATGCTTAATATCCAAAACACTTGGTTCATTGTTTAACCGCAGGCGCGCCGGGTGGCGTTGCTTGCTCCTTTTGAAAATTTCAAAGAAAGGATTTAAACATGAACAATAATTCTGAATATGTTATCCGACAGGAACAGCCTGCCGACTTTTTTGCTGTAGAAAATTTGACCCGTGAGGCATTCTGGAATGTTTACCGGCCAGGTTGCCTTGAACATTATGTGCTTCACTGTTATCGAGCTGATTCTGGTTTTATTCCGGAATTGAGCCTAGTGCTTGAGCAGGATGGGGAACTTTTGGCCCATGTGATGTTTGCTTGGAGTAAAATCCTTGTGGATGCCGATTCCTTGAAGCATGCCGGAGAGGACCTGAAGATGATGACCTTTGGCCCTATTAGCGTGCGACCGGATATGCAGCGGAAGGGCATTGGCAAGATGCTTTTGGATTATGCTTTGCAACTCGCTCAAAAAATGGGCGGCGGCTGTGTTGCGATGTGTGGCAACATTCAATTTTATGGCAAATGCGGCTTTGTTGTTGCTACATCGAAAGGTATTCGCTATGCCGAGGACCCTGAAGGTGATGCTCCCTACTTTTTAATCAGGGAGCTGACTCCGGGATTCCTTGATGGCGTGCATGGGAGCTATCGCGACCCCGAAGCATACTTTGTTAGTGATTCTTTAGCAGAGGAATTTGATAAACAGTTCCCTGCGAAAGAAAAACTAGTGTTGCCTGGTCAACTTCAATAAACGTTCCGTTCTTGCTTGTGCGCTAGTACTTGCAGTGGCGAAGCCATTCGAAGCCTCGGTAAATGTGCCGAGGCTTTGAACGAACGGCTAGAACTAGCCGATAGCGCAAAAGTACGGCCGTAATGGCAAAGCCTTTACGGCAGCGCCCTAAAAAAATCTATCTTTATAAAGAGAGGTTTATTATGGACGAAAATTTGGAACCAACCGTAGAACAGTTTGATGAAGAAACCGGCGAGCAGACCGTCAAGGAACTTGCCAAGGAAGTTTTGACCAAGGGCGCCTGGACAACCATTATGTTTTTGTACCAGGAAAAGGGCGCTGATGGAGAATTTGGCGAATCCAAGGTTTCTATTCGCCGTTACCAGAAGGTTTCGGGCTCCTTTAGACAGCGTAGCAAGTTTAACGTGAGCAACAAGGCGCAAGCCGAAAAGATGATTGAAATTTTTAAGAAGTGGTACGAACTTTAACATAGACGAGAGACGAAAGACGAGAGACGAGAGATGCCTGATCAAGGTGAGTCGCAAAATTTTGAAATTTCGCTCCTCTGCGAAAATCCAGAGGAAACGTTCCCGTGGGCAGAACGCCTGAATGCCCTTGGACGCAAGCTTTTGATTGAAGAAGGCCAGAATACAAATGTAAATGTTGTAATGTGTTCTGATGAAACTGTGCGCACGCTGAACCGTGATTATCGCCATTTGGACAAAGTGACTGACGTGCTTTCTTTTGAATGGCACGAGCCTTATTTGCTTGGCGAAATCTACATTGCGCGAGACCAGGTTAAGCGCCAGGCTCCAAAGTTTGGCAATACTTTTTATGCTGAACTAAAGCGTGTGTATGTGCACGGCCTTTTGCACCTTTCCGGTTACGACCACATGAAGCCTGCCGACCGTGTAAAGATGCGTCAGCGTGAATGTGAATTTCTTGGAATCGATTACTACAAGGACAGGGAGATAAATGACGAACAGTAACTATGTATGGCTGCTCGCCGCGTTCCTTGTTTGCTCGGCTCTTTTTTCACTTATAAAAAATGTTTTTATGAAGCGCCATGCGGAACGGGAACCGACTCCGCGAGATGAAAAGATCATAGACATTGTTGATAACGGAAGCTTTAGCGAAACCATTTCGATGGGGCGCTTGTTGTGCAATATCGGTTCTGGCGTTCTTGGCTTTTTGCTGTTGCAGCCTTGGTTCGCAATGCACCCGGAATGGCAGAACCTGTTTATTGTATTTGTTCTTGTCTATTTGCTTTTAGCATGTGTTTGCGTGTATGTGCTGACGGTCTTTATGCCTTGTGTTCTTGGTAATCTAAAGCCAGGACTTTTGTCTGTGGTTTTGTTGCCGATTTACAAGTATATGCGCCTGCCGGTAATGATTCCCGCAAAAATTGCAAATGTTCTTTTCAAAAAGATTTTGAAGTGCTTTGGCTATGATCCGAAGCTTAGCTTTCTTTCAGAAGAACAGCGTGAAGCAATGCAGTCGGACATGACGAAGGAAGAATCTGTGCTTGAAGAAGACGGCAAGCAGATGATTCTCAATATCTTTGACTTTGTGGAAACGCCTGTACGTGAAATCATGACGCCGCGCGTTGACATGTGTGCAATCGATGTGGATACGAGTCTTGAAAAGACAATCGAGATCTTGAACAATGAACGTCATTCCCGTTTGCCGGTTTATAAGGAAAGCATCGATAATATTGTTGGAGTGCTTTCGAACAGGGACTTTTTGGAATGGTTCACGAACCATAAGCCTGAAGAAGAATTCAATCTTGAAAAACTCGTGATGCCCGCAATCTTTGTGCCGTACCACAAGAAGATTGATGACTTGTTGACCGAACTTCGCCGTAGCGGAAACCAGCTTGCGGTTGTTGTTGATGAATATGGCGGTACTGCGGGACTTGTGACTGTCGAAGATATCCTTGAAGAAATCGTTGGCGAAATACGAGATGAGGATGACGACGAGGAAGATGAGGATGTGCAGAAGCTTAAGGACGGCCGCTATATCCTTGATCCGCTTGTAACGCTTTCTGACCTTGAATATGAACTCGGGGTTGCTTTAGATGTTCCTGAAGGTTCGCATGTTGAAACCTTGTCGGGCTTGATTCAAGCGACGCTTGGCATGATTCCTGCCGCCGGTACCGAAGTCGAAATCCAGGGGTACAAGTTCCGTGTCTTGAAGGTCGATGGAACTCGCATGGAAAAGGTCCTGATGATTGCCCCGAAAAAGGAGTAGGTTTTAGACGAAAGGTCGCTTCGCTGTACTAGGTTGTTTCACAGGGCCAGAG
>DCGZ01000164.1 GCA_002314675.1 Fibrobacter sp. UBA1765 | reverse complement strand
ACGATTTCGCTGTCAATGCCGTTCTTCTTCAGCTGTTCTGCAGCTTCATTCAGGGCGGTAAAAGTGTTGCCATTCTTGCGGGGGCTTCCGTTAATCAATAAAACTTTCATTTTGTTACCTCAATTTTAAAATGGTTTCCAGTCATTGGCATTTCGCTCCGTACATACTTGGTAAGGGGATGACGGCTTTGTAAAATCTACATCTTCTTCAAAAGTATCTAGGGGCTTTTTTTCAAGCTCGGCAGCACAACCATCGCCACATGATGTTTGATGCTTTTTCTCCACACGAATAGGTGAGTTTTCTTCATGACATTCCTTGAACTGTTCGCCTTTATATTTTCGTGCGGCAAACAAGCCTGCTTCAAAAAGTAAATAGGTAGGAGCGCCCAAAATCAGCTGGCTAATAATATCCGGAGGAGTCAGCAAAGCCGCCAGCACAAGGATGGCCACCACTACGTAAGGGCGGGCATGGCAAACGGTTTCGTAGTAAACAACGCCAGAGCGAATCAGAGCGTAAGTCACCAACGGAAACTGGAACATACATCCGAAAGCTAGCGACAGCCACAGTGCCAACGTAACGATGTTTTCTACGCCAAAAATCGGCTGCAGGGTTTCGCTTTCGAAACTCATGCCGAAGCGCACCACCAGCGGGAAGCAAATCCCCAGGCAGAACACCACGCCCGAAATAAAAAGACCGCTGGTCATCCACACGATGGAGCGCACAAACTTCCGTTCGTTTTCGTAAAGTCCCGGCAGTACAAATTTCCATAAGTTCCAAGCGATGTAGGGAGAACAGATAACGCAATCCGTCAGAGCCGCAATTTTCAACTGCAGCAAGAACACTTCCATTGGAGAAAAGTAATGGAGAGTTGCACCACTCTGTGCCACAAGTTCAGCGCTAAACCAATCAAGAATGTAAGAAGACAGCAAAAACATCGGGATGATCCCGATGCCTAGCGCTACAAAACAGTGAATCAGCGCCGTACGCAAGGCCTCCAAATGAGAGACCAACGTCTGTTCCTGATCTTCTTTTTTCATGCAGGTATGAGTTCGGTGCTACGCACCTTTGAGGTATGAGGCCGGCGATTCTCGCCTTTGAGGTTCATTTTTTCACCTCAAGGAGGCGAAGCCTCCGTCCCTCATAGCTCAAAGCGAAGCGACCTCAAAGGGCTTTAGCCCTGTTCCTTTTTCGCTTCTGCTTCGCCGACCTTTTCAACGGTCTTCTGCAAATCTTCGGCTTCTTCCTTCAGGGCGTCCTTTGCCTTCTTGTATTCATGCTGGGCACGGCCAAGAGAACGGGCCAGTTCAGGAATGCGCTTGCCACCGAACAGCAGCAAAACCACAACAACAATCAGGATGATTTCTGGAATTCCAAGAGACATAAAAACCTCGTCGCTTTTTTTATTACTTCAAATGAAAATTACAAAACTTCCACCAGTTTGTACTTACGGTTACCCATCTTATGGTGTTCCATGGCGTCAAGCTGATGCAGGCCTTCGCGGGACTCGATTCGTTCCTTCAGGTCCTTCAGTTCCTTAGGCGGAAGCTTATAAACCATGTCGATGCTAGCCTGGTCCACTGCAAGAATGTCGGTAGACGCAAGAATGCCGATGTCACGGCAGGTGGGTTCCGCGGCGCTTGTACCGGCGCAGTCGCAGTCCACGGACATACGGCGCAGCACGTTGATGAAGCACATTTTGCCCTTGAAATGATCGCAGGTGGCCTTGGCGGAGTCGCCCATCAGTTCCATGAACTTGGCACCCATAATCCAGTCGGCAGAGGCATTCACGTCGGAAGTATTCATGTGGACTTCGCGCTTGCCAATCTGACCGCCGGCACAGCCGATAGCGATGTTCTTCATGGAGCCGCCGAAACCACCCATGGCATGACCCTTGAAGTGGGTGAACACCACCATGGAATCGTAGTTCAGCATGTGCTTGCCTACATGCAGTTCCTTGAGCCAGTAACCGTCCTTCACAGGAATGGGAGTTTCGCCGTCTTCATCCATAATGTCAACCACGGTGAACTTGGTAAAGCCATTGACTTCCAGAGCCTTGCGGTGATCTGCGGTAGTATAGCGGCCGCCCTGATACAGGGTGTTGGTCTCTACGATGGTGCTGCCCGGAATTGCCTTCTGCAAGGCTTCATCCCATTCGCGGGGAATAATGTTCGGGCCGTTGGGTTCGCCAGTGTGGAGCTTGATGGCCACCTTGCCAGAGATGTTCTGTTTTACCTTTTCGTAAAGTTTCAGAACGCCAGCGGCACTGAGATCCTTGGTAAAATAGACGGTAGACACCTTGTCCTCCTCACGACGATCCATAACGACCTCTTACATTACACTTCGATAATGCGATACTTGCGGTTACCCATCTTCAGAGCTTCCATGGCAGGAAGTTGATGCAAGCCCTCACGGCTTTCGATTCGTTCCTTGATATCCTTCAGTTCGCCAATTGGCAGCTTGTAAACCATGTCAACGCTAGCCTGATCTACCGCGAGAATATCGGTGGAAGCAAGGATACCGATGTCGCGGCAGGTGGGTTCAGCAGCGCCAACGCCAGCACAATCGCAGTCCACAGACATACGGCGCAGCACATTGATAAAGCACATCTTGCCCTTAAAGTGATTGACGGTTGCCTTGCCGGATTCAGCCATGGCTTCCATGAAGCGCTTGCCGCTGTTGCTCCACTTGGGGTAAAGTTCCGGCTTTGC
>DCGZ01000027.1 GCA_002314675.1 Fibrobacter sp. UBA1765 | reverse complement strand
CCGGGTGATTCATCTTGAGGGCGCCATAAACTTCATCGGTAGAAATGTGGTAGAAGCGCTTGCCCTCGTACTTTTCCGGGAGGCTTTCCCAGTAAAGCTTTGCGGCCTGCAACAGGCTCAAAGTGCCCATCACGTTGGTACGTGCAAAAGTAAACGGATCCTTGATGGAACGGTCCACATGGCTTTCGGCTGCAAGGTGAATAATGCCGTCAATATGCTCATCCTGCATCAGCTTGTAGAATGCATCGAAGTCGCAGATGTCCATCTTCACGAACTTATAGTTGGGCTTATCTTCGATATCCTTCAGGTTGGCCAAGTTGCCAGCATAAGTCAGCTTATCCAAATTGATGATGTTGTACTGCGGATACTTGTTCACGAACAGGCGCACAACGTGGCTTCCGATAAAGCCTGCACCACCAGTGATTACGATATTTTTCATATTCATTTCCTTCAAAATTTAATTACCATGCTACCTGGACAGGATATTCTGGAATCTTGGAATCCCTAGTCACAATGGTAGCATCCATAGCCTTCGCCTGTGCAATAATCAAACGATCAAACGGATCGTTGTGAATCTTGGGCAAGGTCTTAATCTTTTCAATCTCCGCAGGCTTAATAGGAACAACTTCAATGCTTCGACTATAGCATTCCGACTGGATTTCCGGGATAGTCATGGACAAAGACAACTTGCCAATACTTTGCTTTATGGCAATCTCCCATAAAGAAGCTATGCTTACACAAAGATTTTCTTCAGTCTCAATAATATTCCGTGCTTTGTCAGAAAGGCTTTTCACATCTGCCAACGAAAACAACAAAGCATTCGTATCAAGGAGATAAATCACACATACTCCTTGAAGCAGTCGGGTGTCTCGTCAAAATCAGGAGCCATCGAGAAACCAGCCTCATGGCCACCGAGCTTGCGCTTTACCTTTTCTTTTTTTGGGGAAACATTTTCAGAAGGCTGCAACGAAGAAACAAGCATCATCAGCAAGTTCCAGCGATCTTCAGTAGGCAAAGCCTTTATTTCCGCAACTATAGAATCGTAAGACAAGGTAGCCTCCTTTCTAACGGAAATATAGCCTAAAACATCTGTACTCATACAACTCCTTTCTTGCCAACAAGCGTTAAATAGCAAGAATAATAACACTACACATTTGAGCACTAACAAATATAATTCAGCAATTTTCGTCTGTCAAGAGTTTTTTTAAAGTTCAAACGCAAAGTTAAGGTCCTTCAGCAACGGATTCTTGGTGTCCTTTTCGCTGAGGAGGGGTTCAAAGCCATTGCCCACAGGCCATTCAATGCCGATTGCCGGGTCGTTCCAGAAGAGGCCGCCTTCATCTGTGGGGTCGTACAGGCGAGTGCACTTGTACACGAAGGTAGCTGTTTCGCTGAGAACAACGAAGCCGTGAGCAAAGCCTTCGGGAATATAGAACTGGCGCTTATTTTCAGCGGAGAGTACAACGCCCTCGTACTTGCCGAAAGTGGGGCTACCCTTGCGCAGGTCAACGGCTACGTCATAGACTTCGCCTTCCAAAACACGGACAAGCTTACCCTGTGGATTCTTCTTCTGAAAGTGCAGACCACGGAGCACACCCTTCTTGGACTTGGATTCATTATCCTGAACAAAGACCATGTCGAGGCCAGCAGCATCGAACTCAGCCTTATTGTAGGTTTCCATAAAGTAGCCACGATGGTCGCCGTAAACGGTCGGTTCTACGATGGTTACGCCTTCAATAAATGTTTTGATAAAATTGAACTTACCCATTGTCAATCTCCTTCAGATATCTTGCCAAAGCATCCTGCCAGGTGGGGAGCGGTTTGAAGCCTGCAGCAACGAGCTTACTCTTGTCGAGGCGGCTGTTGAACGGGCGGGCAGCCTTGCTCAGGCCGTATTCAGCGGTAGTCACCGGAACAACCTTTGTACTCATTCCAGCCTGCTTGTAGATTTCGCAAGTGAAGTCATACCAGCTAATGTAGCCACCTTCGTTGGTGGCGTGGTAGTAGCCGTACTTTTCAGTCTCGTTCATATCCACAAGCAAGCGAGCCAAGTCAAGCGTGTAGGTCGGCGTACCAATCTGGTCATTCACCACGCGAACGGTATCGTGAGTCTTGCCCACGTTGATCATCGTCTTGATGAAGTTCTTGCCGTTCAGGCCGAACACCCAGGCGATACGCACGATGAAATACTTTTCCAAAGTACCGCTCACGGCAAGTTCACCTTCGAGCTTAGTCTGACCGTAAACATTCAGCGGCTTGTAGTCCTTGCAATCCGGCAGCCACGGTTCAGTACCTTGACCATCAAACACGTAGTCCGTGCTGATGTAGGTCATCTTGCAATCAAGCTTCTTGCAAACATTTGCAATGTTCTGTGTACCACCTGCATTGATGGCGCGGACCTTAGCCACCTTGTCGTCATCCTCGGCAAGGTCAACCGCAGTCCAAGCAGCACAGTGAATTACAGCATCCGGCTTGACTTCGGTCAAAACAGCTTCCACAGCACTTGCATCGGTAATATCCAGCTGGCGGTACTCCACCTTTGTCACTGCAGAACCATCGGCAATGCCGGCATATTCAGGAGCAATGTCAGAACCCATGGCAACATGGCCGCGAGAAACCAATTCATTCACAACATCGTGGCCCAACTGACCACCGACACCTGTTACAAAGAACTTCATAATAAATTCCGTTTTTAGAGGTTAGAGACTAGGTTCTAGAGATTAGGGGTATTTACAATCCCCTAGTCTCTAGTTTCTAATTTCTAGTCTCTACTAATACTTAATCTTCCCTTCAGCAACCTTGCGCAGGTGCTGACCGTACGGGCTCTTGCCATACTTGGCGGCGG
>DCGZ01000123.1:25391-40060 GCA_002314675.1 Fibrobacter sp. UBA1765 | reverse complement strand
CCTGTCGGCGGGCGCGCGGCCGTGCCCGGGTCCGCCCCCTCCCCCCCCGGAAATCAAAAAAAACAGTTTCCAAATATTTATGTGGTTTGTGAATATTTACAAGTGAAACAAACTGATGCTTTTTTTTTAAAAGTACGATATTCCGGTCTTTAATCTTTTAATTTTATAGTCAGAAATTCGTTTTTAAGGAATTTCATATGCAAATTGGGAAATTTTTTCTCAATTGATATATTGAATGTTCCTTGTAAATCAAATTTTTAAGGAATTAACCATATTTGAATATGGGATAAATTTTTTATAAAGGTAATTTTAGCCACAAAAAAGCTCTTTAATTTTGGAGACCTTATATGCTGGATTTAGTGACTCTCGAGTCAAGCATGGCACACCCTACCATGGTGACAATGCTTTATACACTTTTACTTGCATTTGTCTTGTCATCATCCATTGCATGGACATATGAAAAGACATTCCTTGGTCTTTCTTATTCCAGGAACTTTGTCCAGGCGATTGTCTTGAGCACGGTTGTTGCTGCGACTGTGATGCAGGCTATTGGCGATAATGTAGGCCGTGGCCTTGGCATGCTTGGCGCACTTTCCATTGTGCGTTTCCGTACGAGCTTCAAGGATCCTCGCGATATCATGTTCCTGTTTGCCGCTCTTGGCGCGGGTATCGGTTGCGGTGTTTCTGCGTGGGGCGTCGCTGCTGCGGGTACATTTGCATTTTGCGTTGTTGCCTTCCTTTTGAGCGGGACAGGCCTTGGTACAAGGCATTTTTATGATGGCATGCTCCGTTTTGCCATGCCAAATACAAGTGAAGCTCGACTTGCCGTTGAAGAGGCTATGAAAAAGAACATTCGTACTTTTGTTCTGATTACAATGCGTGAAGTGGATGGCGGCTCTAGAATTGACCTTGCATATCAGATACGCCTTACCAAGAAGCATCCGGCTGCTGAAGTTTTGACTGCTTTGACTGCTATTGATGGAGTCTCTGATGTGAACTTCATGATGCAAGATGCTGTTACGGAAATGTAGAGGAGGCCATAATGGAAAAGCTTAAGGATTCCCTTTCTGCATTTTTTGACAAGAAGACTATCATACAGAAAAAGATGGCAGTCGCATGGATTGCTTCTGTTGTTGTCCTGTTTATTTTTGGCATGATTTTTAGTGGCGGTGCAGTTTCGTTTAACGGCATTGCAGAAGCAACGGAAACAAGCGTTAGCTTGCAATCCGCGGTTGAAGTGATAAAGGTTCATGTCCAGGTTGGCGAAGAAGTTCATGAAGGCGATACTCTTGTTGAACTGAGCCTTAAGGACTTGCGTTCCCAGTTGACTGAAAAGAAGCGAGAACTTGAATCCCTGGAAGGTCGCGGTACGCAGAATTCAGCTACGGTTGATCAAAAGATTGCAGAAATCCAGGCTGATCTCAATACTCGCAGCAATACGCTTAAGTTTGAAATTCGAAAGCTTGAAGATGAGTACAAGCAAAACAAGGCTATAGCCTCTCGCCTGAAATCCCTTAAGGGTGGAACGAGTTCCGGCGATTCGGATGCAATGGCTATTCGAATCAAGAGTCTTAAGCAGGAACTTGCGGTTTTGCAGTCTAATGCCGCTACACAGATAAAGCTTTTGCGTGGCAGCCAGGGCAAGCAAGTCAAGACGACCTCTGCAGAACTCGATGCCTTGAAGCAGGAAATCAAGATGCTCGAAGAGCAGCTTGAAGAAGAAGTGATTGTTGCAAAGGGAAGCTACGTTGTAGCAACGATTCAGGCGCGTGAAGGTGAAAAGGTTGATGCTTTCAATCCGATTCTTACGCTTACACGCAAGGAGCCGACCCAGGTCCGCGGTTACTTGAACGAAAACCTTTATGATGGAATTGAAGTCGGAGCCTATGTAGAGATTAAGTCTGCTGCAAAAGGCCATGTTGTGCAGGGCAAGGTCATTGGTATGTCTAGCCAGATTGTGCCGTTCCCGATTCGCCTTTTGAAGATGCCCGAGTTCCCGATTTATGGTCGCGAAGTGAATATTTCAATTCCAGAAAATAGCGGCTTTTTACTTGGTGAAAAGGTTATTGTGACCGAGATTTCGGGCTTAAAGTCCCTTATGACAAAAACTGAAGGTGACAAGTGAAGATAATACCGTTAATAGCGCTTTGTGCAAGTGCATTGTTTGCCGCGAATTTGACATGGGAGAATCTTGTTTCTTCTGTGGATAATGATCCTGCATTACAGGCAAGCCAAAAGAAGCGCGATGCTATTTCGAGTGGTACGTCGACAAAGCTTTGGAACAGCCTGGAATTTCAGTACAAGCTCGATGGCTTTGGCTTTATGGAGCATGACTTTGAACTTCGCCTGAAGCCTAATGCATGGGGCGAGGGATCGGCAAACAAGGCATACTGGCGCGCTCAGAATGAATACCTTCAGAGCCGTACAGATATTGAACGTTCTAACCGTGTATACGAACGTTACGAGCGTGGTTTAAAGTACTTGACTCAAAAGAAGATTTTGAAGTTGCATCAGGATATGGCTGAAGTTAATAGCGATCGCCTTGAAGTACTCCATTTAAAGAGTGGTTCAGACGCCTTTACTCCTGAAATGCTTATCAATGCACTTGAAGAAGAATCAAGGTTGCATGCTGAAATTATTTCGGATTCCAATTCGTTGCAAGATGTGGAAGAAAAGCTCCATATGTGGCTTGACTTTGATGCAGTCGCATTAGATACCGCGTTCCTGCCTAGCATAGATGATATTGAGGCATTCTTGAAGAACTTGAATCCCGAAAGCGATAATTACAAGGCTGTTGAAGTTGCAAAGCAAAAATGGGAAGTAACCGAAAAACGTTATGACCAGGAAATGAGCAGCTCGAACAGGATTCTTTCTTCGATTGGCATTGGCTACAAGCATGTTTTTGGTTCCTACGAATATGACTCCGTAAAGACGGGCACCTATACATACGATGTGGTGAACAACGTTGCCGTTGCCGACAAGGAATGGAAGGTTGCACGTAAGCCGGATGACCGTAGGACAATAGACAAGTTCTATGCGTCGGTATCGCTCCGCTTGCCGTTCTTTGGTACAGATGGTGGCGATGAAATCAAGCGCCAGATTGATGTGCTTGATGCCGAAAACGATTACCTGAATGAAAAGCGTTCTGTTGCACAAAAGATTTCGAGAGCCCGCGAAGAAATGCTTTCGCTCATTGCGCAGCGTAAGGTGCAGCAGTCTTTTGTGGAACGTGTTAATGCCGGAGAACTCTTTAAGGAGTTCGCATCGCGCGCAGGTTCCGACCCGCTTATGCTCTTGCGTGCAAAGCAGGTTTCTCTTGAAAGTGAACTTCGGGCTGTAAAGATCGAATACGATATTTATTTGGGGTTCTTAGCCTTGCTTGAATTTACGGGTAACTTTGCAAACCCCGACATGTCTAAGCACTTTGAGGTAAGGTAATGGCCGAAGCCCGTGGATTTAGTCTTTTGGAACGTTTTGAGCTCAAGTACCATATTCCGGTTGCATGGGCTGACATGATAGGGCAGATGATTTCACCCTATTGTGAGGAAGACTATTATTCAAAGATTACGCCGGGTGGTTTTTACTGGATTACGAACCTGTATTTGGATTCGCCGAACTGGACGTTCCTGGGTTGGCGCAATGCGCGCTTGAATGACCGCTTTAATATGCGCGTGCGTACTTATGGCGAGCATCCTGACAACGAGGGGACGTTCCATTTTGAAGTGAAGCGTAAGATAGGTGCCATTGGCTTTAAGAGCCGCGCGACTATCAAGGGCCAGAATCCTGGCGAGATTTTTGTAAAGCCAAGGTCTGAATGGAAGGCCAAGGGCGAAAAGGACATGAAGTACCTTGAAGAGTATCTGTACAAGGCGAATACCTACAATGCGCACCCTAGGCTATTGACTCAGTATAAGCGCCGCGCATGGTTCAGTACGACCGAAGAATATTCCCGTGTAACGATTGATACGGGTATGCGATTCCGTGAAGAAAACGGCTGGGATTATTCTGTAGATACCAAGTACATGCATTCAACAGGACTCCCAAAGTTTTTTGCTCCGGGTGCAGATGCCGTGCTTGAATTGAAATGCCCGTGCAAGCAGGTTCCCCTTTGGATGATGGACCTGATACACCAGCTGAATTTGAAACAGAGTGGATTTTCGAAGTTTGGCAATGCGGCAATGGAGTGGAAGGCAATATACGAAAACCCCCGTGGTTTTAAAAGGCCTAATTTTACACATATCGCTGGTGACTTTAACGAGTAAAAAGTTTATTTTTCAATTTGGATTATTGGAGAATTTATGGATTTAAAAAAGTTGACTATTGGTTCTGCGTTGCTTGCTAGCGCATTTGCATTGAGCGCTTGCGGCGATGATTCCAGTTCTGGTGCTGATCCCGTAAATCCGGATGGTACTCCTGCAGAAAGCAGTTCTAGTACGGGCACGAACAATGGCGGCAATTCTGCTACTGGTGGCAATACACAGGAAAATGCGGCAACGACGCTTTCTTGTTCTGAAATCATGTTCCATGGCCTTGATAGCCTTGAATGGGTAGAGTTCTATATTTCGAAGGGCGAGCCTCTTGCAAGCATGGCTGCAAGCGAATTGCATTTGTCTGGCGCAGCGGATTTTGATTTTCCGGATGAGCCGCTAGCTGTAAATGAATATGTTGTTGTGACAAATGACCTTGCTTCATTCAAGGCCAAGTATCCTAATGTTGCTGGAAAGGTTTACCAGTGGAATGAAGGTGACCGCTTGTCGAATAGTGGTGACGTGGTTTCTGTCAAGATTCGTGGCGAAGGTGACGTGGATTGCTCCTTTGATGATGATCCACCATGGCCAAGCCTTGCAGATGGCAAGGGCTCGTCGCTTGTGTATGTCGGTGGTGAACATGGTAACCCGGGCCTTGCACAGAACTGGGCCGCAAGCAAGACTCCTGGCGGTAACCCGGGCAGCGGCGAAGACCCTATTTATGAACCGCTTGCCGTACGCATTAACGAAGTGAATCCGAGCAATGGTTCTAGTGACTGGATTGAACTTTTCAATACTAGCGACAAGGACGTAGATGTTTCTGGCTATGAAATTTATGCCAAGAAGCGTAATACCGCTATTACGATCCCTGCAGGTTCCGTTGTTCCTGCTGGAGGATTCCTTGTGCTTGAAGGCGAAGCCCTTGGTGAGCTTGTCTTGATTAGCCGTGGTGAATCTCTTTACTTGCGAGAAGTCGTTGGCGGTGCAAAGACTAATATTGAATCTGGCCTTGAATATCCGTCTTCTCCATACTCCACCGCAGGTGTCATTGAACTTAGCGACGGTACATGGGCTCAGGGTTCCATGGCTGAAGCTACAAAGGGTGCTGCCAATTCCGGCAATTTGCTTGGTGGCCCGCTTTACATTAATGAAATCTTCTATAACCCGCCAGAAGGCCAGTTTGAATTCCTTGAAATCGTGAATACTGCGGATACCGCTGTGTCGCTTATGCAAAAGGTTAACCTTGGTTCGCAGCCATGGGAATTCAGTGGCCTTGGAAAGATTGAAAACATTTCAACGACAGTAATCCCTGCAAAGGGAGTTGCCCTTTTGCTCCCGGATACAATCTTTACAATGGTTGATATCGAAAGTTACAAGAGTCAGCTTAAGCTTGGAGACAATGTTGTTGTTTTGCAGTATAGCGGCAAGATTTCTAACCGTGGTGAACGCCTTGTTTTGAAGCAGCCGTATGAATGCACGGCAAGTGCAGATGTTCCAGGTGAATTTGATTGCCATTATTACTGGAGCGATGTTGTGCTTTATTCTGATGATGGCTTGTGGCCTCGTGAAGCCGATGGCGCTGGCAAGAGCCTAAAACGTGTAAACTATGCTCTGCCTGGTAGCGACCCTGCTGCATGGGAAGCGGCTACACCGACTCGCGGCGTTGTAGAATAAGGATTGTAGAGGACAGCAAAACGGCGGCACGTGAGTGTCGCCGTTTTTATGTTTTTGAATATTATGCCTGTTTTGAATTAAATTGCGTTCTTTATTTTTTCCATTGCATCGACAACGCGGTCGCAGAAGTTGTCGAAGTCCGGGTCTAGGCGCTGCAATTCAGGCTTCCTTAGCACGTTCTCGATTGTGCGGCGAATACCTTCGTCAAAGCGGACGCTTGGAACATAGTCTGGGACGGCGCGCTTTAACTTGGTGTTGTCAAAGACGACGGAGTTTGCCTTGTCGCCAACGAGGCTACCTGTAAAGTCGTAACCGTACTTGTCGCCGACGCTTGCAAGGAATTCGGAAGATACGTGAACCGCCTTGAGTTCTACGCCGAGCACATTGGCAATTGCCTTGTAAACCTGGTTCCAGGTGAGTGTTTCGTCGCAAGTGATCTGGAAGGCTTCGCCAATGGCGTGCAGGTTTGCCATGAGGCCGACAAAGGCTTTTGCAAAGTCGCTGTTGTGAGTCATTGTCCAGAGGCTTGTGCCGTCGCCGTGAATGATTACGGGCTTGCCTTCGAGCATGCGCTTTGCCACTTGCCAGCTGCCGTTCTTGCCGTGAACGCCAAGAGGTATGGAGCGTTCATCGTAGGTGTGGCTCGGGCGGATGATTGTAACCGGGAAGCCTTCTTCGCGATACATGCGCATCAGGAATTCTTCACACTTGATTTTGTTGCGTGAATATTCCCAATACGGGTTTGCAAGCGTTGTGCCTTCTGTAATGCGGTAGTCTGCGACCGGCTTGTGGTAGGCGCTTGCGGAACTGATGTACATGAATTGGCGAGTCTTGCCCTTGAACAAGCGGTAGTCGCGTTCAAGCTGTTCCGGGACAAAGCCGATGAAATCGCAAACAACGTCAAAAGTAAGGCCTTCGATTTTCTTTGCGACGTCAGCCTCGTCGTTGACTTCGTCAACGTGGATTGTCTTTACAGATTCAGGAATTTCGGCAGAGCGGTTCCCGCGATTGAGAAGGGTAACTTCCCATCCGCGCTCGGCAAGCAACCTTGTGATTGCCATGCTGATTGTGCCGGTGCCACCAATAAAGAGTGCTTTCATATATTAAGATGCCAGATGCAAGATAAAGATGCAAGAGATTGTAGTTTTCAGAGGTTAATGGACAGAAGACAGAGAATAGAAAACAGGAGTCAGGAATCAGGGATTGTAACTTACCGTGTCTTGGCGAGCGAAGCGCGGCCATCTAAACAGTCCTAGATTGCCACGGACCTAAAGGTCCTCGCAATGACAAGTTAAGACGTAAGACGTAAGACGGAAGGTTGAAGACGCTGGAGACAGATGACAGGAATCAGGAGTCAGGTCGCACCTTCGGTGCTTTGAGGTGTGGGGTCGGCGCTTACGCGCCTAGAGGAGATGAATAGTCTGTCAGCTGTAGGCAGCAATGTAACTTACCGTGTCTTGGCGAGCGAAGCGTGGCCATCCAGGGCAATGTTCTGGATCACCACGCCTACGGCTCGTGATGACAGTTAAGAGAAGACAGAGAACTGGAATCAGGGCGCGCCTTCGTTGCTTTGAGGTGTGGGGTCGGCGCTATGCGCCTAGAGGAAACGCTAATTACAATACCTCATACCTCTAGATGCGAAGCATCGACCTCAAAGCGAAGCGACCTCATTCCTTTCAGTCAACAGATGTCAGCCTACAGCCGACAATACTGGAAATTAACGTTCACTAGATCCTAGCTCCTAAAATTCTTTCATCTCTCGTCTGTAGGCACGCAGTGCCGTTCTCTCGTCTATCTTACACGCTTGCCTTTGCTGCGATGTTGTAGATTTCTGTTACGTCTGCAGCCTTGAGCGGTTGGAAACCCCAGCCGTTGCCCGGATTCAACTTGCGAACCATTTCAGGAATGTCTTCTACCTTTGCGCCGAGTTCAGCGAAGTTGATTGGCATACCGATGCTCTTGAGGAATGCGCGGAATGCCTTGATGCCAGCCTTTGCTGTTTCTGCTGGATTTTCAAAATTCATGGCGCAGCCGAACACGCGTGTTGCCATCTGTGCAAAGCGCATTACGTTGTGGTTCATTACGTATTCCATCCATGATGGCATAATCACGGCAAGGCCTGCACCGTGTGCGCAGTCGTACATTGCGCTGAGTTCATGTTCAATGGCGTGGCTGTTCCAGTCCTGGCCGCGGCCAACACCGCAAACATTGTTGTGTGCCACCATGCCAGCCCACATGATGTTTGCGCGAGCTTCGTAGTTGTTCGGGTCTGCGATTACGCGCGGGGCTTCCTTGACCATTGTGCAGAGCACAGCTTCGCAAAGACGGTCAGTAATTTCAACTTCAGTTGTGTTTGTGAAGTAGCGTTCAAAAACGTGAGCCATGATGTCGGTGACACCGCAAGCCGTCTGGTAAGCAGGGAGCGTGCAGGTGAGAGCCGGGTTCAAAATGGAGAAACGCGGGCGAATGAGATCGCTACCTGCACCACGCTTGAGCATGCCATCGACCTTTGTAATCACGGAGTCGCCGGAACCTTCGGAACCAGCAGCTGCGATTGTAAGGACTGTTGCTACAGGGAGTGCGGCTGCTGGAGCCTTGCCGCTGTAGAAATCCCAGAAGTCGCCTTCGTAAGGAACGCCCATGGCGATTGCCTTTGCGCTATCGATAGAGGAACCGCCACCAACGGCAACGATAAAGTCAACGTTTTCCTTGCGGCAAAGTTCAATGCCTTCGTAAACCTTTGTATCAATTGGGTTCGGGTGAACGCCGCCAAGTTCCACAAACGGAACGCCTGCGTCGTTCAAGGACTTTTTAACACGGTCAATGAGACCTGATTTTACAGCGGAGCCGCCACCGTAGTGGATAAGAACCTTTTTTCCACCATATTTTTTAACGTATGCGCCGCATTCGTTTTCGCGGTCACGGCCAAAGACAAATTCAGTTGGGCTGTAAAAATTGAAATTTTCCATTATATACCTCTTTTAATCTAGATATACAAAAAAATGCTGCCTAAATCAAAGCAGCACAAAGAAAGAATTTGAAAATCTGTGTTTACTGTTAACGTTTCGTTACGGTCAGCTTGTGGGCGGCGTAGAGCGAAGAAAGGAATACGAGGGCTGCTCCGATTACAGATACGATGCCGAGAGTCTTGAACATGTCTCCCATGCCGACAATCGGTGTTACAATGCTACCCATAAGGAATGCTGCGCACCCCATTGTCGCTGATGCGGTACCAGCATTTTTACGTTCACTGTTCATGGCGAGCGAGTTTGTAATAGGCTGCAAAACCCCAAAGCCAAACATCATGAGCATAAATGAAATTTCAAGGATTACGATAGGAGCATGCATGTAAAGGGCTGTCGCTTCGATACCAGCTGCAACGAGAGAAAATACACCGCCAAACAAGATGTTGAATCGTTCGCTCTTGAACTTGGAACCGCAAGCGCAGCCAATACCTGTGACAATGGCATTTAGGCCAAAGCATACACTGTAAAGAATAGGAGAAAGGTCATAGCCTTTTTGCAAAATAAAGGAGGATGCCGAAATGTATGCAAAGAAGGCGATGAACGTGAAGGAACTCACAGCGAAAAATGCTAGAAAGTCGGTATTGCTTAAAACCTTGCCGTAGTTGGTAAATGTTGAAAAAATTGATTTTTTGCTGCGGCGATGAACTGGCAGGGATTCCTTCAATTTGATTGTAGCTGCAATCAGGCAAGACCCATAAAGTAAAAGAACTGCAAAGGCGCCACGCCAGTCTACAAATGTTAAAATGATGCCGCCAAGGACTGGAGCTACAACTGGGCCGACTCCGTTTACTGCACTGACAACAGCCAGGAACTTTGTAAGTATTTTGCCGCGGCAACGGTCTGTTGCCACGGAACGCGCAATAACCATGCCGCCAGAAGCAGACATGCCTTGTATTAGGCGAAGTACATTAAATGCAAAAATATTTGGAGCAAGAATACAGAATATTGTTGAAATGAAGAATGCAACAAGGGAGCCTAGCAAAAGGCGTTTGCGTCCGTACTTGTCGCTTAACGGGCCTACAAAGATTTGGCCTACTGCAAGGCCAAGCATGCTCATGGTAAGGCTCATCTGGATGAGCGACGGAGTTGTCTTGAAGTATTCTGTCAGGCTCGGGAGAGCCGGCAAGTAAAGGTCAGTTGTGAATGGAGGGAATGCGCAAAGTGATCCGATGAGAATAATCAGGAATCTTGCCGAGTTTTTTTTCATATAAAAATTTTATGTGCAAAAAATCAACCATTCTGGATATAACCCTAATAGAATTTTTAGGGGACTGGCTGACGAAAATCCGTGCGCAAATTTAGAAAAAGTCAATTATACGCACCCGCTTACGGCAAAAAACCAATGCCCAAAATAAGAGACTCCGCAACGTAGCTTTAATGAGCCGCCACTACATATAAAATACTTTGGATTGTAGGGGAAACCCTCGCAACAACCAATGTCGTTGCCACTGTAGCATGATGCTGTAGGGGTGTACAACGATGTATGGCAATACGTATCTACGATACCATCATTGCAAAATTCCTTGCTCTTATCGAGGGTGCTGCCCTGGCAAGTTTCACTAGGTCGTGATGCGGTGCACGATGATATAGATACCGAAGAAGTTTTTACAGAAGAACTAGAAAGCGGTGTATTTGTCTGAGATGAACTAGATGGAGATTGCTGATATGAATAAACTGCCGAAGAACTCGACTGCAATTGATAATCGGGTTTGTACGAAGGAGCTGCAGAAGAACTTGATGGCAATTGGTAAATAGATCGATATGAAGAATAGGGTTCATACTCATACGAGGAATCATTCGGCTCGCTTGTATGCTCGGAAAGAGTGCATCCGTATAAAAAAAATGCAATAGCTATTAATGAAGGGATTTTATGAGCCACAAGTGATTCTCTTTTGTCCAAGTTTTTTTTATTACAACCTTGCCATTACAAGCTTCTTCAAATCTTCAAAAACTTCTTCTGGAGTTCTGTCTGCATCGATTGCTGTTACACAGTCGCTATAATCGCGTGCGGCAGCAAGATAACCTTCTCGAACACGTTCAAAGAAATCAAGTTTTTCGCTTTCGAGCCTGTCGGGAGCTTCCCCTCGTTTTGCAGTGCGAGCACGGCTTCGTTCTACCGTAATGTCTAGCACGACGGTGAGTTCCGGGAAACAGCTCCCGCACGTGATTTCTGTGAGACTTTGCACGAGCTCTGCGCCAAGTCTACGGGCATAGCCTTGGTAAGCGAACGTGCTCCATGCAAAGCGGTCTGCAATGACAATCTTGCCTGCGTCAAGAGCTGGCTTAATGATTTCTGCAATGACTTGTGCACGGGCTGCATTGTACAGTAGCAGTTCCGTCTTGTCGTCCATGATTCCCTTGAAACTTGGATCAAGCAAAAGTTCACGGATGCGTTCCGATATTTTGGCTCCGCCAGGCTCGCGAAGCTTTACGACCTCGTAGCCATCTTTTTGCAGGGCCTCGATCAGCATGTCTATTTGCGTGGACTTGCCGGAGCCGTCAATACCTTCAAGGCTAAAGAAATGTTTTGCAGTTTTCATAAGCCATAAAATAAAAAATCCCGCCACAGTTTTCACTATGTCAGGATTTAAAATGGGAAAGTTTAAAGAGCAATGATCGGGGGCATTGTGCAAGCGTTGCCCCCCAGCGTCTATATTACTCAGCGTCCTTGCCGTGGCACTTTTTGAACTTGAGTCCAGAACCGCACCAGCAAAGATCGTTGCGACCAACCTTAGGGCCTTCCTGTTGTGGCATTACACGGCGTACAACGCGGCGTGTGCCCGGCAATGCAGATTGCGGCATTGCTTCTGGTTCCTTGCTTTCAGGTTCCTGTGCCGGAGCTTCTGCAGGAGCAGGCTCTTCTTGGACCGCAGAAATGTTCATTGCGCCTTTTTCTGCTGCTTCACGTTGTGCTTCTGCATTCTGTGGATTTTGCCTTGCGCGTTCTGCAGCGGCCTTTGCCTGTTCAATTTGTTCCGGGGTCATGTCTTCGCGCTTTACGAGCATTTCCGGAGGAACAGACATGCCGTTCGGGAGCTGAATGCGGATGTTCATGATGCGAAGTGCAACGAGCGTGGAAACACTTTCAAGGCACTTTTCAAAGAGCGTGAATGCTTCCTTCTTGTAAACCATCAGAGGATCCTTCTGGGCATAGCCATGGAACCTGATAGCTTCCTTGAGAGCGTCCATGGAACGCAAATGTTCCTTCCAGTGCTGGTCGATCGTGCGGAGGAGAATCATGCGTTCGAGGTTCTTGAAATCGTTTTCAGGAATGATTTCAACAAGCTTGTCGTACTTCTTTTTGCAAAGGTCGAGCACGCCATCAAGAATGTCTTCTGGCTTTTTGCCTGTAGCATCTTCCTTGCTCATCACGTAGTTGATTGCAAAGGTGTGGCCAAGGTCATTATGGAGTTCTTCGAGCTTCCAGTCTTCTGGGAAGGAGTTCGGAGCAACGTAGTTTGAAACCTTGATGTCTGCTGCCTCTTCGACGCGGTTCAAGATTTCTTCTCTCATGTCTTCACCGTTCAAGATACGGCGGCGGAGAGTGTAGATGACCTTGCGCTGTTCATTCATTACGTCATCGTAGTCGAGCAAGTACTTACGAGCATCAAAGCTCTGGCCTTCGACACGGCGCTGTGCACCACGAATGGAGCGGCTTACAAGCGGGTGAACGATAACGTCGTCTTCGCCAAGGCCAAAGCGTTCCATCATGTTCTTGATGTTCTGACCGCCAAAGATACGCACGAGGTTGTCGTCGAGGGAGAGGAAGTACTGGCTGGAACCCGGGTCACCCTGACGGCCGGAACGACCGCGCAGCTGGTTGTCGATACGGCGGGATTCATGACGTTCCGTACCGAGCACATGGAGACCGCCAACTTCTGCAGCGCCTGGTCCAAGGGCAATGTCGGTACCACGGCCAGCCATGTTTGTTGCAACGGTAACCTTGTTCAGGTGGCCTGCATACTGAATGATTTCAGCTTCGCGGCCATGGTTCTTAGCATTCAATACTTCATGTTCAATGCCTTCTGCCTTGAGAAGACCGGAAATCTTTTCGGACTTTTCAACGGAAGCCGTACCGACAAGGATCGGCTGGCCGGTAGCATGGCGGCGCTTGATTTCTGCGACAATTGCACGCCACTTTGCATCTTCGGTCTTGTACACGAGGTCGTTCAAGTCCTGACGGATGCAAGGCTTGTGGGTTGGAATGACCCAGGTATTCATGTTATAGATCTTGATGAATTCAGTTGCTTCCGTTTCTGCAGTACCAGTCATGCCGGAAAGCTTCTTGTACATGCGGAAGTAGTTCTGGAAGGTGATTGTTGCAAGTGTCTGGTTTTCGCGACGGATCTGAACCTTTTCCTTGGCTTCGATTGCCTGGTGCATACCTTCGGAATAACGGCGGCCTTCCATGAGACGGCCCGTGTTTTCATCAATGATGATGACTTCGCCATCGCGTACGAGGTAGTCTACATCGCGGATAAAGAGGTTCCATGCACGAATGGACTGCGTAATGAAGTGCACCCATTCCGCATGTTCGCCATAGAGGTTAGAAATCTTCAACATCTTTTCGATGTTGCCTACACCGGCTTCTGTAATCTGGACAGTCTTGTTCTTTTCATCGACTGTGTAATCGGTGCCGCGCTTAAGGGCCTGCACGATTGCGTCTGCCTGCATGTACTTGCCTGTAGCATCTTCTGCAGGTCCGCTAATGATAAGCGGGGTACGTGCTTCATCGATCAAGATGGAGTCCACTTCGTCAACAATACAGAAATTCAACTGGCGCTGTACAAGTTCCTGAGGAACGTTTGCCATGTTGTCGCGCAGGTAGTCAAAGCCGAACTCGTTGTTTGTACCGTATGTAACGTCTGCGGCGTAGCTTTCGCGGCGCTGTTCCGGGTTCAGTCCGTTAATGATCAAGCCGACCTTAAGTCCAAGGAACTTGTAGACTCGGCCCATCTGCTTAGCGTCACGGCCAGCAAGGTAATCGTTCACGGTGACAACGTGTACGCCGTCGCCAGAAAGACCGTTCAGGTAAACCGGGCAAGCGGCAGCAAGGGTCTTACCTTCACCGGTAGCCATTTCGGCGATGGAGCCTTCATGGAGAACAAGGCCGCCAATGAGCTGGACATCGAAAGGCATCATGCGGAAAGGCTTTACGGAATCAGGGTAAAGTTCGCGAACTTTTGCATAAAGTTCTGCCGGCAAATAAACTTCATATTCCGGCTTTCCGTTAACGAGTTCTTCTTTTGCCTTTTCTGCAACTGTAGCAAGTTCAGAACCGAGCTTAGAAAAATCGAAGCCGTACTGGTCATCAAAAATATTGAAAATACCTAAGCGGCGGTCGCAGGCTTCTTGGCAAACTGCAAATGCCTCAACTTTGATGTCTTCAAGGGTTGCACCGGCTTTAAGGCGTTCACGGAATTCTGCGCTCTTGGCTGCAAGCTGTTCATCAGAAAGGGTTTCAAGGTCCTTGCGGGCCTTGTGAATCTGTTCAATCACAGGACGGAGTTTTTTGACCTTGCGTTCGTGCGGGGTTCCGAAAACTTTGTGCAAAAGCTTGTCAATTACGCTCATAGTAATCCTTTTTAAAATTTTACGCGCCTAATGTAGTTATTTCAGAAGACAGAAAACAGAAGACAGAAAACGGAATATGCGTTTTTCAGTGTATTTCAGAAACGAGAAAACAGAATCCGGAGAACAGGAGCCAGAAATTAGGTACGCA
>DCGZ01000123.1:0-25344 GCA_002314675.1 Fibrobacter sp. UBA1765 | reverse complement strand
CTTTGAGGTAATTAAGATGCAAGAAACTGTAATATTATCAAAATTGAATGTGTGTTATAAATTGTCAAAGAACGTATCGGCAAGCTTTGCCCTGAATGCATGAATTCTATCTGCATTTGCTTCACGATGCGGGTACGTAAAGTTACTAAGCAAGATCACGGCAGCTTTCTTTTCGGCATCTGCGACAATGCTTGCTCCTGTAAAACCCGTTTTCCCGAATGTATGTGCAGAATGTTTTGTTCCCATGAACTTTGCGCTGTTGAGTTCAAAGCCAAGGGCCGTACATTCGCCTGGAACATTGCTGTGGCCTGCAATGCCGTCGAGAGCATTTTCGCTGATCATTTTCAATATGCCGGCGGGCAATATGCGTGTTCCGTTAAAAACACCATCGCCTAAGAGAGTCTGTACAAATTTTAACAGGTCCGGAACACAGCTAAACATTCCTGCGGAACCGACCGGAAAAAGTTCCCGTAGAACGAATGCGCTTTCGTCGTGGATTTCGCCTTGTATTTCGCGGTTACGCCATTTGCAAAATTCTGTGGCAACAATTTCTGATTTTTTTACGCGTAAAAGTGGATCGTACCCAGAGCAGGTCATTTCGAGTGGCTTGAACAAGATTTCTTCCCCAAGTTCCTGCAGGTTCTTGCCAGAAACTTTTTGCAAGATAAGTCCAAGCAGAATGCTTGCTGGATTGCCGTAATTGAATATTGTGCCAGGGCGTGCCGAAAACTGGTAGTTAAAAAGGTTATCCAAAATCCCTTGTGGCGGCAGCTGAATAAGCGTTTTCATTGGAACGCGATAGTCAAGGCTGTGCGTTAGCAGATGGCGTACAAGAACTTCTTCGCGATAGTTCGTATTGAATTCGGGAATGTAGTCCGTGACGCGGTCGTCAAGCGAAATCTTGCCTTCTAAGATAAATTTCAACGCAATTGTTGATGTTGGGCATACCTTTGTAAGCGATGCTATGTCGAAAACTGAGCTTTCCGCCGTATTGAACGCCAATGTGACTTTTTCGCCGCTTGGGAGCAAAAATCCTGCAACGGCTTTTGAAAATACATTGCTATTTATGGCATCTTGAAAAATGGGTTGAAATAAATTCTTGTCTAGCATGATATAAATGTACAAATAAGGGAAATTTTGATACAGGAAAATACTGTAGAAAAACGTGATTTTGCGTTATTAAAGGTGTGCTATTTTTTTACCAATGCATTTTCTTTGCTACATTACTTAAAAAAGGGAACGTGTAATATGGATTCAGTACAATTTACGGATGCCCCTCCAAAAGTTCTTGTTATTGATGACGAATCAATGATGCGTTTGCAGGCAAAGAAGATTCTGCAAAGCTGCTATACGGTTGAAGTGGCAGATGGCTTGCCGAGCGCTCTCGATATATTAGAGGCATATACTCCGGACTTGATTTTTCTTGATATCTATATGCCAGAAATGGATGGCTTTGAAGCTTTGCAAAAGCTTCGCGAGTTCGATGCCCTCAAGGATGTTCCTGTCATATTTTTGACCGCTGCAGAAGATAGCGAAACCGAAACGAAGGTTTTCAAGGTTGGTGCAGCCGACTTTATCAAGAAGCCGTACGTAAAGGATGTTATTCTTGAAAGAAGCAAGCGTATTCTTTCACTCAGCCGGTTCCAGAAATCCTTGGAAAAGGAAGTAGACCGTAGAACTGCGGCCCTTATTGCAAGCGAACGAAAAATCATGAATCTTTCGTTGCAAATGGTGAAAACACTTGCAAGTGCAATTGACGCAAAGGATACCTACACGAATGGTCATTCAGTACGAGTGGCGCAGTATTCTAGGGAAATTGCAAGGCGCATGGGAAAGCCTAGTGACGAAGTTGAAGAAATATACTTGATTGCACTTTTGCATGATGTAGGCAAGATTGGCATTCCTGATGCAATCATAAACAAGACAAGCAAGCTGACGGACGAAGAATACGATATTATCAAGAAGCATTCAAGCATTGGCGCAGAAATTTTAAAGAACATTCAGGAAATGCCAAAAATTGCAATTGGTGCGCATTGGCATCACGAACGTTATGATGGCCGAGGCTATCCGGATGGCCTTTCTGGAGAAAATATTCCTGAGATTGCACGCATTATCGCAGTCGCCGATGCATACGACGCCATGACTAGCAGGCGAAGTTATCGAGCAGCATTGCCTCAGCCTGTTGTTCGTGGCGAAATAGTAAAGTGCCGTGGCCTTCAATTTGATCCGTTGATGGCTGATATCATGCTTTCCATGATTGATGAAGATGTGAACTATGATATGTGCGATAAGGGCTGCGGGAAATAAATGAAAATTATCGGGATTGTTTCTGGAATTATTCTATTCCTGATAGTCGCTGGGCTATTCATGATACAGATTCAAAAAGAGGATACCGATATCACATTGCAAAAGACGAGTGTCGCAATGATAATGATCGGTGCTCATGATGACCATAGCTGGAGCGAAGCCCATTACAAGAGTCTTGAAAAAAGTGCTCTTGAGCTGAATCTTGATGTAAACTATATCGAAAACGTAAATGACATGGGAACGGTGGATTCCGTTCTAGAAAATGCCATTGCGAAGGGTGCAAAAATTGTCATAGCCAATTCGTTTGGCTTTGGCGAGCCGAGCTTGAATGTTGCAAAGCGTCACCCGGAAGTTTATTTCTTTCATGCAAGCGGAGTAAAAAAGGCAGAAAACCTGTCGACATTCTTTGGCCGTATATACCAGATGCGATATCTTTCGGGGATTGTTGCGGGGTTACAGACAAAAACTAATGAAATCGGTGTCGTAGCGGCTTTTGAAATATCGGAAGTGAACCGTGGCATAAACGCCTTTGCGCTTGGCGTGCGGAGTGTAAACCCGAATGCGAAGATATTTGTGAACTGGTGCCACTCCTGGACTGATGAAGAAGCAGCGTCAAAGTCTACAAATGAATTGTTGAAGCGACACAATATCGACTTGATTACTGTAGCAGCAGATGCACTGTCTCCTTATGAAATTGCGGAAAAAGAAGGGGTATGGATTATTGGATACAATGTTGACAATGCGGCACTTTATCCGAATCGCTTTTTGACGGCCCCTATTTGGAAGTGGGAAAACTTTTATACGCCGCGTATTCGCGAGGTTCTACAGCACAAGTTCCATGCGGATAATTACTGGCTTGGCGTAGAAAGCGGCATTGTCGGTTTGGCTCCGTTCACGGAACACGTAACTGCAAAGGCAAAAGAAATCGTGGAACGTGAAGCGGAACGCATGCGAAACGGAACGTTCGATGTTTTTTACGGTCCAATCAAGGATAACAAGGGAACAGTACGAATAGAGTCTGGCGAAAGCATGTCTGACGAAGCTATGCTGAATTACTTTGATTGGTATGTTGAAGGAGTTGTAATCGATGATTAAGAGGATTTTATTCTTTAGCATTTGTATTGCACTTCTTAGCAGTCTTATAGGCTTTATCCATTCTTTTGGCAAAAAAGATGTTGAAAAAATCTTTGTAGGCGTGGTTATGCCGGGCGGCGTAAATGAGGTCGGTTTTAACGGTACGCACTATCAGGGCATAAAGCAGGCAAGTGATGAGCTAGGCCTTGGAATTATCCTCAAGGAAAATGTAAGGGAATATTCTGGCGAATGTGAAAAGTCTGTGCGAGAACTCATTGCGGCTGGCGTAAAGATCATCGTGCTAGCAAGCTTCTATTACACCGAAGAGATAAAGCAACTTATCGAAAATAATCCCGGCGTGCATTTTTACAGTCTTTCGAAGCAGCTACGCATCTCGAATTGCAAGAGCTATTTTGCGCGTGTTTACCAGGCCCGTTACCTTTCGGGAATTGTTGCCGGCTTGCAAACAGCTACCAATAATATTGGCTATGTGGCCGCAATGAACAATGCCGAAGTAAATCGCGGCATAAATGCCTTTACCCTTGGTGTAAAGCGTGTAAACCCGGAAGCAAAGGTTCATGTAGCATGGACCGGTTCATGGGACGATGCCGAAAAGGAAAGGCGCAATGTTGAAAAACTCTATGCAAGTACAAACGCAGATGTTATAGCATATCACCAGAACCAGATGAACGTTATTGATGCGGCAGATAGTATAGGTATTTATTCCATTGGCTATAACGATGTACAGGTCAAGGATTCTTCAAGGGTTCTAACGACTGCCGTGACGAACTGGGAGATTGTGTACAAGGAACTTTTACAAGATTACTTGCAGCAAAAGAACATGGATGAAATCGACTATTGGCTTGGCATAGAGGTGGATGCCGTTGGGCTCGGTTTCTATTCAAGGGATGTAAGCGATTCGATGAAGGTTGCCGTCCAAAACGCCATCAAGGAAATGAAAAACGGTCGCGATGTTTTTTATGGAAAAATTTTTGATAACAAGGGCGTGAAGCGTTCAGAAGAAAATGAAGTCATCGGTGATGAGTTTTTACGATATGGCATGGACTGGTTTGTTGAAGGTGTTGTATTTTTAGAATAATACTATGAAGTTTTTTGTTCCAAAAATAAAATCAAGAATTTTTGTTTGGCTGGGCATATTTGTTGCAGTGCTATTGCTTGTTGGCGGCCTTATGCGAAACAAGCTTACGACCCTGTTTGAAGATTACGTAAACAAGCAGGTTGCGGCACACGCTCAGTCTCTTGCAGAACTTGTTGGCGAAAAGCTAAAAACGCAGTTAGATGACCTTGCCGGGATTTCTTTGGCGATTCAATCCCACAACGACTGGACGAATGTCATCCTGGATACGCGCCTGCAGAATGCGACTGGTATTCAATACGGCCTCCTGGCTCTTGATGGTTCTGCTAAGTATGGGGAACAGATTAGTGTAACGGAATTTAAGGGAATCCAGAATTCATTTAGGGGCAATCGCAGCATAAGCTATGCAAAGGGAAAGGGACTTTTGCTTACGGTTCCTGTGTACCGCGATAGGAATGTCAAGTATGTGCTTTACAAGCTTTATAGCGACCAGCGTACTATCAAGGATTTTGGCCTTGCATGCTATGGCAATAAGGGCTATGCCATAATACAAAATACAAATGATGAAATAATTGTCGGTTCTAGCAATGTGCAGTTTGCGTCTGCAAAGTACTGGAAAGAATCTGTTTACTTGCCGGTCCGCGAGCGTCTTCACGAATTGCTGAATGTTTCGATTGCCGCTTCTATATATACAAAGGTTGAAGACGAGGGCCTCTACTATTTCATGGCAGATATCAAGCTTCCAGGAATCAAGCTCATAGGTGTGATTTCTGAGCAGGATGCCGCAGAAGAAATGTCGAACATCACGTTCCTGATTTTATGGGTGTTTGGATTTTTGCTTCTGTTGTTTTCTATTGGCCTTGGCTATATCGTTGTCACAGAGCGCAAGGCTCGCGAATCCGATGAACTTCGAAAGGCGAAGCTGCAGGCTGAAAAGGCAAGCCTTGCCAAGAGCATGTTCCTTGCGAATATGAGCCACGAAATCCGCACTCCTATCAATGGTATTTTGGGTATGGATTCTATGCTGCTTAAAGAATGCAAGGACCCTACCTTGCAGGAATATGCGCAGAATATTCAGAGTGCCGGGCACACGTTGCTTTCGCTTATCAACGATATTCTGGATATTTCAAAGATTGAAAGCGGCAAGATGAAAATTGTAAATGTAGGTTACAAGCTATTTTCTGTCTTGAACGATTGCTACAATATGATAACGGTACGTGCCGAAGCCCAATCGCTTGCGGTTTTCGTCGAGGTTGAACCGGGGCTTCCTTCAGAACTTCTGGGCGATGAAATTCACATTAGGCAGATTATAAACAATCTTCTCTCCAACGCCGTCAAGTACACGCCAAAGGGCTCTGTAACGCTGAGGGTTTCTCACGATAGAGTGAATCCGACAAATTCCATGGACTTGCCGTATGCGATGCTCAGGATTTCTGTAAGCGATACGGGAATAGGCATTCGTAAAGAGGACATGGGGAAGCTTTTCCATTCATTCCAGCGTCTTGAAGAAAAGCGTAACAGGGGCATTGAAGGCACGGGCCTTGGCTTGAACCTTACAAAGAACCTCGTGGAACTCATGGGTGGAAAAATCAGCGTAGACAGCGTGTATGGCAAAGGATCCACCTTTACCGTCGAAATTCCGCAGACAATAAAGAGCAGCGCCCCGATTGGAGACTTTATGTTGCTGCACCGTCATTCCATGACAATGGTAAACGACGATATTTGCAGGTTCGTCGCTCCCAATGCAAAGATTCTCGTGGTAGACGATGTCCAAATGAACCTGCTCGTGGTCAAGGGTCTTTTGAAAGAAAGCAAGATCCGAATTGACACGGCGACCAATGGAAAAATCGCGTTGGAAATGATTCAAAAGAATGCGTACGACATGATTTTCCTTGACCACATGATGCCAGTCATGGATGGCATGGAAACGCTTTCGAACATGAAAATGATAGAAATCAATCCAAATGCAAAAACTCCGGTAATCATGCTTACCGCAAACGCCATTGTCGGGGTAAAAAAATTATACGAGGATGCCGGTTTCACGGACTATCTTTCTAAGCCGGTGAGCGAAGCAGACCTTTATGCTATGCTTCGAAAGTATTTACCGGCGCATTACATACAAGATGCAGCTTCATGCTTCGAAGAAGCTGCGTTGGAACCTGTCAATGGAACGACGGAACGTATCTATGAAACCTCCGCAGGAAAGCTTTCGAAGTTTACCTTCGTAGATGTAAATAAGGGACTTTCTTACTGCATGAATGATGAGGATTTTTACCTTGAGATGGTTGCCGAATACTGCAAGGAGCCAAAGATAAATGAGCTTGAACGCTTGTTTAATGCAGGGGACTTCAAGGGATACCAGGTAAATATCCATGCGTTAAAGAGTACTTCCCTTACGATTGGCGCCGTGGAGCTTTCGGAACATGCCAAGGCGCTTGAAATGGCTTGCAAGGAAGGAAACATTGGCTATGTAAAGGCGGAGCACGTGAATGTAATAAAGGAATATTCCGACCTGCTTGCAAGGCTAAAGTCGGCGCTTGCCTAAACATCAAAAAAGGTTCACTTTAAAGTGAACCTTTTTTGTAGAGGTAACTTTTTACTTGTTGCCGTTAGCCTGTTCCATGCGGTGCTGTTCGGCAAAGGCGCGAGCCATTTCCATGCGGTTTTCGTCACGTTCCTTCTTTTTTACCTGTTCCTTGCAGTTTACGCACTTGGTTGCGATTGGCACAGCTTCAAGGCGGGCTTTAGGAATAAGCTTGTGGCACACCTTGCAAACGCCGTAAGTCTTTTCCTTGATACGCAGCAAAGCTTCTTCGATATACACAAGATGCTTGCCTTCGCGTGCCTGCAGATCGAAGGTAGTTTCGAGTGCCGTGTAGTCGGTTGCCGTATCTGCAAGGTGGTTAGAGTAGCCGGCCAGGCCGCTACCAAGGTCTTTCTGGTTGCGGGCGTCACCTTCTGCCTGTGAAGCTACAAGTTCACGGCGCTTTTCAAGGAGCAGGGATTCAAAGTAATCCAAATCCTTTTGATCCATTTGTGGCATATTTTCTGACATAGCTAAACCTCTCTATAGTAGCGGTGTGTCGTTCGCCCATAAAGTAAGTCTTTTTTATTAAAAAGCAACACCTTTTTTTCTAAAAAATGTCAATATTTACATTTAAGCCGTTCTTTTTTAGACTTTTTGATAGATTTTCGATAGTTTTTGCAAGGTCGTCTATCTTGTTTTCTACGTCTTTGTAATCAGAAAGGGTCCTATCGGCCTTTTTAGAAATTTCAACAACCTCGTTTTTTAGGTTTGTGGCGTTTTCAAGTGCGGAGTTTGCTTTTTGTAGCAGGGCATCGATATTTTCTATAGCCACTCCACCTTTGTTCTTGACGTTTTCCAGGGTTCCCTTGACTTTTTCAAGCGCATCCGTTATGTTTTGGATCTGGGTTTTTGCTTCGCCTACATTTTCATCGTAGAAAGTGTTCAGGTCGTTTAAAAGTTTGTCGGTCTTTTTCTGGATTCTTGCAATGCGCTTGGCATTCGAGCCGCCGATGAGCGAATCGAGGTTTGCCATTGCCGTTGCTATGGAAGCGTCAAGGTCATCTAGTATGACAACGAGCTTTCTAGAAATGCCTGAAGTTCCTTCGTCGTAGGCGCCGTTTGCCGTATCTCCGTCTGCAAGGAATTCACTAGACTCGCCAAGCTGGATTGCGACTTCGCGTTCACCCATGAGGCCTGAGTTAATGAGCCTAAAGGCAGAGTTCTTTTGGATCTTTGTGCCTTTTTCGACTTCGATCGTCACGAATACAGCGTCTTCGGTTAACTGGACCTTTTTGATTTGTCCATGCGGTATGCCGTTTACGCGAACGAGGTTGCCGGGTGAAAGCGTTCCTATTTGTTCGTATCGTAAAACATAGGTGTCGTGCTTAAAATACGGGCTTGCCGGGTGCTTGTAGTAAAGAAGCGCAAGGCACGTGGCGATAATGGCTATGGCAATGATGCCCGCTAGCCAGTTTCGCTTGATGATCATTTTCCATTTATTCATAGGGGCTAAGTTCCAAATCAAGGAACGAATCCGGCAATGTATTACCGCTTCGTTTTTGTGCGATAATATTTAGCAAACGATCGTTGAAGTTTTTGGCCGTATCTTCTCCGGCGGCTTTCATAAGCGTGTTATTTGCGATAACTTCAGAAATAACGGTCAGGTTTTTGCCCGGAGTCACTGGAATTACTATACGCGGCACCTTGATGCCCATGATATTTTCAAATTCGTTGGAAAGCCCGGTACGGTCGCAACGGGCGTCTTCCTTGCTGAGTTCCACGATGACTTCGATCTTTTTGGATTTTCTGACGGCGTGAATACCGAACATGGAGCGGATGTCGATTATGCCTATGCCGCGGATTTCCATGCAGTGTCCAAGCGTCGGGTCGGCCATGCCAATTAGCGAATTGCCGATTTGCACAAGGTTCACCTGGTCGTCTGCCACAAAGCGATGCCCGCGTTCCACTAGCGAAAGCACGCATTCCGACTTGCCGATATTGCTGTCGCCAATGTATAAAATGCCTACGCCGTTGACATCAACAAGGCTGCCGTGGATTTTTGTATAGGGGGCAAAGAACTTTTCTAGGATGAGGTTTGTTTCCAAGAAAAATTCGTGCGTAAGGAGCGGTGTAGAAAACAGGGGTACGTTCAGGTCTTCGCACATTTCGATGAGCTCGGAGTGCGGCGTCTGTCCGTGCGTTACGACCCACATCGGGGCGTGGAATTTTCTCAAGTTCTGGAACGCCTGCTTGCGCTTTTCGGGAGGAAGCGATTCCAAAAAGTTCCATTCTGTATGGCCTACTATTTGAATCTGGTGAGAACTGTAGACATCAGAAAAGCCGGCAAGGGCAAGCCCCGGTCGGTGTAGACCTTCTTCCACGATATATGAATCGGTAGAGGTTTCTCCGGTATGTATCGTGAGCTTTAGATGGTTCTTGAAGCGATTAAAAAATTCCAGAACCGAGAATTTTTCGCGGTTCTGGATTTGAAGGTTTTTTAGTGGACTGTAAGCCATAAACCTTTAGTGGATATTAGACAACAGCAGAGGTTGGCTGTGCCTTGTGGTCCTTGTTTATTTCGTTCTGCTTCTTGAGCTGGACCTTGATGCGTTCGATAGCCACATTGATTGCCTTGCCCATGCTTTCTTCCTTTGCAGAAGCTACGAGAACGGCACCCGGGAGATTTACGGAAATTTCGCAGGAACGCTGGTGTTCAACTTCGTGGTCGAGCGTAATGGCTACGTTCGTGATTTCCGGGGAGAACTTGCTAAGCTTTTCAACTTCTTCGGAAATACGGCCTTGAAGGTTTGCATCTGCATCATAATGAAAGTGGCGAGAAGTAACTGTAATATCCATGACTATATCCTCTTAAATGTTATGCGTGGGGGAATTCCCAGCTACACCTATGATATACTCTAATTTTTTGTAAAAAGCAAAGGTTTTTTTAACTTTTTTTCTTTGTATGGAATTTAAGTGGGCAGAGTGTAGGAGTTAGAAGACGGAAGATGGAAGATGGAAGATGGATGTTGGGTCGTTCGCTGCGCTCACTTTGAGGAGTGAGGTCGGCGCTTACGCGCCTAGAGGTGTTGTTTTGTAGTCGGTCGGCTGTCGGCAGAAAGTGTAATTTATCATGTCTTTGCAAGCGAAACGCGGCCATCCAGAAACACTGAATCAAAAATTCACTAGTCCCTATATCCTATATCCTATATCCTATCTATTCTCGTCTGTAGGGCCAAAGGCCCGTTCTCTCGTCTAACCACGCTTATTGCTTTCTGAATTTTGCAGAAAGTATTCCGAGTTTTTCTTCGCGGTATTTTGCTACCGTGCGGCGGGCGATTGTAATGCCTTGCTTTTCTAGTTCCTTTGCAAGGGCATCGTCAGAAAGAGGCTTTGATTTGTTTTCTGCATCAATCAAGGCCTTAAGGGCGTTTAAAATCTTTTGCTGGCTAAGGTCTTCGCCTGTTTCTTGGGTAACGGCGTTTGTAAAGAAGCTGCGCAGTTCGAAAACGCCGAACTTTGTTTCTACGAACTTGCCGTTTACGGTGCGGCTGACGGAACTTACGTTCTTCAAGTCAAGCATATCGGCAATTTCCTGTTGAACCATTGGGCGCAAATGGTCTGGTCCAAGCCTAAAGAAGTCCGGCTGCCGCTTTATGATAGCGTTCATTACGCGTTCAAGTGTAGATTCACGGTGAGAAATGTTCGAAATGAACATGTTCGCCTTGTTCAGGCGTTCCTTGATAAAGTCGCGGGTCTCCTTGTTGGTGTGGGAGTCGTTCATCAACTGCTTGTAAGTTTGGTTGATTTTCAACTTATTCGAAAACCTGGATTCTCGCTTTAGTACGGCCCTGTATTCACCAGACTTTTCTTCGACTATTTCAAGATCGGGAGAAATGTATGAAACTGGCGTGTCGTTAATCAGGTAGCCCGGATGCGGAGATAAAATGGAAAGCTTGCGGACAGCAGCCTGGATGTCTTCTGTAGAAACCTTTAGTGTTTTTGCAATTGCAGAATAGCGCAGGGCCTTTAGATCTTCGAAGCAGTTTTCAAGGATCTTTATTGCAAGTGGAGAAAAGTCCGGGATTGAATATGCCTGGATTAATAGACATTCGCGCAAGTTGCGGGCCCCGATGCCGCGAGGCGAAAGTGACTGCAGTACATGGAATGCCTCCTGCACATTGTACGAGGAATTTTCAAGTTCCAATTTACCTTCAATGATTTCTTCGATTTCAAGAATCTCCGGCGATTTTTCCGTTTCTTCCTGACCGACAATGTTTGCTTGCGAGCTGCTTTGCAGGTAGCCCTTGTCATCAAGGCTGTCGATCAGGTATGTGACAAGGTCCATGATTTTTTGTGGGCGCTTCCAGTCGCGGAGCTGTTCCAAAAGCTTGTCTTGCAGGTTGAGACTTGACTTTGTCTGGTTTCTCCATTCCATTTCTTCGGGGTCTGGCTGGTTCAGGTCCTTGATTGGCCTTTCATAGTCGCCGAAGCCTTCCTTAAAATATTCATCCCAGTTGATGTCTTCTGAATGGCTTTCTAGCATGCCCGCTTCTGCATTGTCGGAATCATCGCTTTCGCGGTAGCTAGGCTCCTGGTATTCTTCGGTGTCGTAGCTTTCGTCATCGATAATTTCAAGCAGAGGGTTCTCGTTGATTTCCTGCTTTACGGCAAGTTCGAGTTCCTGGGTTGTCATTTGCAATACTGCAATGGATTGCAGCATTTGCGGAGACATGTTCTGCTCGAGCTTTGCGTTCATTCCGAGTTGCATGTTCATAGTTTACCCGTCTTAAAAATCGTTTTTGCCTAGTTAGTCAAGCCTGAAGGATTCGCCAAGGTAAATGCGTTTTGCCTCTGGGTCGTTTGCAAGGTATTCCGATGTGCCTTCCGTGAGTACCTGGCTCTTGTACATGATGTATGCACGGTCGGTAATGGAAAGTGTTTCACGCACATTGTGGTCTGTAATCAGAATGCCCATGCCTTTTTTGCGCAAGTCCGAGATAATGGATTGAATGTCTGCGACTGCAATCGGGTCGATGCCAGCAAAAGGTTCATCGAGCAAAAGAAACGATGGGTTTGATGCAAGCGCCCTTGCAATTTCAAGTCGCCTGCGTTCTCCACCGGAACAGCTGAATGACTTTGTCTTTCGAATGTGCGTGATCTTGAATTCTTCAAGGAGCTGCTCCAGGCGTTCCTTGCGGGCGGCACGCTTTAATCCTTGGGTTTCAAGGATTGCCATGATGTTGTCTTCGACTGTTAGCTTTCTGAAGATGGAAGCTTCTTGTGGAAGGTAGCCCACTCCAAGGCGAGCGCGCTTGTACATAGGCTTTTCTGTCATTTCGACATTGTCCAAAAAAATGTGGCCACGGTCGGCACGCACAACGCCTACGATCATGTAGAATGTCGTTGTCTTGCCGGCACCGTTAGGGCCTAGGAGGCCTACAATTTCGCCTTGAGAAACGCTAACGGAAACATTGTTTACGACTTGTCTGCCGCCGTAGAACTTGCAAAGGTTTTCAGTTCGGATTGTCTGTACCAGATTTTCCATCGGTAGCCTCCTTTTTCCGCATTTCTTTTTCCTTGGCCTTCATTTTCTTTAATTGAAAAAATCCACTTTGCCTTGCTGATTTTTTGTCGGCCTTGCTTTCTGCGGCCTTGCCTGCTTTATTGCTGGAATCTTTGACAGCTTCTTTTGTAAAATCGGTTTTGAAGAATTCTGCTTTAGCGGAGTCTGCCCTGGAGCCTTCTACCTGGGCACTGTCTGCCTTTGTGGAATCCTTTTGCATGTTTCGCATGCGGCTACGTTCCAGGTCAATGTAGCGACCGCTCGCTGGCGATGAGGCACCTCGTACCTTGAGTTTTTTTACGACATTCTTTTTGGGGTCGAACGAAAGCGTAATGGAATCGCCGGAGGCGAGGTTCTTGCCCGAAACGGTACGGTCGGGCTTTACGTAGAAATACGTGCTTTGTGCAGAACCGGAAATTGTTGCAAGTTTCATTTTTCCGTCTTCAAAGGTCAAGTCAAGCCTTGTACCTTCCATCAGGTTCTGGTAGTCGGGAAGATCGTCTTCGTAAAAGAATCCGTGGGCGTTTAGGTTTACATACAGGCGCTTTAGCTTTTGCCCGTCAAACTCCGCATAGAGCGTGTCTCCGAACGCCTCTGTATGGTTGCCCACCTTAGTTCCCTTTGGAGGTTCCTTCTGTATGCCGTGTGCATTTCTAATGACAAGAGCGGACTCAAGATTTTTACTGTCTGGCGTAAGCTTCATGAAAATGGAGTCGCCCGAAAGTTCGTGGTTTTCGAGCAGGCACTTTGGATGGCCCGTCATGGAGATCCAGGAATTCTTTTTATCGAGGTATCCGGTGTCGCAGGTGACAGTCATTGTAGACTGTATAATTTGCACATGGCCGAATGCTTCGGCAAATTCGCGATCCTGGTAGAATGTTATGCTGTCGGCCTTTACGGTAATCGTGTCCTTTTTCCCCTTTGAATCTACTGTAAATTGCTGGAGAATCGGGTTCCTTGGCATTTTAAGAATACTGTCTTTGCGATCGTACTGCAGCTTGTCTCCAAAGAATGCGTATGTGCGGGAGGAGTTTGTCACCTTGACGTTTCGTTCCGCTTCGGCATATTCATCTTTTTCGCGGTATATGATTTGCCCTGCAATTACCGTGATGGTGTCAATTTTTTCTTCCTTGTCCTTTGTGTAGTAGTGGAGCAAGGGTTTTGTAGGTACTGTAATTACGCCGTTCTTGCGATCGTACTGCAAGCGTTCGCCCCAGAAGGCGTATGTTTTTGCGGAGTCGGCCGCTTCTACGTTCCCGGTTGCAGAGGCGTAGTCGATAGCCTTTTGATAAACGCCGGAACGAGCCTTGATATAGCCATCCGGGTGCGTGAAAAGAAACATCTCGTCGCATTGCACGATGTCGGAATTCCTGTTCCACGAGGCGCGCATGGTCTTGAACTGCACCTTGTCGTGAATAAAGTGCACGTTGCCCTTAAGAAGCATGTAGCCCGTTTTTCGAGACACGGAAAGACTGTCGGCGTGCTTCATGATTAATGGCTTGGTTTGCGCAAACAGCGAAACTGCTAGCAGGCATATTGCAAGTAGAATTCTCATAGCTTTGGCGCCTGCTTTTTGTCTTCTTCCTTCAAGCGCCTTGCGGCGTCCTGGAATATGCCCGTAATGTTCGAAAGGATCTGCCAGTTGTCCATCTTGGCGTCGCTGCGGAAGCCCGTGCCCTGCAATACGTCGCCGTCTTCGCTAACGACTCGTACAGGGCTGTCGGTTTTTACGAGGTTATCGCGCTTGTGCCACAAAAGGGAGTCTGCACGAACAGAAGCGCCCTTTGGCGTGATAGCGTAGACATGGCCGTAAGCGTACACGTAGGTGAGCTTTGAATCGAGTGTCCCGGAATCTGCCCTCAGGAATGCGGCATGCGCTCCAAGGGAGTCGTAAATGTCTACAAAGATCGGCCGGACAAAGATTTTTTCACTCTTGTCCCAGCGTTCAAGGTAAGCCGTCTTTAATCGCCACGAAAGGACGCCGTTGTCGTAGAAATCAAGGAGCGTCGTATCGTTAAAGAGCATTCCGGGGCGTTCCTTGGGGTCCCATTCGGAATTGTCTTCGATTTTGGTACAGGAACAAATGGCAGCGCCCAAGAGAAGCGTCGCTGTTGCAATTTTCAAGTATCTAAGCAAATCCCGTGCCATTTGCCTTAATTATATAAATATAAATGAATAAAGGAAAGAAAAATCTTTTAAAAAAGTGAAAAAAGAAAGCCCGCCAAAGGCGGGCTTTCCCTAGGAGGAGAAATGAAACTCTTACTTCTTCTTCTTGCCGGAGGCGTCGATTGTAACTTCAACGGTTTCTTCACCCTTGACGGTTACGAGTGCTTCGCCATTCTTTTTGCCACCGCATTCTGCACGGACCATGTGGTCGCCTGCATCGAGGCTCTTGACGGTAAGCGGAGCGCCGTCGGTATAGTCTGCCAAGTCGCCGTCGATATAGATCTGGCACTTGCCCGGGATAGTTGTAATCTTGATGCTGCCCTTAGGGATTGTTGTGCCGAAGTCGAGGTTGTTGCGCTTGTCGCTACCCGGCCAAATGTTTACGCGCTGGTTGACAAGTTCATAGCCCTGGTCAATGACAACGAGAGTCTGGCGGCCGGACTGCACACTGCGGTTGGTGATTGGGCTCTTGCCGAGGTCTTCACCACCGAGGAACACCTGGCTTCCTGGAGGATTGGTAGTAATGTTAACTACTGCAGACTGACCACGCGGTGGTGGTTCTTCAGCGAATGCGAGCAAAGTCATGCACAAAATGAGCAGTGCAGAAAGGGAAAAACATTTACGCATAAGTCAGTTGACTCCTAATAATTGCAATTTTGTGTGCTTAAGATATAAAGATTTTGCCTAAAAAGACAAAGATTTTTGAAAAAAAACGTTGATTTATCGCACATTCTAGCTAATTTAGGGGTGTATGAAAGAACTTTATCAGAAAATTCGCCAAATTACGGGCAAGCCGTACGGTCTTTATAAGCAGCTTTCTTCTAAAAAATGGGATTTTGGGGACTTTACCTTGGAATTTTTGCACATCCAGGGAGACCCGTATGCACCGCCTTCGAGAGCAGTCGTTACGGCCCCGCTCGCCATGCTTGGCTGGAAGTCTGAGCTCTTGGGTACGTTTACGCGCCGCAAGGCTCTATCCGATTTTTTGCACCGTGAACTTTCTGGCATTGTCTTGGAGCGTTACCCAGAAAAGGACGCTGATATCTTGATGCCTGTCCCTGGCCAGGAAATTTTGGTAAGGAACGCCCTCTGGATTGAAAACGGGAATATTTCGGCTAGCTTCCAGGTGAACCTGCCGGGCGAAAAGCGGCTGATCGACGGGGAGCGCCTGTCCGATATCTTGACATCGACGCTTCCCGACTTGCTGACCGCGGCGCTTTATGCAGATGCAGGCAAGGTCAAACGCGCTGAAGCCGCTATTCTGAACTTGGAAATGCGTGAAGCCCTGCTTGAAGCTGCTCGTGAAAAGGGCCTTGTGGCCTTTGTGCCAAATGGCGCTGTGCTGCCCCGCGAAAGCGGCATTTCTGAAAAGCCGCTTGAAAATGCGATACCGTTTGAGTCTCCGTCGGAGCTTTTGGTTGAACTTGAAGCATGCGGCAAGAAGGTTGTTGGCATGGGGATTGCACGTGGGGTAACCGTGATTACGGGTGGCGCCTACCATGGAAAGTCGACTCTCCTTTCTGCGCTTTGCAAGGCTGTGTACCCGCACGTTGAAGGCGATGGCCGTGAATGGGTCGTTGTCGATGAGACCGCTGTTCGTGTGGGTGTCGAGGATGGCCGAAGCGTTCGCCATACAGATATTTCAGCGCTTGTGCATGAGTTGCCGGGCGGCAAGAGCACTGCGGATTTTTCGACGGCTTTTGCATCGGGCTCTACAAGCGAGGCTGCAAACCTGCTTGAAGCCGTTGAATTTGGGGCACGGACCGTTTTGATTGACGAAGATGCCTCTGCGGTGAACTTTCTTGTGCGTGATAGCCGCGTAAGGGAACTTGTAGGTGACGAGCGCGAACCTCTAGTGCCGTTGATTGATAGAATCAGGGGCCTGGCAAATAATGGCCTGAGCTTTGTCATTGTCGCTGGCGCTTGCGGTGATTACCTGGAGGTAGCAGACAATGTGCTTTTGCTTTCGAACTACAGGGTGGAATGCGCTACTGCGCGAGCCAGGGAAATTTGCAAGTCGCATGGCGAATGCGCGCGGCCTGTCGAGCAAGTATCGCTTCCTGAACATTCTCGCGACTTTGCGGCATTTGTAGAAGAACTGAAGCCTTCCGTAAAGCCTACCTCCGCCGTTGAGCGCCAGGTAAAGGTCAAGCTTCAGGGGAGCGTGCTCCAGATAGGCTTTTTGACGGCGAACCTTGCGGGCGTTTCTGGCTTTGTCGATAATGCGTCGAGGCTTGGCGCAGGCATGCTGCTGTTGAACATGCTACAGAATGTCGAGGAAGCGCCTAGCCTGCAGATGATTCTTGATCGCTTTAAAAAGGTTGAAAATGTCGGTTTCCGTGGAATTCCGCAGGGCATGTCGAAAGATATGTCGCTCCCTAGGGTTTCTGAAGTTGCTGCGGCACTTTTAAGGCTAAGGGATTATCGGAACAAATAAGCCCCTTTTTTGTTGTAATTCATTACACAATGAAAGTTTACAGAAAACTTACATAGTTTGCAAGAGCGAATTTGAACTATTGAATGTATATTTAATAGGTTAGAGTGTGCTTTGCAAGGGCGATTCGGGGTAAGTATGTACAAGAAGGGTGTAATGGTCAAGCTTTTGCTTGCCTGTATTTTATTTTTGGCTAGCTATGCTGCTGCATTGAATTGCAGTGGTACTATTTATTTTAAGGCTCCTGCCGATTGGAAGGATGTGTATGTTGCGGTTTCTGGGCTTACGACAAAGTATACAAAGGTTACCGTAAATAAGGATGGCTGGTACCAGATTGACGCCTCTGCCATTGAAACGACCGCCTTTGTCAAAAACGCATTTGTCTTTACGAATACAAACAAGAATCGCCAGAACCAGTATGTTACCCGTTCCGACTATGCGACTAAGAATTGGAGCTCTACTGCTTCTATCCAGTGCTCCGATATTGAAGGCGACGCCTTGTATGTTTACGAGGGCGAAAAGGGCGTGACAATGCTTGCTCCGAAGGCGCCTGGCGCAGGACCTGGGAAGCCTGCTGAAAGTTCATCTTCTGTAACGGACCCGAAATCTTCATCAAGTTCTGCAAAGTCTTCTTCGAGTGAAACACGCCCTGGTCCTGGTACCAAAAAGGTTTCGGGTACATTCTATATGCTCATGCCAGAAACTTCGCATTGGATGACCGGTGTGCCTATGTTTAGCACCGATGGCGGCAAGACTGGTAAAAGGCTTACTGCCGAGCGCGATATGTGCGGATGGTTCTCGATAAAGCTTAAGGACTTTGATGCAAACAACGTCATTATTTACCGTAACAATGACAAGAGCGACCAGATAGGTTTGAACGGCCTTGCTGAAACCGAAGCTACAGCTGCAGAAATTCCGCTTGCAAGTTTGTTTGATTCCCTAGAGACAAATTCACTCTATTTTATTCCAGATGCGAGTAAGCGCCCGGATTCTAAAACCAAGGGCTGGTATGTGAACGACCCTGGTGTTACGGGAACTTGTGAATATACCATTGCGGCATACATTTATGATTCCGACCAGGAAGTGAACAATTTGTTTTCCTCTTGGACTAACCTTGAAGGCGAAAAGTGGAAGCTAGCAAGCGATTGCCGTGGCATTCAGCATGGCATTGTAAAGGATACACTTGATGCAAACCGCAAAATGGTGCTCAATGTAGGCTCTGCAAATTCCAAGAAGTGCTTTGCAGACGATACCGCGAAATTCAATAGCCTGTTTAACTACCGCCCCGGCATTAACGAAGTTACTTGCTATGAACTTAAGCTTACGCGCGATACCCTTGGCAGCTGGACATTCAATGCTGAGGATAAGACTTACAAGGTTGACTATAACCATGAGGCAGATGCCGCAGTGGCAAATGACAAGGGTGGTTTTTACCCGGTAGATAATAAGGGCTATGAGCTTAAGCTTCTTGAAATAGATGGCAAGAAGCAGGAAGAATGTGAACAATGCAGAACCATGCGTAATGCAGATGGACAACGCCCGGTTCTTGGCGTTGCAAATGATTTCATTAAGTTCAATACCGATTTTGACAAGCTTTGTAACGGCCCTGAAATTGGTGGCTGGAAGGGCGGCATGGATTGCCAGGGGCAAAATGGCGGCGGCAACATTGGACGTTGGGCAAATGCCTCCTGGAATGGCCACAAGCGTAACCAGCAATATTGCTTTGAAAGCCATGCAACGTTCGTTTACGATTCTACGCAGGCATTCTCGTTCAGAGGCGATGATGACATTTGGGTATTTATTGCTGGTCGCCTTGCCGTAGACAACGGTGGCACACACTGGTCAAGCCCGGGCTATGTAGAACTTAAGGACTTTGTAGACAAGGATAAGAACCCGCTTGTGCAGGGAAGGTCTTACCCGATCGACATTTTCTTTTGCGACCGCATGACTACAATGACAAACGTGCTCATTCGCACGAACATGTACATTACGCAACAGAGCAGCGTTGAATTTACCGCAGGCGATGTCGATGAAGAAACAGAGTATGTGGATTATGAAATTTGCTATGAACAGTTGCGCGGAAGCTCTGGCAACACCTGCGGCAGCTCGCTTACGACAAAGATTGATACGGTCCGCTTTTGCGGGGCTGATATCAAGGACAGCGTAAACCTTAACATTGTCTATACAATTACGACCCGCGCGGGTGAACATGTGGATTCCTTGAGCAGCGCAAAGGTTTGGTATGGCGGCATTAACCTTGCCGATACGAACTATTACCACCCAAGCATTAATACCGATGCCATTACGGGCTTGCCGGCCGGTTCTTACCGCCTGTGGATTGATGTCGGTGGCAAGAAGACTTACATGAATTTCCGCGTAAGCGGTAACACCGCTATAGATGTAGTGAATAAGGACGTGGAATATACTGGCAATGCAAACAGCAAGTACAAGAAGGGAACTACCTGGAAGTTCGAGGGCGAGGCTTCTGCCGGTACGCTTGTTCCAGTTTATGTTTCCATGGTTAGCGGAGCTTCCGTTGACCTTGAAGGTGCTGCCGGTCAAAGCTATAGAATTTATTATAACTCAGAATTCAGTGGTGCTATCTATAGCGATAAGGAAGGCAAGAACCTTGTTACAAGTAGAACTGCGCTGACTATTGATTCTACGGGCATCGATACGCTTTGGGTAACGATTCCGCTGAATGCAATGCAGGGCTCAAGGGACGCTGTCACGCTAAGTGTCGGAACGCTCAAGGCCATCATTACATTCTATGCGCCGGTGCTTACCTTTGCTCGCGACGTCAAGTATGATTCTACGGGCAATGTAAAGAGCTTTAAGCCTGTTACGGGGGATCCTGATTCGCTTGGCGGCATTCCGTATTCTAATTGGATTGGTTCCGATGTAGAACTGGTGTTGCTTGCCTTGAATGCAAAGGATTCGACAGTTTGCACGGAATGTGAAATTGAACTGTTTGCCGCTGTAAAGTCTGCAGGCCTTTCTATTACTCCGGGGGAATTCAAGAAGGGCGTGAGCCTTGTCGTGTTGAGCTCCAGTGTTGAATACGAAGATTCTACGGCTTCTATTAAACTTGCAAGCGTTAGCAATTCCCTGATTTTTGCAGAGTACCGCAATATGCATTTTAGAAAGCCGCCGGTCCCTTACCCGACTGTGGTGGAATTGTTCGATGTGGACGGAAAGCCTGCCGATTTTGCAATACCGTCTCCATTCCACGAGGCTGCTAGAATTTACCGCGATGGCATTGCTGACTCTGTCCATATCGTGTTTGATCGCGAACTTGACAGCGATTCGTTGCCTGAACTGATCTGTATTATCTGGGACAAGTCGAAGGAGATTTCCTTTGACGGCAAGAAGAGATTTGACAAGCTTGGAAACTTGCAAGAAAAGGATTCCCTTGTAGCATGTAGCGATACGATTGGCCGCAAGGATATTGAAGCTGCCTACAAGGCAACAAAGAAGGATAGCGAACTTTCTTTTGGCGGCTTGAAGCTTTCGACAAAGATCCGTACGGCTGGTGTCGGTTCTGCACGTTCCTTTATTTCTTTCAGCAATTACGGGGTAAAGACCTTGCAGTCATTCGACAAGGCTACCACCGATAGGATTGCCCCTGTTATTTTGAAGGCTGAATACAAGATGGATTCCGATGACCGCGAGTACAACTACATCAACTTTACGTTCTCGGAACCTGTCATGCCGATGGATTCTGCGGATGCAAGAAAGCTTTTCAGCTATTACATGCCTTCTGCAAAATGTGAAGATGCCGATTGCTATGATACCCCTAAGGCAGAAGATGATTTTGAACTTGATGATGCTGAAGGTTCTGCTTACTACAGGCATATCGATGGGCGCGATGTCAAGAAGACTCCGCTTGTAGGCGACTTTGTCCGCTTTGCTGCGGATGCTGTTTCTGATACGCTTGGCAATGTTGCTACAGACTTTGATGCCACTAGCCCCTCGCCATGGGCAAAGGTTACCGGTGACCTGGAAGTCGTTGTGAAGATCAAGACTCGAAACTTTGCGGAATTTAGCGAAAGCGATTCTGTATTGCAGCGTCGCCTTGAAGATAAGGATATTATGACTGTTGTCCGTTTTGATCTGGGTGACAGCATTCAATCTGTGGGTGATATTGATAGCCTTAAGGGCACTATCGGGCAATGGATCAATGTGGACTTGCCTGAAATTTACAACAAGTACAAGAACCTGAACGACTCTATTACAATCCAGGACCTGCGCATATTCTATTCGGCAACGTACTTTACGAACATCGGCAACTTTGTTGCAAACGAAAGCGAACGGATTGAATGCGATGATGAAAGTATTTTTGGCAAGGGTGAAGATTGCATTAGTAATCCGGGCAACTTCTACATTGGCTGGAATGGAATTTCTAATGATGGCCGCCTGATTGGTACTGGAGTTTACATTGGCAAGTTCAGTTGGTATGTACAGATAGGAAATTACGTGAAACGTTCTGACCAAATTAATACATTTGGCTTTAGAAGAAAAAAATAATTGGAGTTTATTATGAAGGCTAAGTATATTGTCCCTATGGCTTTTGCAAGTGCTGCATTTTTCCAGGCTTGTAGCGATAGCAGTTCATCTGCACCTGAAAGTTCTTCTTCTGTTGCGGAGTCTTCTTCGTCGGTTTCTGAATTTGCGCCAATCAACTTTGAACGCTTGAATGCGACTGTCGGCGTGAAGGTGACGCTTGCCGGCGATGTTCTTGTCGATACTGAATATGACAAGGTTGCCGATGCTTCCGATGCAAAACTTGACAGCGTCCAGGTTACTGTAAAGCAAGTTTCTAAGGACGGCTTGTCTGCTACATTGCTTACAAAGGATGTCGAGTTTGATGCCCCTGCATCAAACGTTTCATTGAACGCGGTTTCCATTGGCGTTGATGAGCTTGAAAAGTGCGGCAAGTTCCGCGGCTATGTCTGGGCTTTTGCAAGTGGCGCAGAAAATGTTCCGTATTCTGCAGTAGACTCTCTTGAATTCAATATCCCTGAGGAATTCTGTGAAGAGGAAGAGTTGCCGAGTTCATCTTCTGCAAAGCCAGAAATTACAGAATGTACTGAAATGGAAGCTGGTGAACTTACCATTTCTAACATTGATGGTGATGAGGCCTTGTTTGCAAACCTAGAAACAGGCAAGGTAAGTGTAACAGAAGAAGAAATGCAAATCACGCTTTCTACTTCTGGCGAATATCCAATGCTTAAAGTTGTTGGCAAAGATTACAAGGTTGCAGAGGCTGACGTTAGCTACAAGGCTGGCATTGTTCCTGAACAGGTATGCCTTGAAGAGATCAAGTCTTTTGCCGATACCCGTGGCGAATCGGTTGAAATAGTTTCTAACGGCTGGTTTACGCTTGAGGGCGAAGAAGGAACCTACCTTATTATGGTCGGTAAAATTGCAGAATCCGATGGCAACGCAAGCGTGCAGTTGACATACTGGAAGAAAAAATTGCAGAAAGTTGTCTTTATTTGCTCAATGTAAATCAAAAGGCCCGCACGAATTGTGCGAGGCCTTTTAAATTTCCTTTTTAACAGGGATTACTTCTGGTTCTTGAGGAGATCGCGAATTTCGGTAAGAAGTACCTGTTCCGGTGGTGGCGGAGGTGGTTCAGCAGGTGCTGGAGCCGGAGCTTCTTCCTTCTTGCGCATTTCCTGCATAAAGCCGAGGAACTTCTTCATTACGAGGAACACGACGATTGCAACGATGAAGAAATCAACGATGCCACCGATGAAGTTGCCGTAAGGAATTTCTACGCCGGCTTCAGTTGTGTAAACCAAGCCCTTGAGGCCTGTTCCTGCGTCCTTGCCACCGCCCATGGCGATGATTGCGTTGACGCACGGCATAACGATGTCATTTACGAAAGAGGTAACAATCTTACCGAATGCACCACCGATGATAACACCGATAGCCATGTCGACAATGTTGCCCTTGAACGCAAATGCCTTGAATTCTTCCATGAGGGAAGAGGCTTTACCTTTAATGGACATTTTTTTACTCCTATAAATGTTTGACTAAAATTTAAGTAAAAAATTGCCTTATGGCGCTAAAAAAAGAAAAAGTTATGAAATTTATGAGCTGAAAGCGCAATTAGAACTTTCGGCTAAATACTAGCATGACCACATTTAGGCGCCATTCAGAACCTATGCGCTTTTGAAGTGGCTCTTCGGTAGACTCGTACTTGTAACGCTCGTATTTACGCAAACGGGCGAAATTTGCCATGGCCATGCCGTTCCACTTTTCGCTAACCTTGAACATAAGCATCGGGTTCAAGGCATAGGTTTTGAAGTAGGGATCGTAGTCATTGTACACCGAATCGAACTCGGCGCTCTTGTTGAAACCGCTTACACTTGCACCAAGCATCGCCATGTTTACGCGTTCAAAGGGCAGCATGTAAATGAGGGTTCCGCCAAACTTGTGCTTATAGCCGTTCACGCCGTCGCTCATGCCGGATTTCCATAGTTCACCGTCGTCTGCGCCTGTGTAGGCGTTGTATTCCAGTTCGGCAGACCCTTTGATAATGATTTTTGTCCAGTCGCTTTTGGGCAGGAATGCCAAGAGGGGGATCGTTAAGCCTGCCCTATACTTTACGCCGTACGTGAATTCGGTCATAAAGATATCCTGGCGGTAGTCACGCTTTTCTGGCTTGTACACGCCCATCATGGTAGCGGTTTCACCATAGTTGAATGCTGTACCTACAACGCCGCCGATTCCAAGTTCAAGCAAGTGCATTAACTCTACGCTAAGCTCACTTTTTAAGCCTAGTCCAAAAATACCGGGGTCAAGGTTCGTGACTTCCTTGAGGGTAATCAATTTATTGACATCGTATTGGGCCGTATAGGAAAATGCCCAGGTAGGGAATGCAAACGGGAAAAAGGGCCAGTTATGGAGGGTCTCGGAATTTCTTAGGGAGTGGTGCGGTAATACGATACCGACCCAGGAAAAGGTATTGTCGAAATACCCCTTAAAGGCTGGCGCTGACTTTTGTTCTTGAACTTCTGTTTTTGAAGAATCTGCAGCAAGGGAGTCTGAAGGGACTTCTTTGCTTTCTTCGCCATACGCAAAAGCAAGGCCTAGCAAAAGTGTTACTAAAAACGGTCTGAATACTTTCAAATACACAATACAAATATAAAATCTTATGAAAATCTTCCATACAAAAAGTAAAAAAAACTGACAAAAGAACATTTATACGGCTTATTTTGTTTTCTAAATTGGGCACCACAAAAAATTTAAATCTGAACTGTTATGACTTGGCTATTACTCGCACTTGGCTCAGCCCTTTTCCTTGGCATTTACGACATTTGTAAAAAACGTGCCGTGAATAGAAATGCGGTTTGGCCGATGCTTTTGATTTGCAGCGCGACCAATGTGGTACTGCTTTTGATTTGGCAGTTGCTTGCTAATGGACTCCCTGAAGTCCCTGCGCTGAAGGACCATTTGACGTTACTTGTAAAGGCTGCGATCGTGAGCGGTAGCTGGGTGTTTACCTACAGCGCCATTGCAAGGCTCCCGCTTTCTACGACTTCGCCGATTCGAGCCACGGCCCCGATATTTACCATGTTCATGGCAACGATTTTTATGGGCGAACGCCTTTTGCCGTTGCAATGGATTGGCTTTGCAAGCTGCTTTGCGGGCCACATGCTCTTTAGGTTTGGAACAAAGAGGGAACAGAAGACATATTGGCGACACCCTTTTGTAATTGCGATGTTCTTTGGAACCTTCCTTGGCTCTTGCAGCGGCGTGTACGACAAGGTGCTTTTGCAGCGCCTAGGTTACGATCCCTTTGTGTTGCAGCTTTGGTTCAATATTTACATGTGCGTAATCCAGGGGCTTGTTACAGCCTTCTACTGGTATCCTCGAAATAAGCGAGGCATTGGATTCAAGTTTGAGTTCCGCTGGATCATGCTACTTGTTGGAGCGCTTTTGCTTGTGGCCGACAGGTTCTACTTTTTGTCTTTGCACGAAGAAGGTACGCTTGTTTCGCTTGTAACAATCATTAGGCGCTCGAGCGTGATTATTTCGTTTATTGCAGGGCTAATGATATTCAAGGAAAAGAACAATCCGAAAAAGTGGATGGCGCTTGTGGCGATTGTGACGGGCCTTGTGCTGATTGGGATTTCGAGTTTGTAGGGCTTTGAAAATGGAAGAAC
>DCGZ01000001.1 GCA_002314675.1 Fibrobacter sp. UBA1765 | reverse complement strand
GCGACCCCATACCTAAACAGTCCTAATTCTGCATTCTGAATTCTTAATTCTGAATTTTTAAAGTCTTTCTGCCGACAGTATGAAAAATCAGCATGCACCTTTCGTCTGTAGGCACGTTGTGCCGTTCTCTCGTCTAACCTTTAGCCTTCTTTCGGGAACGGTGGCCAGCCAAACTTTTGGCCACCTACAACGTGCATGTGCAGATGAAAAACTGTCTGTCCAGCATCTTCCTTGCAGTTGAACACGAAGCGAGCGCCGGATTCTTCAAGACCAAGGTCCTTTGCAATCTGTTGACCGCGGTAGAGAACCTTGCCAACGATTTCGCAGTCTTCCGGCTGCATTGCCATGGCGCTTTCGATGTGCTTCTTTGGAATTACAAGAAAGTGGACTGGTGCCTGTGGGGCGATGTCGTAGAAAGCGTAAACATCGTCGTCTTCATAAATTTTTTTGGAAGGGATTTCGCCCTTGATGATTTTGCAGAATAAACACATAGTATTCTAAAGGTAGCAATAAAGTAAATGGCTGCTAAAAAATATGGACGGTCAAGCTAGGTTGGCTCACCTGGATGTTTCATATTTTTACTGAAAAATGTGAAGTTTATCACAAATGGTAATAAAAACGTAAGAAAAATGGTTTGTAAAATTGACGTTACGAATAGAGGTTGCTATATTTACAAGTATGAAAGTTATTTTACCTGTTGCCGGTACCGGCTCACGCTTGCGTCCTTTTACACTTACGCGCCCTAAGTGCCTGCTTTCTATTGCTGGCCAGACTCTTATTGAGCATATTTGCGATTCTTTTGCATCGCTTGATGTAACCGGTAAAATACTGGTTGCAGGTTATCTATCGAACTGCATAGAGCAGTTCGTGAAAGAAAAGAACTGGCAGAACACAAAAATTGTTTTGCAGGAAAATCCTCAGGGCTTGGGCGAAGCTATTTCTCTTTGCATGTCTAGCGTCTCTGATGACGAACCTTTGCTTATCATTCTTGGCGATACCCTTTTTGAAGCTGACCTTTCGTTCCTTGCAACTGCAGAGACCAACGTGCTCTTGACTCGCAAGGTTGAAGACCCGCGTCGCTTTGGCGTTGCCGTAACGGACGCTTCTGGCAAGGTTACAAAGCTTGTTGAAAAGCCGCAGGAATTTGTTTCTGATGAAGCCCTTGTCGGTATCTATTACATCAAGGATGTTGCAGCACTCCGCGCTTCTCTCAACTACTTGATCGAAAATAACATTCGTACCCGTAACGAATACCAGCTTACCGATGCTCTTCAAAAGATGGTTGCAGACGGCTATGTCTTTAAGACATCTCCACTTGCCGCTTGGCTTGATTGTGGCACTCCAGAAACGCTCCTTGAAACAAATGGAACTGTTCTTGCAAAGTCGACCAAGACCTCTGCTCCGGAATTCCCGAATACTACAATCATCCAGCCCTGCTACTTTGGTGAAGGCGTGGAAATCAAGGATTCTGTAATCGGTCCGAACGTGACTGTCGATGCCGGTGTGAAGATTGCATCTTCTAAAATATCCGATAGCCTTGTTGGTGCCGGCTCCGTTGTGGAAAACTCCGATATCAAGCTTACTGCAATCGGCGAAAATGCTGTAGTCCGCAATATGAAGGGCCGCGGCTTTATTGGCGATTACACAATCGTGGAACAATAAAATGAAACAAGTGATTCTCGCGAGCGGTTCTCCGCGTCGCCGAGAAATTTTGACTCAGATTGGGGTGCCATTTACTGTTTGCACTGCCGATGTTGATGAAAATATTTCTATAGGTTCTCCTGAAACCTGGCCTATGATCTTGGCGGAGCGCAAGGCTCTCGCCGTTTCTGTTTTACATCCTTCTGAACTGGTGCTCGGTTTTGATACGCTTGTCATTTGCGATGGCAAGGCTCTCGGCAAACCAAAGGATGAGGCTTGCGCTGTTCAAATGCTAAAAAACTTGAACGGGAGGTCACATTTTGTTGTCTCTGGTGTTGCTATCGCGTTGAATGGCAACGTGTTACGCTCAAATTTCGAGCGTACAGAGGTCATTTTCAGGAATGTTTCCGAACAAACTATAAAAGAATATGTAAATTCTAAGGAACCGATGGACAAAGCTGGCGCTTATGGCATTCAGGGCCTTGGAGCACGGCTTGTAAAGTCCATTAACGGCTGCTACTACAATGTAGTTGGCTTGCCCGTTGCAAAGACACTAGAAATTTTAGAATCGCTTGAGGCTTAAAAACATGGCTGAAGAATTTGAAAAGAACTCTGACGAAAAACTTGGTTCCTATTTGGCAAGGGTGCGTGAAGCCCGCAATATGACGCTTGAAGAACTTGCAAGGAAAAGTGGCGTTAACATCAATTATATCAAGAGCATCGAAGCTTCCGATTGGAAGGCGTTCAATATCGAGGCGTACCTTCGTGGCTACGTAAATTCCGTTTCCGTTCGCCTGGGCCTTGATTCCAAGGTTATCCTAGACTATCTTTCCAAGGAAATCGGTTCTAACTATGCGCATGAGTTTGATGCCGTGGAACAGCAGCGCGATTTCATTGCTCCGAGAAAGGAATCTCCAAAGTCAAAGGCAAAGCTTGTTATCATTGTTGTCTTGCTTATCCTTATTCTTGGTGCCCTTGCATTTGTGCTTAAGCTTTCCGATGTGCAGAAAATGATTGCTAGCGATTCCTCTGTACAGACCGAAAGCGTTGTCGCTGAAGAATCGTTGGTTTCTGCCCCTGTTCCTGAAGGCGCTGAAGCTGTTGCTCCCGATACGACAAGTGCTGCCGATGAAGATGCCGTACGTCGTGCTGTGGATTCTGTAGCTGCCGCCAAGGATTTGCCTGCATCCGCTACAATTTTTATTTCTTCCGATTCCAAGGAAAAGGCTGAAGCCGAAGTGAAAAAGCCTGCAGGCCCTACGAAGCTTGAACTTATCGCCAATGGCAAGGATTCTACATGGCTTGGCGTTAAGAAGTCCGCTTCCAGCGAATATTACAATAAGCAGGGCAAGTTCTCCAAGGTCGGCGACCGCTTGAGCTATACCGCCAAGGATACCATGTATGTTCTTATCGGTAACCCTGCAGCCATTGCAGAAATGAAGATTAACGACGTCTCTGCAAAGCTCCCGGCCGGTGCTGCCGGGCGAGCACTGCGTTTCCGCGTTGTAGGCGGCAAGATCCTTGGAGGTTTCTAATGCGTACCTCTAGCATTGTCCGCAACACGAACGAAACCAAGATCAAGCTTGACTTGAATATCGACGAAGGCGGTCGTGGTAAAATCAATTCCGGTAATGGTTTTTTGGACCACATGCTTGACCTGTTCCAGGTGCATGGTGGCTTTACCTTGAACCTGGAGTGCAATGGCGATACTTATGTTGACATGCACCATAGCATGGAAGACATTGCCATTGTTCTTGGACAGGCTCTTGTAGAATGTCTTGGCGACAAGAAGGGCATTGAACGCTACGGATTTTATTTTGTCCCGATGGATGAGGCTCTTGCTCGAGTTTGCATTGATTTTTCAAATCGTATCGGCTTTGTCTGGAATGTCAAGTTGCCTTCTGCAATGGCAGGCGGCATTGAAGCCAGCATGTTTGAACATTTCTTCAAGAGCCTTTGCGAAAACGCCCGCATGAACTTGCATGTGGAACTTTTCTATGGCAACGATTCGCACCACTGCTTGGAAGCAATCTTCAAGGCTTTTGCCCGTGCTGTTGGCATGGCGATTTCTCCGTCTCGCAGGGTGGGGGGCGTGCCTAGTTCCAAGGGCGTACTGTAAACAGAATACAGGAGTCTGGGGTGGGGGCGCACCTTCGGTGCTTTGAGGCGTG
>DCGZ01000171.1:24769-60612 GCA_002314675.1 Fibrobacter sp. UBA1765 | reverse complement strand
ATTCTGAATTCTTAATTCTGAATTATCAAAGCCTTTCTGTCGACAGACGTCAGCCTACAGCCGACAACACTGAAAATTTGCATGCACCTCTCGTCTGTAGGCACGCAGTGCCGTTCTCTCGTCTAAAAATACTATGCTCTACATTTATCAATACCCAGATTGGACTAAGTTCCGTTACCAACAGAAAGTTACCACCTTGCTAGGACATGTTCGCATGGAGCAGGGGAGGCTTTTGGGCATTGCTTCCCTGGCGTTGAATGCCGCCGATGCCGAGACGTGTTTTCGCAGTGACTTGGCCGCTTCCTTTGCCGCGGAATCCCTGGAGCTTACGGATGGTGCGCTTAAGGTTTTCATGCATGCTTCCGTGAATTTTTCAGAGGAGGTTTCGGAGGAACGTCTTTGCCGTTGGCATGCAGCCTGCGTTCGCGGCGGCGGACGTTTCAGGACTTCAGAAAGTGCAGAACCTGGCGTAGAGCCGGAGCGCATTGCCAAGGAACTTTCCCGTTTTTTGAAGTTCTTTAACGATTCTGAAATGGATGGCGTTTTGAAGGCGGCCATTGCGCATTTTTGGTTCCTTACCATTCGACCTTTTGAAAAGGGCAACAAGGTGATTGCAGGCCTCTTGACTGATATCCAGCTTTCAAGGAGCGAAGGCGAAAGCAAGCGTTTTTATTCCCTGTTTGCCGAGCTGTTGAACAATGTCGAAAAGTATAACGACGCGTTGTTGCACGCGCAACAGGGCAATGGCGAAATTACGGAATGGCTCTTATGGTTCATTGGCAAAATGCAATCGGCCATGGCAAATGCAACGGCCGTGTTTGATGCTCGCATTTCTAGCGCAAGGCTTTCAATGACTTTAGGGAGTGTTGCGCTTTCTGCAAGGCAGCTTGAACTTGTAGAGATTTTGAAAAGTGCTGGGAATTTAGAGAGTTTCAAAAATCCTGATTGCCCTGGAAATGTGGAAGCCTTCCAAAACAACAAATTGAAAAATTCTGGTGAAGTGTCTTCTTCGGAATGGGCAGCGCTTGCGGGCATTTCTCATGACTCTGCGCTTCGTGACTTGCAAGACATGGTGCAAAAGGGCGTGCTAGAAAAAGCGAGCAAGGGCGGACGCGGCACGAGGTATAGACTGAAGACGCACGATTAGGCGAACTCTGTGTGAATTACGGTCTAAACGCGGCTTTTTCTCATTTTAGACCGTAATTCTTTAGCAATCTTTGACTGATTTACGGTCTATTTTTGCAATATCTGAGTTTTAGACCGTAAAAAACAGCTGCGATACTTGCAAAAAATGAAAATTTGGAATGCTTTTACGGTCTAAAACCAATGTTTCCCTGATTTAGACCGTAAAGTTAAAGAAAATCCCACTGTAAAATCAAAAAACTTCTCCCGTTTTGCGGGAGAAGTTTTTGTTTAGCCTTGAACTAGCGATTACTTGCGGTAATCAGCCATCTGATCTGCGGAGAGGCCCATGACAAAGTTGTAGTGCTTTGCCACTTCTGCTTCTGCGTAGTTCATATAGACCTTGGCGCTTGTGCCAAAGAGTTCTGCGTTAACGGAAGCGTCGCGAATGAGGAGCTGAGCCATTACGCAGTTGCCTGCAAGTTCATACAGGTGGCGGCTGCAAAGGTCAAGGAATTCGTTGTCGTTAGCGGCCTTGGCGTGTTCAATGGCTTCGTTGTACTTAGCGTCCATAGCCTTTGCACGTGCCTTGAGAGCTTCGAATTCCGGAGCAACGGCTGCTGCTTCCAATTCTTCGAGAATCTGGCTGTATGTGCCTGTTGTAATGTGCGGGAGTGCTGCAACAGTCTGGAGCTGTGTAGTACCTTCGTAAATGGAGGTAATACGGGCATCGCGGTAGAGACGCTGGCAAGCGTATTCGAGCATGTAGCCGGAACCGCCGTGAACCTGGATGCTGTCGTAGCTGTTGATGTTGGAGTATTCTGCATTCATGCCCTTTGTGAGCGGAGTGCAAGCAGATGCAAGTCTGTTGTAAAGCTTGAGGTCTGCCTTTTCTTCGTCAGTGAGCTTGCGTTCACGTTCGATATCTTCCAAGGACTTGTAGATATCAACGTAGCGTGCTGTCTGGTAAAGGAGAGCACGGCCAGCGTCAAGGCGAGCCTTCATTGTAGAAAGCATGTCATAGACTGCCGGGAAGTTGATGATAGCCTTGCCGAACTGCTTACGATCCTTTGCGTATGCAAGAGCTTCGTCGTAGGAAGCCTGGCTAATGCCGACAGCCTGTGCAGCGATACCAAGACGAGCGCCGTTCATGAGGGCCATCACATACTTGATAAGACCGAACTTGCGGCGGCCGCAGAGTTCTGCCTTTGCGTTCTTATAGACAAGTTCGCAAGTCGGAGAACCGTGGATACCCATCTTGTTTTCAATGCGACGGACGTTTACGCCACCGTCACGCTTGTCGTAGATGAACATGGAAAGGCCGCGAGCGTCATGAGTGCCTTCTTCGGAACGGGCAAGGACCAAGTGAAGGTCGGAGTCACCGTTCGTGATGAAGCGCTTAACGCCGTTCAAGTACCAGCACTTGTCTTCTTCGCTGTAGGTAGCCTTGAGCATAACGCGCTGCAAGTCGGAACCTGCATCCGGTTCAGTCAAGTCCATGGACATGGTTTCGCCAGCGCAAATGCGCGGGATAAAGCGGGAACGCTGATCTTCGTCGCCGAATTCATAGAGAGTTTCGATACAATCCTGGAGGGACCAGATGTTTTCGAAACCAGCGTCGCCAGCAGCAATCATTTCGTTGATTGCTGTGTATGCTGTAACAGGGAAGTTCAAGCCACCGAAACGGCGTGGCATGGTAACGCCGCAAAGGCCTGCCTTCACGGTTGCTTCCAAGTTTTCGTAAGTCTTGCTTGCGTAGCGTACACGACCGTTTTCGCAGTGCGGGCCTTCAGCGTCAACTGCTTCTGCATTTGGAGCGATCACGTTAGAAACGATATCGCCAGCAAGTTCGCAAACCTGGTTGTAGTTGTCGATTGCGTCGGCATAGTCAGCCGGAGCGTAATCGGAATTTTCTTCATTAGCAAAGCCTTTTTCCCTGAGTTCCACAATGCGGTTCATCAAGGGGCTGCTTTCGAGATTGAACTTAATCTCTGGGTGATCTGTATAGAAATTTGCCATAAGCTTTACTTGTTGTTAGCCTTGTAGTACTTGATTAACTTAGGAACGACTTCTTCAACGTTGCCGTTGATGACGTAGTCTGCAATAGCGTTGATCGGAGCTTCCGGGTCATTGTTCACGGAAATGATAATGCCGGAATCCTGCATGCCAGAAATGTGCTGGATCTGACCGGAGATACCGCAAGCGATATAGACCTTCGGGCGAACGGTAAGACCTGTCTGGCCGATCTGACGGTCGTGGTCAACGAAGCCAGCGTCAATAGCTGCGCGGCTTGCGCCGACTTCACCGTGGAGTTCCTTGGCAAGTTCGAACAGCATGTCGAAGTTTTCCTTGGAGCCCATGCCGTAACCACCGGCAACAACGATCGGAGCGCTCTTCAAGTTGTTCTTTGCAGCTTCAACGTGGCGTTCAAGAACCTTGACCACGTATTCAGCTTCTGGAACGTACTTGGCAACGTCGTGCTTAACGACTTCACCCTTGTAGTTCGGGTCCAGAATTTCCTTCTTCATCACGCCTTCGCGGACGGTAGCCATCTGCGGGCGGTGTTCCGGGTTCACGATGGTAGCAACGATGTTGCCGCCAAATGCCGGGCGAATCTGGCAGAGCTGGTTTTCGTAATACTTCTTTACGCCACCGATGCTCATTTCGAAGCTGTCGATTTCAAGTTCGGTACAGTCAGCTGTCAAACCACTGTGGGTTGCAGCAGAAATGCGCGGGCCGAGGTCACGACCAATAACGGTTGCACCCATAAGGCAGATCTGCGGCTGTTCTTCCTTGAACAAGTTGATCACGAGGGATGCATGCGGGTTGGTGGTGTATGGGAAAAGGCCTTCTGCATCAAAGACGTGGACCTTGTCTACGCCGTATGGGAAAACCTGCTTTTCGATACCGTCGATACCGGAAGCTGCACAAATGCATTCAAGCTTTACGCCGAGAGTGTTGGCGAGCTTACGACCCTTCGACAGAAGTTCAAGGGAGACATCCTTGACGGTTGTCCCTTCAATTTCGCAATATACAAAGACGTTATTCATAAGTTAACCAATAATCTTCTCTTCCAAAAGTTCCTTGATCAAGCCTTCTACATCGGCATCGCTAGCGGTAAGCGTACGGCTTTCCTTAGCCTTGAACACGATGTTCTTGACGGCCTTAACGTTGGTCGGGGAGCCGGCCTTACCAATCTGGTTCGGGTCAGCTTCGATGTCGGCTGCACCCCACTGCGGAATGTCCATGAATGGCTTTACTGCAATGAGAGCTGCGTATGCTTCTGCCTGTTCCGGTGCGCGTTCAGCAACAGCGGTTGCCTTCTTGTACTTCATGACGCGCTTTGCGTTACGAGGGCGGCAAGGAGCTGCAGAACCGTTGACTGTTACAACCAGCGGGAGCGGAGCTTCAACAGTTTCTACGCCACCGTCGATCAAGCGGCGGATAACAACCTTGCGAGCGCTTTCGTCGAGGGAAAGGATTTCTTCGGCGTAGGTAACCTGTGTAAGGCCGAGCTTCTGTGCGATCTGCGGACCAACCTGTGCGGTATCACCATCGATAGCCTGACGACCGCAGAGGATAATGTCGTAGTTGCCAACCTTCTTGATTGCCTGGGCAAGGGTATAGCTTGTTGCGAGGGTGTCTGCACCGCCGAGAACACGGTCGGTAACGACAAAGCCTTCGTCAGCGCCGCGATAGAGAGCTTCGCGGATCACTTCTGCAGACTTCGGGAGACCCATGGTCACAACGGAAATGGTGGAGCCTGGGAACTGGTCCTTAAGGCGGAGGGCCTGTTCGAGTGCATTCAGGTCTTCTGGGTTGAAGACTGCAGGCAAGGCAGCACGATTGATGGTGCCCTGTTCCGTCATGGCGTCAGGACCCACGTTTCGTGTGTCAGGAACTTGCTTAGCAAGTACAACGATTTTAAGACTCATAATTTTTGTTTCTTTAGCGGTATAACCGCCAAGTAAAGTGTGTGTAACGTTAGATAGGTGAAATTTACTTTTTTGAATAAAACAATCAAGCAGGATTATGGCGTTGAGGTGGCTATATGCGGAATCTGCCGTATGTAAATAAATTTAAATTCAACAACTGCTTGTAAGCTTGGTATAGTTTTAATCTATTGCTGATTATAACTTTTTCCTTTATAATTCCTTGAAATGAATCCTCACGCAATGGGGCATAGGGAAAATACCCGCTTTTGTTATAGGAAGTAACTATATTTTACATGTTAAGCAACTAATGTCCCATGTGCTGCATTTAATATGTCATTACGTGGGAAATATTCAAACATGTCATTGCGAGGGCAAAGCCCGTGGCAATCCAGAAAATTTTTAATAAAAAAGGAAATTCTATGGCAAATCTTGAAACATTGTGCGTTCAGGCTGGTTGGACCCCGAAAAAGGGCGAACCGCGCGTTCTCCCAATCTACCAGAGTACCACTTTCAAGTACGACACTTCCGCCCAGATGGCAGACCTGTTCGACCTGAAGGAATCCGGCTACTTCTACACACGTCTCCAGAACCCGACTAACGACGCTGTAGCAAGCAAGATCGCTCAGCTCGAAGGTGGCGTTGGTGCCATGCTCACTTCCTCTGGTCAGGCTGCAAACTTCTATGCAGTTTTCAACATTTGCGAAGCTGGTGACCATTTCATTTCTACTTCTGCAATTTACGGTGGCACAAGCAACCTCTTCAGCGTTACCATGAAGAAGCTGGGCATCGAATGCACCTTCATCGACCAGGATGCATCCGACGAAGAAATCGAGAAGGCATTCCGCCCGAATACCAAGTGCGTATTTGGCGAAACCGTTGCGAACCCGGCAGGCAAGATTCTTGACCTCAAGCGCTTTGCTGATCTTGCTCACAAGCACGGCGTGCCCCTGATCATTGACAACACTTTCCCCACTCCGATCCTCTGCCGTCCTTTTGAATTCGGCGTAGACATTGTTACACACTCCACCACCAAGTACATGGATGGTCATGCTATGGCTGTAGGCGGCGCAGTGGTCGATAGCGGTAACTTCGATTGGGAAGCTCATCACGACAAGTTCCCGGGCCTTACCGAACCGGATCCGTCTTACCATGGCCTTCGCTACACCGAAGCTTTCGGCAAGCTCTGCTACATCACCAAGGCTACCGTGCAGCTCATGCGCGACCTGGGCTCCATCCAGTCTCCGCAGAATGCATTCCTCCTGAACGTTGGTCTTGAAACCTTGTTCCTCCGCATGCCCCGTCATTGTGAAAACGCTCTCGCCGCTGCCAAGTGGCTGAAGAAGCACCCGAAGGTTGCCTGGGTTGACTACGCAGGCCTCGAAGACAACGCTTCCTATGCTCTTGCCCAGAAGCAGTTCAAGGGCGGCCTGCCCTGCGGCGTGCTCACCTTCGGTATCAAGGGTGGCCGCGACAAGTCCATCCAGTTCATGGATGCCCTGAAGATGATCTGCATCGTGACCCACGTTGCCGACGCCCGCAGCTGCGTGCTGCACCCCGCAAGCCATACCCACCGCCAGCTTTCCGACGAACAGCTCATCGAAGCAGGCGTAGCTCCAGACCTTATCCGTTTCAGCGTCGGTATCGAAAACATCGAAGATATCATCGCCGACCTGGAACAGGCTTTGGCACAGGTCTAGACGAGAGAACGGCACCTTTGGTGCCTACAGACGAGAGGCGAGAGAGTCTTCGTCTATAGCAAAAAACTCCTGCGATGTTTCAATCGCGGGAGTTCTTTTTGTATTCTGCCATGATCATGCCGGTCACAATGGCAGCTGCACCCGCAATGGCAACGGCAGAAATATGCTCGCCAATGGTTATGGCAGCCGTAATCATTGTTACTAGGGGTATCCCGTAAATGTAGTTGCTCGCAAGGACTGTTCCAAGCTTATCCATGACCTTGTTCCAAATCAGGTAGCCGAACAAGTTGCTGAACACGCAAAGGCAAAGGAAGTTGCCTATTACGACGGGTTCTGTAAAAGCTTCCCATGGAATCGCGTGTGAAGCGAACGTCCCCTGAGCGCCAATGCCAAAATAATCAAGGGCCATTATGGGGAGCGATGTCAAAAAGCCGTAGAAGAAAATTTTTCGAATTGCAAAAAGCGTTGAATACTTGCTACGGACTTTTTCGGTGCTGTAGGCGTATACGGTCCACGCGATAGCGGAGCAGAATGCGAGCAAGTCGCCGACAGGCGAAAGCTTCAATACGAATTTCCCGTTGAGAACTACGAGAACCATTCCGACAAATGTTATGAGCGAACCTATGATTTGCCTTTTAACAAGCTGTTCGCGCCTAAAAAGAAAAATGCCCGCAAGCATTATCAGCAGCGGGTTCGTGCAAACTATGAGCGAAACGTTACTGCTCTGTGAAATCGTAAGCGCAGTATTTTCTGCCCAGAAATATATTGTGCAGCCGGTAACGCCTCCGAGCAAAAAGTACAGTTCATCTTTTAAGGAATCTGCGCGAAAACGAATGTTGCGAAGCCCCGCAAGCAGTAGCATAATATAGGTGGCTGCAAACCGGATCGTAAAAATCTGTACCGCAGAAAATCCATGGTTAATCAATGTCTTTGTGCTTACAAAGCTTGTTCCCCAAAAGAGGACCGTAGCTATGGCAAGCAAATGCCAAACCATTAACGAACCTGATGTCTTTTTGAATGCTTCCACGATTTTCAAATTTAGCAAAACAAAAAACGGACACTTGTAAGTGTCCGTTTTTGCGTGTTAGGCTGTTGGTTACTTTGCTACACCAATGCCGTAGGCTTCTGCCATGCCTTCGATAAGCGTTGTGCCGTGGTTGCCGTCACCGCCTTCGAACAGGGCGAAGCCGCCTGTGTAACCCCAGTGCTGCAGAGGGATTTCAAGTTCTTCGCTGATTTCGCGCATTGCAGTCATGTAGTTCAAAACGGACTGTGCGTCGCTCTTTGGAGAGTATGCACCGAATTCGTTGATGATCACTGGAACGTTGTTTTCTACAGCCCACTTCTTAGCCGGGTAGACAAGGCTCATAATGTATTCCTTGCTGCCGGTCTTGTAGTAGTTCTTGACCTGGTCCTTTACATACTTAGGAGTTGTCTTTGTTACACCGAAGTCTGCGCTGAATTCGCTCCACTTGCTCTTATCGTACGGGAACATAAGATTCTTGATGGTGGCGTTGTCGCTCCAGCTTGCACCCTGGTGGGTAAAGACGAACGGTTCGTAAGTATGGATTGCGTAAACGATGTTGTCGTCATTGAGCGGTTGTCCCTTGACAAGGTAGTTGATGGAATACCAAGCTGCATCACCGAAGACGAGAGTGTGGGTCTTGTCGACAACACGGATGGAGTCGATAATTTCCTGGGCAGCGAGACGCCAGTTGGCAGATGTTACCTTGCCATCGCTCATGTCCGGTTCGTTCAAAAGTTCAAAGAACAGGTTTTCGCGATCGCTCTTTGCGTAGTGTTCTGCAACATGCTTCCAGACATTAGCCATCATTGTGCGGTAAGCTGGATCCTTGGAGCTTGTTACGTTGTAGCTGTTGTCGTATTCATGGTAGTCGATGATGAAGGACATGTTATGCTTTGCGGTCCAGTCTACGAAGGAGTCGAGAACTGCAAAGAGGTTCTTGTCGTCGAATTCAAGAGCGGTCTTGCCGGTTGTGTCTGCAACGGCCTTGTCGCGGTTTGTTGCGTAAAGGTCAAGGTCGATCGGGAAGCGGAGAGCCTTGATGCCGTTTTCGGCCATGAGCTGCACATCGCTTTCGTCAAACTTGAATGTACCATCGAACTTCTTCTTTTCTTCGAGCCAGTTGGTAACATTGATACCCTTGTCGAGGTACTTCATTGCCTTGGCCTGGAGCGGGTTGCTGATAGCGATATCACCGATTTTTGTTTCTGGCAAAACTGGATCGTTGATTGTCATGTCGGCAACATCTTTTTCAACTTCACTGGAATCCTGCAAGTAGATGTTGTCGATCATCACGGAGTTGCTAGAAACCTTTGCAGTTCCCTTAGCCTGGAAGCTAATTGTGGTGATGTGGGCCGGAATGAGTTCAACCGGTTCGCCCCAGCCTTCCTGGGCCATGTCCTTGAAGCGGATAACGACCTGGGTCCACTTTGTTGCAGCCTTGACCTTGACCATGTGAACGTCGTAGTCCGTGACATCGCTAGTTTCAATGCGAACGATGTGAGCGCCGCCCTTGTACCAGTAGCTGATGCCGCCAAAACGGCTGCAGTCGATATCGCCTACGTTTACGCCCCAGCCAACATACGGGTCGTACGGATAGTCGCCCTTGTCGAGAGTGTAGTCAACCTTCAAGGCATACTTCGTGCCGTTGTTTGTTTCTGCAGCGATAAGTTCGTCGTCTGCATTGACCGGAGTCGTAATGACGGAAGCACCGTCGTTACCCTGGTCAGAATAGGTAAACCAGTATTCATCCAAAAGGCTCTTGCCGTCGCCGTCTTCAAAGTCATCAACCAAGATGCCCTTGCCTTCTGGGGTCGTGACAGTGCCTTCATCAACGGCAACGCTAGAGGAGGAGTCCCCAGATGGATCTTCTGGGTTTTCGACGCTAGAGGAGGATTCCGGATCGTTTGCATCGGAAGATGTTGGATCGCTGTCAGAAGAGCCTTCAATCACGGAAGAAGATGAAAGTTCCTCGATATCGCTAGATGAAGAAGAATCATCACTGCAAGCGGCTGCAAAAAGGCCAAATGCTGCTGCGGCAGAGAAAGCCACGAATGGCTTAAGAGTCTTATAAAGTTTAAAGTTCATTTAATGATGCCTCTCTTTAAGTTTTACGAATGAAAATATATATGATAATGCTTTGTCGGAAAAAAATAAATGAAAATTTCAACTTTGCTGTATCAGCTGTTTATGAAAAATTCCCAACAAACAGACGTGTCGGGAATTAAAAAAATATACTTAAAGCTTACTTGACGAGTTCTACGAACTTTCGGCAAGTTTCTTCTGGGTTTTCTGTTCCGAAAATGGCGCTGCCCACCACAAAGATATTTGCACCGGCTTCCTTTGCCTGGCCGATTGTCTTCAAGTTGATGCCGCCGTCGATCTGGATGTCAAGTTCCGGCTTCATGTCGCGAATGCACTTGACCTTGTCAAGCGTGTAGGCAATCATGCTCTGGCCGCCAAAGCCCGGGTTCACAGACATCACAAGGACCATGTCTACAATGTCGAGCACGTACTTGATGTTTTCAATCGGTGTTGCCGGGTTGATGGCTACAGCCGGCTTGCAACCGAGTTCGCGAATCTGGTGCAAAAGACGGTCAAGGTGGTTTGTAGTTTCTGCATGTACCGTAATGATGCTTGCGCCGGCCTTTGCAAATTCTGCAACATAGCTTTCCGGGTTTGCAATCATAAGGTGGCAATCTAGCGGAAGGCTTGTGCCTTTTTTAACGCAGGCGGAAATCCCTGGGCCAAAGCTTATGTTTGGAACAAAGTTGCCGTCCATGATATCGAGGTGGACAAGGCCAGCTCCGCCATTTTCGATGGCTTTTATGCCTTGGCCGAGCTGGAGAAAGTTTGCATTTAAAACGCTAGGTGCAATGATACAGTTTTTCATGCCCAAAATTTAGAAATAGGATTTGGAATTTAGGGGCGGACGTTCCGTGAAAAAATACTTTTAGTTGCCTTGCCTAGGGCGTTCCCTTCGCTGCGCTCAGGTCGCAGTCTTTCGGGCTACCCTCTGGTCGGTGCTTTGCACTGGCTATCGCCACCCTACAGGTTGCTAACGCATTGAGAACAACTTGTAAAAAAATGTAGCCAAATTTTAAACTTTTTGTTACTTTTGTGTCAATAATTTTTATGAGGAATAATAACATGGCTTCCGCAAAGAAAACTACGGCTGCAGCAAAGGCTGCTCCAGCAAAGAAAGCTGCTGCAAAGGCAGCTGCTCCGAAGGCAGAAAAGAAGGCTCCGGCAAAGGTAGCCGCAAAGTCTGCTAAGGAAGAAAAGACTGTTAAGGCTCCAGCAAAGAAGGCTGCTGCAAAGGTTGCACCGAAGGTAGAAAAGAAGGTAGCTGCAAAGGCTGCTCCGAAGGCAGAAAAGAAGACCGTTGCAAAGCCGGTAGCCGAAAAGAAGGTTGCTGCCAAGGCTCCTGCAAAGAAGGCTCCTGCAAAGAAAGCCGCCGCTCCTAAGGCAGTTGCAGTAGTTCTTTCTACCCCGACCGCTTACGAACTTGCAAGCAAGGTGACTGTTGCAGGTTCCTTCAACGAATGGAACCAGGAAAAGGCTGTCGCTTGCAAAAAAGACAAGAAGACTGGCATCTGGTCTGCAAAGCTTAACCTCGTTCCTGGCTCGTACCAGTACAAGTTCATCTGCGATGATCAATACTGGGATGAAGGCGACAACAAGGTTGTTGAAGTCAAGTAATCGCTTCTAGCTTTTAAGCAAAAGAACGCTGGCAAAAAAGCCGGCGTTTTTTTATGCATTGCGACAGCAATGTCTTTTCTTGCCTCTTGCATCTGGTTCTTGTTTCTTATCTGCTATATTTACCACCTGAACAAAGAAGGTTTTCTATGGAAATCAAAAAGACAAATGTAGCTCGCATTCTTGACAAGCAAAAAATTTCATACGACCTGATTCCGTACGTTGTCGATGAAAACGATTTGGGTGCCCAGCATGTTGCAGATTCCCTTGGCGAAGATATCAATCAGGTCTTTAAGACAATCCTTGTTCATGGCGACAAGATCGGCTACCTGATGTGCGTTGTGCCAGGCAACCTTGAAGTAGACTTGAAGGGGGCTGCAAAGGTCAGCGGCAACAAGAAAATCGAAACGGTCCCTCTCAAGGACTTGACTCCGCTCACGGGCTACATTCGCGGCGGCTGCTCTCCGCTTGGCTTAAAAAAGAACTTCCCGATTTTCATTCACGAAACGGCAAACAGCTTCCCGTACATTTACGTGAGTGCAGGCGAACGTGGTTTGCAGTTGAAAATCGCTCCGGCAGATTTGATCAAGGCATGCCGTGCAACGGTTGGATCCATCGCACGCATACCGCCTGAAGAACCCAAATAAGGGATTGTCTTCAAAAAAAGAATGTGTTCTTGATGTCCCTGCAACTGTTTAATTGGCTGCGCGTGTCGCTTGGCGTGCTGCCGGATGTTGCACTGTAAAGGTCGTCGCCATCATCGAAATGCAATTCGTAGTGGTTGTTCGTGTTAGAAGAAAATTCAAGGTGAAAGGGCTTTAGCAGTGCCGTGTTCTTTGTAAGGGAACCTTGCCTTGCTGCGCAAATGATTTTTTCGATGCATTCGCTAAAGGCCCTGTATTTTGCTTCGGCCTCTGGATTGTTTTGTATGAATGCATTCCATACTGTTTGCGAACGGATTGCCGTTGAAGAACTTTTTTTGCCCTTGCCGCCAGTTTGGTTTAGCGGGTCGACCGCGTAGTGGATTGCGCTCATGAGGGCGAGCAGGAATTCATCCGGATATTTTTCGGGGATTGCAGGTAGCTGCAAGAGACATTCCGCCTTTACCTTTTTTGCACTCAGGATGTCTTCTAGCGAACTTGCCTTGACTTCTAGCTGGTGCAGCTTTTCTGCAATTTGCTGCTTTTCAAGGTAATATGATTCCGCAAGCTCTATGTTTTCTTCGGCATCCTTTTTATGCCTTGCTAGTTCCATGTTTTTTTGTTGAACGCCCTTTTGCAGGGCCTTTTGAAAACCTTCAATGCATTGAAGAGTCTTGTTGATGTTTTCCATTGTTTTTGCGTGCATGTATTCCTCCATAAAAGTGAAGCACGCTAACGAAAGGGGGGTATATTATATAAACGATTTTTTTGCCGATTTTGGTACACCTATTTTTGTAAAAAGATGTTTTCCTTTTTTGCTTGAGTGCTCTCGTTCAACATTTCGCTTGTGGCGAAAAACAGGCCTTTGCCTACTTTTCTAAATTAGGAATGTGAATCAATTTTTCTTTTTGGTGTCGGAAGCTTTCCGCGGCTTAAAAAATCACCGCAGCGTTGTGTTCCCGACTGTAGTTACGATTTTTTTGTGCTCGGTTTTGCTTTGCGCATCGCTTTTTGCATTGCGTGGTGGCAACCGTCTAATGTCTTTGCAGGGTTCCTTTTATACGGTAGAAGCCTTTTTGAACGATGCCGTAAATTCTGAACAGCGAGAACAGATCGCCCATGAACTGCAAACAGAAAAATGGCTAGACACGGTAGAGTATGTAAGCGAAGAAGAAGCCTTTGCCGTTTTTGCCGAACACTTTTCTAGCAAGATGATTAGCATGGTTGGCGAAAATCCGCTGCCCGCTTCGTTCAAGATGCATATCGCGGAGCGTTACCAGACTCCGCAAGTCCTGGAAGAATGGATTCATATTTTGGAACATACCGGTTATTACGATGCCGTGCAGGCTCCGCTCGCTTTTGCAAAGAAGCTTTCTGTTTGGCAATTCAGAATGTTCTTTTGGCCGTGCGTCTGCATCGTGTTTTTGCTTTTGACTCTTGCATTGATTATCGGCAATGCGGTAAGGCTTTCGCTGTATTCAAGGCGCATTCTTGTAGAGAATATGAAGTATACGGGGGCAAGCAGGCTCTTTATAGAATTCCCGTTTGTACTGGAAGGAGTTTTGCAGGGCCTTGTCGCAAGTGTCAGCGCTTCGCTTGTCGTTACCTTTGTGGCAAATTCAATCGGCGAAAAGTTTTCGCTTGCAGAAGTCGCCTTGAGTGGGGGCTCGCTCCCTATAATAGTTACGACTGTCGCTGTTACCGTACTTGCTGGTTTTGTGAGCCTTCGAGCAGTGCGCGCATTCCTTGATCTTGACAGGGGAGCAGACTCCTAATGCGTTATCGCTCTTTGCTTTTTGCCCTTGCCTGTTTTTGTACGCTTGCATTAGCTGCTCCAAAGATAGACGAGCAGATTCAAATGCAGCGTGCAGAATTGAAAAAGATCGAAGCAAGTGTTGCTAAAAGCAGGCGCCAGCTAGAAATGCTCAAGTCCGAAGAAAAGAGCGTGTTGAATACGCTTTCGCTTTTGGACCAGAACTTGAGCCTTACCCGTGAATACTTGAATTCCCTTTCTGAAAATGAAAAGAGCGTGTCTAAGGAAGTCGGCAGGTTGAACAGGGAACTTGCCGCGCTCGATGAAGAAATAGAAAAGCTTAAGCGGGCCATGGGATTGCGTGTTCGCGAACTTTATTTGCAAGGGAAAAATTCCGAGGCGCAAGTCTTATACGATTTGTTGCAAAAACATGAAAATCCAGAAAAGCAGATTTACCTTGTACACCGCCTGCTCACGGCAGACAAGGTGCGTATAGAAACTCTGCAGAATGTAATGAAGCTACGCAACAAGAAAAAGTCGGAAGAGTCTAGCAGGCTTTCGGAACTTAAGATTTTGCGCGAAAAGAAGTCCGCCGAAGAAACTGGCTTAAAGAATCAGATCGGTAACCAGGAATCCATGCTTAAGAGCTTGAAGAATGACCAGGAAATGCAGAAGCAGGCCATTGCCGAGTTTGAACGCAACCAGAAGACCATGATGGCGCTTATCAAGAAGCTTGAAGAAAAGCGCAAAAAGGAGCTTGCCGAGGCGAAGCGTAAAAAGGAAGCCGAGGAAAAGCGCAAGAAGGAACTTGAAAAGCAGAAGCAAAAGCAAAAACAGCCCGAAAAGAAACCGCCGGAACCTGTCAAGCCGCCTCCCGCAAAGACTCCAGAAGTTGTTGGTCCAAAGTGTATGCCTCTTGAAGGGCAGGTCATTAGCCGCTACGGCATTCAGGACCATCCGGTGCTTCATATTCCGGTGCGCAACCTGGGTGTTGAAATTCGAGGCAAGAAGGGGGCAAAGATCAAGGCCGCCGCAAGGGGCACTGTCGCCATGGTTTCTGAAATTGACGGACGCGGCCCTAGCGTGATTATTGAACATGCCGGTGGCGTTTATTCCGTTTACGGGCATCTTTCTGCTACAAAAGTCAAGGAAGGGGACGCTGTTACCAACTGTCAAGAAATAGGAACGGTGGGTGATGTCGCCTCCCTTAACGGTATAAAGCTATATTTCCAGGTTAGTGCAGGTACGGATCCGCTTGATCCGCTGCAATGGTTGAGTAAAGAATGATAGAATACGAATTGCAAGGTCCACATTCCGAAGAACGCTCCCGCATCCGGTTGATATCGGCGCTGCGCGAAGGGAGGTTCCCGCAATCCGTACTTATTGACGGGCCTGCGGGCATTGGCAAAAAGAAGCTTGCCATGGAGCTTGTCCGTGCGCTCATGTGTACGCACCCGGACCATAGGCCCTGCGGAGAATGCTTCAACTGCAAAATGGCAAGCAATCCCGAAGCAGTCGACCTTTGGCTTGTGCCGCTCCTTGCAAAGGAAGCTTCTGCAAAGTCTGCCGCCGAGGCGACTTCAAAGACTACTGCAAAGACTGTAGAAGAGTATACCAAGGAATGCGTCGAGAAGATTGTCGAAAATCCGTATTCCATTGAATACCTGCCACCTGGCGCAACAATTTCTGTAGACCTGGTTCGTTCCCTTACAAAGCGCTTTGCCTTAAAGAGTAGTGGCGTTCGTTGCGTGATTATTGCCGAAGCAGACCGTATGAACACGTCGGCTGCAAACGCGTTCTTGAAGACCCTTGAAGAAGTTCCGCCGAACACGTACTTTATCTTGACGACAGAATCCAGGGACCTTCTCTTGGAAACGATTCGTTCCCGTTGCCTTTCCTTGCATTTGCAGCCATGGACCGATGACGAGGTCCGTTCCGAGCTTGAACACAGGAATGGCGAAGCTCCAAGTGCCGATGTCCTTGGCCTTTCGCTTGGCTCCCCTGGCAGGGCGATGTTCTTTGCCGAAAATGCAATGCACCTTACGGAGCTTGCCGTAACGTTTGTGAACAAGTCGCTTGAAGGAGATTTTTCTTTCTTACTTAAGCTTGTTGCCGAAAAAGTTGCCGATAAGGTTGTTGATGACGTGAACAATGTCGCGCTGTTCCTCGATGTACTTTCGTTTGTGCTTGCCGATATTGTCCGTAGGCAATCGGGGCTTTCCTTGCGCTTGCCTTCTGCCATGGAAGGTGTTTCTGAAAGGGCATTGAACCTTACGCCTGTTGCCTTGAACGAGGCTTTGAAGACTGTGCAGGATACGGCAAGGATGGTCGCTTCTCGTAGCGTGAACATTCTTGTTGCGCTCCAGTCCCTTGCAATAAAACTTTTTGATGGGTATCGCCAATGAAGAATGAAGCTATAGCGTCGGCGATTGCCCGCAGCCTGAACATACCGCACGTGGTCGCACGAATCCTTGTGAGCCGCGGCTTTACATCGGTCCCTGCCGTGCACGCCCTTTTGAGTGGCAACAATGGCGCCGAGCTAAATCCGTTTACAATTCTTGGAATGAAGGAAGCTGTAAAATGGACGCTCGATGTGCGCGACCGTGGCGAAAGCATATTTGTTTATGGCGACTACGACCTTGACGGCCTTTCTAGCGTATCGCTCTTGAAGCGAGCCCTGAACCATCTTGGCTTTGAAATCAAGTGGCGCCTGCCGAGCCGTTTTGGTTCTGGCTATGGCCTCTCGGTTGCTGCAATTGACGAAATGATCGAGGCCGGTGCAAAGAATATTCTTACCGTCGATACGGGCATTACGGCTAACGAAGAAATTGCGTATGCAAAGTCCAAGGGCTTGCATGTAATGGTCATTGACCACCATCAGCCGTCTGGCGAAGGCTTGCCTGTTTGCGATGTTCTTTTGGACCCGCACCAGGAGGGCGATAGCTATGGCAATGTCGATCTTTGCGGCGTGGGTGTTGCCTACAAGTTTATTTGCGCTCTGTACGAAACTCTTAATGAACCGCATCCGGAATATTTGCTTGAACTTGTTGCGCTAGGCACTCTTGCAGACCTTGTTCCGATGACTCCGGAAAACCGCTACTTTACGCACAAGGGGCTCGCCCATATTTGGGATAGCCCGTTCCCTGGAGTGCGAGAACTTTGCCGCTCGCTGTTGCAGCATCCGCAGTTTGTGACTGCCCAGGGCATTATGTTCAAGGTCGCTCCACAGCTGAACGCGCCTGGCAGAATCGAAAGGCCGGACCCTGCCCTTGCTGTACTTTTGTGCGATACGCCCGCCGAGGCAAAGAACCTTGTCGAGGCCCTTGGTGTTTGGAACCAAAAGCGCAAGAATACTGAAAATGAAATTTCGGAAATGGCCATTGCGCGAGTGCATGAACTTTATGGCAATGACTTGCCTCCAGTGCTGTTAGTCGATGGCGAAAACTGGCATGTGGGCGTTATTGGCATTGTCGCTGCAAAGCTTACGCAGGAATTTGATCGCCCGGCGGCCGTGATTTCTATTCAGCCAGATGGCATAGCGTGCGCAAGCGCTAGGGCAATCCCTGGCTTTAACTGGCACAAGGCGCTGTTCGAATGCCGCGACCTGTTTACTCGCTGGGGCGGCCACTCCAATGCGGCCGGTTTTTCGCTTGCAAAGGAAAACATTGACGAGCTTCGCAGGCGAATCATTGAATTTGCAAAATCTTCAGAGGGCGTAGAGCTTGATCGCCGTGAACCGGTAGCGACTATCGACGTTGCCTTTGCTGAAATTGATGAAACGCTGATGCTTTGGCTTGCAAGGCTAGAACCGCTCATCGGGAATTTCCCGGCTCCGGTTTTTAGGGCAAAAAACGTTCGTGTCAAGGATGCCCGCGAACTTCGCGGCGGCCACCTGGGCTTGGAACTTGGCCAGGGCCTAGGCTTTTCTTTCAAGGCAATCGCCTTTGGAATGGCAAAGCGCATGTCTGTCACGACTCACGCCAAGAATGTTACCGTTGATTTTGAAGTTTCCTGGAATGTGTACAACGGCAGGCGTACCTTGCAGCTCCAGGTAAAAGATATTTTTGGCGAACAGTAAAAGTTTTTGTCGGCTATGAAACGTTGCGGGCTTATTGGGTATGTCTTTTTGGCTGTACTTTGTGCGGTAGCCCTTCTTTTGTATTCTAGGCAAGGTGCTGTAAAGGAACAGGATTCCATGTCGCCGGTACCGGAAACCCGTAAGTACGAAACCTTTTCAGGAAGCGTAGTTCCGTTTGAACTTTCTGATCTCTGGGTCTTGGGCAATTCTGGTAATAGGAGCCTAGAGTCGCTTTTGCAGTTTTTTAACGCCCGTGCAGGTGGGCTCCATTTTGAATACCGCAGCTATGCCAAAAAGAACAAGGTCGATGACGACTTGATGCTTGGCATTTTTATGCGAATAAACGCTGAGGGCGTTTTGGACAGTACCGCGGTATCATTCACAGAATCAAAAAATGCGGAGCTTGCAAACAGGATCGCTGTTCATGTAAAGGAAAACTTCCGCTATCGAAAAGCCCCCGGCAGCACCGAATTAATATTGCCGATTCGTTTCAAGAAGAACAAATAAAAATCCCAGAGACGATTCTGGGATTTCTGTATTTTTGAATATTTAAAAATGAGGCTTAGCCGCGTAAAAGCTTTACAAGGTCTTCTGCCCGTTTTTCAATCAGGAAGAATGTTTCGAACATGCGAGCATCCTGCCACTTCTGGGAGTATAGAGCCTTCCATTCTTCGGTGACTTCATCTGCAGAAATCTTCTTGGTTTCGTTCTGGTACCAGACTTCCTTGGAAACTTCCTTGTAGACGTCGGCAAGTGTAGCTGCCGGGTTCAATGTGCCACGGCTCAAGACGTTTGCCTTGAGGTTGTCGAGCAAGGTTTCATCGCTTGGTTCCGCCTCGTCTTCCTTGGCAAGGGCGATGATGTCATCTTTGTGACGTGTTGCAAAGTCAAACAATTGCTTTTCCATACGCTTAAGGCTGCCCTTGTTGAACTTGTCTTCAACGGCTTCGCGTGTGTAGTAGATGCTTTCTGGATAGAATTCAATCATAGGTCTTTGCTTTGTTTTTTATAAGGAATCTCTGCCTGGGGCGGGACTCGAACCCGCACGAGGTTGCCCCCAGGGGATTTTAAGTCCCCAGTGTCTACCATTCCACCACCTAGGCGAGAAAGATTTCCGCGCGCAAATATATAAAAATAAAATTATATAAGCAACAATAAATTTGAAAATAGTAAGCTTTTGAATAGAAATTCAATAAATTAAGGCTGTTAAATGTTACAGGTCTCTACTACGCACTAGAATCTCTGAATCTTCACTAACCTTGCGAGGTTCTACAGCCGCCGTTTTTTCAATGTCGCTTCTGATTGTCTTTGCCTGCTTCTGGAGCTTTGCAAGGCGTTCGCCCTGTAACTTTGGAGTCGCGATCATTGTCTTTTTGAGAGGGTTCATCCAACGGCCCTTTTCATCCTTGAAGCCAAAGTGCAAATGCGGGCCGGTAACTCGGCCTGTTGCGCCAACACGGCCAATGACTTGCCTTGCGCTTACATGGGCCCCAACAGAAACGCCTCTTGAACTTAAATGCAAGTACCAGCTTGAGCTTCCGTCGCGGTGCTTGATCGCAATCTTGTTTCCGCTGTATTCGTCATAGCCCGATGTAATTACGTTACCTTCTGCAACGGCATAGACTGGCGTGCCCGAAGGGCTACCGTAGTCAACGCCGTCGTGGGACTTGCGCTGGCCCGTGACCGGGTGGATGCGCGTTCCGTAAGGACTTGTAATATGCAAGCGGTCAAGCGGGTAACGCAAGCCGTCAAAGATCAATGCTTCGCCAGATTCCGTGTAGTGAGCGTTGAATGTACTCTTCGGGTCGCCATCGTCGTAGAGGAACGCTTCGTGGTGGCCGACGGTGCGACCGTCAAATTCTGCGTAGAGCACCTTGCCACTGATCCAGATAGAATCCTGGTAGAAAATGTCTTCAAGTAGAATGCGGAACTTGTCGCCTGGCTGTGCTTGCTGGAATGCGACCTTGCATTGGAGAACGCCACTTACAACGCCTACCATTCTGCCCGGAATGCCTACGCTGCGAAGCATGCCGTCAAGCGTGCTGCCTTGCCTTAGGCTGCCTTCAAAAATGGATTGCCTGCGTGTTACCGGCTTGTCTACTCGCCTGTAAATGAACTTGCCGTTTTCATTAAAGAGCATGTGTGCGGTGGCTGGGGTCGTTGCATACCGGAATGCCTTTACGTTGCCGTGCATGTCGCGCAATGCATGGAACTGCTGGCCTACGCGCATCTTTGAAAGTTCCACGCTATCTTGAATCGCAATGACGATAGCACCACGGTCGTTTGCGCCAATGCCCATTTTTTCAAGAACCTGGAACAAGCCCTCGCCCGCGCTTACCGTTTCTGAAGTAAGTACAAGTCCTTCAGATTTTTCGCGTTCGGTTTTTTCGGCTTGTAGCGTTATGAGTTCTTCGTTTAGGTTTGCTATATCTTCTGTGAGCTTGACAATTTTTTCGTCTTCGTTACAGGCTGTTATAACAAACGGAATGCAAAGAGAAAACAGGTATGCAAGGCGTTTTAACATAGGCGGTTCTATTTATAGGATTAATTTTATAAAAACAAAAAAGAGCCCGCAAGCACGGGCCCTTTTTGAAAAAGTAAATTACTTGGCTTCTGCAGGTGCTGCTTCAGCCTTTGGTGCTTCTGCCTTTGGTGCTTCGGCCTTAGGAGCGGCCTTTGCTACAGGCTTGGCGGCTGGCTTAGCTGCAGCCGGCTTTGCAGTTTCTTCGACCTTTGGAGCTTCAGGAGCCTTGACTTCGATAAGTTCCATTTCGAAAACGAGCAAGCTGTTAGCTGGGATTGTACCGAGGTTGCGGGAACCGTAAGCGAGTTCGCTCGGGATCCATGCGGTAACTTTTTCGCCAGCCTGCATGAGCTTGAGCATTTCAGTCCAGCCTGGGATTACAGCCTTGACCGGGAATTCCATTGGCTGACCACGGTCGATGGAACTGTCAAACTTTGTGCCGTTAAGAAGTGTGCCGGTGTAGTGGACCTTGACGATAGAGGAGTCGTTCGGAGTTTCACCGGAACCTTCAGTGATAACCTTGTACTGAAGACCGCTTGCAGTTGTTACAACACCTTCTGCGGTCTTGTTCTGTTCAAGGAATGCCTTTTGTGCATCGATGTTTGCCTGAGCTGCAATGCTATCCTTGCGAACGCGTTCTGCCTGGGCCTTCTGGGAAAGTTCGTTGAGGGTTGCCATCATTGTAGAATCGTTCATCAAGAACTTTGCGGAATCCTGGTAGAACTGTTCCTTGACAGCCTGGAGGAATACGTCGAAGTCGATATCAAGGGAGTCACGAGCAATGAGGAGGCTGTGAACCTGCTGGCCAAAGCTTGTACCAAGAGCGTAGCTGTAACGTTCCTTGTCGGTGTTCAAGCTAGAAACGGTCTTTGTGGAGTTTGCCGGTTCAATGCAACCGGTAAGAGCGATGGCGAGTGTGCCTGCTGCTGCGAGTGCTTTAAGATTCATGTTAATCCTTCTTTATGTTGAAAACTTTTTTGGGCTAAAAACCCTTGTAAGCGTTTCTAAAATAGAAAAAAAGAATATAAAAGAGTAATGATGAATATTTACAGGTGCGCTGTGAGAGTCTATTTGTGAGAATGCTTCGTTTAAGGAACGAAAAAACTTGTATTTTTGACTTTATAAATACTTGATATAATACATAAAGAGGTAAAATATGAAAATGTATAAGATTATGCTGTGCTTGGCCCTTGCTGCAACATTCGGTTTAATGGCTTGCGGTGATGATTCCAGTAGCGCAAAAGCTGATGGTGTCGTTTCTTGCCGTGTAAAGTCTGAAAAACCTTTTAGGATGGAACTTGATAATGGTATTGGCATGGAAAGTGTTTATACGGTGAGCATGAGGGAAGATACGCTTGTTTTTAATCTTGAAGCCAATTACCAGACTTTGGCACTTGCTGAAAAAAATTGTGAAGAAGCTAGAGAGAGTGCTAAGGAGGAAGCGGAAGGTGATTATGAGATTGTTTGCGATGGCAAAAAAGTGATGGGAGAAGTGAAACGAATAGATGCTGATGAAGAAGATTTTGATATGGCTGTATATGTATTAAGGGAAATGTGTGAAATGTCAGATGGTAAAACCTGGGATGAAATTGAACATATTGACGACGAAGACGATGATGAAGTAGATTTTTAAAACAACGGCTCCGCAAAAACGGAGCTTTTTTGTTTTTTATAATTTTCTACATTCCTTTTTATGGCAGATGTTGAAAAGCTAAGACTGAAAGATGTAATCCCCCCGAGCAGGGAAAATGCCTCAAGCGAAGATTTGCTAATGTCTTTTTTGGGCTGGGCAGAGGCGCGCGGAATCAATTTGTACCCGGCGCAGGAAGAAGCCATCCTTGAAATTTTTGACGGCAAGAACGTGTTCCTGAATACGCCTACAGGTAGTGGCAAGTCTCTTGTTGCGCTTGCGATGCATTTTGAAAGTCTTTGCAGCGGCCGCCGTTCCGTTTATACGTGCCCGATCAAGGCCCTTGTAAATGAAAAGTGGATGGCGCTCTGCCAGGAATTTGGCCCAGAAAATGTAGGCCTTTCTACGGGTGACGCGACAGTCAATCATGATGCGCCGATTCTTTGCTGTACTGCCGAAATTCTTTGCAACCAGGCTTTGAGCGAGGGTGAACTTTTAAGCATAAAAGATGTCGTGATGGACGAGTTCCATTACTATTCAGACAAGGAACGCGGCATTGCCTGGCAGGTGCCCTTACTAACGCTCCCGCAGAGCCGCTTTTTGCTGATGAGCGCGACCGTTGGCAATACGCAGTTCTTTGAAGATGAAATGACTAAGCACACGGGCCGAAAGAGCGTTACAGTGCGTTCACATGATAGGCCTGTTCCGCTTGAATTCACTTACTCCGAAACGGATTTGCCAAACCAGGTGCAGGCCCTTGTAAACATGGGCAGGGCGCCTGTGTATGTCGTACATTTTTCGCAGGCGGAAGCTGCGCAATCTGCACAGAATTTAAGTTGCCTTGAAATCTGCACCAAGGAAGAACGAGCGGCCATTGCAAAGGAAATCGAAGACTTTAGATTTTCGAGCCCATACGGTCCTGATATTAAGCGCTGGCTAAAACTAGGTGTCGGCTTGCACCATGCGGGGCTTTTGCCAAAGTACAGGATCCTCACAGAAAAGCTTGCTCAAAAGGGCCTGCTGAAAGTTATTTGCGGAACAGATACCTTGGGCGTTGGCGTTAACGTTCCTATTCGAACAGTTCTCTTTACAAAGCTCTGCAAGTACAGTGGCGACAAGACTGCAATTTTGACAGTCCGTGATTTTCACCAGATTGCAGGACGCGCCGGCAGAAAAGGCTTTGACGATGTTGGCTATGTTGTAGCGCAAGCTCCGGAACATGTTATTGAAAACAAGAAGCTAGAAGCGAAGGCCGCAAAGACAGGCAAGAAGGTTCAAAAGCAAAAGCCGCCAGAAAAGGGCTATGTGCATTGGGACGAAACAACATACAAGCGCTTGATCGAAAGCTCACCGGAACCGCTCAAGTCAAGCTTTATGCTTACCCATGGCACGCTTTTGAATATGCTTTCCCGTGAAACGGACGGCTGCCGTGGCATGAAGAACCTGATTCGCGACTGCCATGAACCTGAGAGTTCCAAGAAGGAACTGCGCAAGCGCGGCATGATGCTCTTTAGGTCGCTTGTCGAAAAGAACATTATTGAATTTTGCAAGCCGAAGGCCCCTGGCATGGCGAAGGTTCGCGTGAACGTTGACTTGCAGAACGACTTTTCGATGAACGAGCCGCTTTCACTCTACTTGATCGATACGCTCCCTGTGCTTGACAAGGAAGACGCTGCGTATGCCTTGAACGTGCTTTCGCTTGTAGAAAGCATTGTGGAAGATCCTCCGCTCATTTTGCGCAAGCAGCTTGAAAAGGCAAAGACCGAGCGCATGAACGCCATGAAGGCGCAGGGCATGGATTACGACAAGCGCATGGATGAACTTGAAAAGGTCGAGTATCCAAAGCCACTTGGCGATTTCATTTACGATACCTTTGATGCGTTCAGGGAACTCCACCCGTGGGTAGATAGCAATGTACACCCCAAGTCCATTGTGCGAGAAATGTTCGAGAACTTCAGCACGTTTTCAAGCTACATCAAGGAATATGGCTTGCAACGTTCCGAGGCAATTTTGCTTCGCCATATCAATGGCGTGTACAAGGTTCTTTCGCAGACCGTTCCCGACGCATTCAAGAACGAGGACCTTCGCGAAATGGAAGACTACCTTGGCGAAATGATTCATCGCGTTGACTCCAGTCTGCTTGAAGAATGGGAACGTCTCAAGAATCCAGAATTCCATGCCGAGGAACAGGAAGAAATTACGTTTGCAGGCAACATGGCAGAAGACATTACCGCAAACCGTCAGCGCTTCCTTAGCCTTTGCCGTGCACGAATCTTTGAATTCCTTATGCTTGTACAGCGTCACCAGTTTAGCGATGCCCTTGACTTGCTTGCGGATGACCTTGAAGAAGGCAAGCTGCTTGCCGACGAATTTGGCAGCCCATGGACAGAAAAACGCCTGCAGCAAATTTTTGAGGAATACGAAAGCAACCACGGCAAGTTCCGCATGGATGCAGAAGGCAGGTCTGCAAAGAATACAGTTAACCGTGAAGATGGCGACGTGCTTTTGCTAGAACAAATGCTTCAGGACAATGAAGAACTCAATGACTGGAGTATTCGCTTCCACGTAAATCTTGCCTTGAGCAAAAAGGCAAATGCAGCGCTTCTCACAATGGACTTTATTGGCGAGGTAGAGTAATATGTTTTTTTCAGACTATTTTTCGGCGATTACTTACCGTTTTGGCTACGAATTGCATCGTATGCTTTTTTTGCGACCGGGCAAGCGTTTGCAAAAGTCAAAGCTTATTGTTGTAGGTAGCTTTAGAGTCGGTGGCGCTGGCAAGACTCCGGTCGCCATGGAGCTTGCAAAAAAGTTTGCTCTTGAAGGCAAGTCTGTTGCCGTGCTTGTGCATGCTGTCGCGGCTGACGAAGAACTGCTTTTGCAAAGAAAGCTTGCAAGTGTCGCAGACCTTGTCAAGGTGATTCGCACAAAGAACCGCTACAAGACCTCGCTAGAAATTGACGGCACCGTAGATGTGATTGTATGCGATGACGGTTTTGAAGATTCACGCATGCAGCCTGATGAAACTATTCTCTTGGACTGGAACGAGCCTTGCGAACTTATTCATGACTTGTGGCCAAGCGGCAACTGCCGAAGCTTGAGGCGCGACCACCCGAATATCACAAAGACGTTGCAGTGCGAAAAGGATGTGCTGTTTTCTGTCGAAAAGATAGTTCCGCTTGAACTGTGGAAAAACGGTGAAAGTGCACTTGATAAAAACGGTTCCTCCTGCCTTTCTTCTTTTGCATCCTGCTTAGTTGTATGCGGCCTTGGCGATCCGGAGCGCTTCGAGCTTGATGTGGAAACATGTTTAAAACAGATGGATAAATGCCCTGAAATTGCCGATTTTGTGGTTCGACCTGACCATGACAATGCGTTCGCAAGTTTCATGGAACCGTTCTGCACGGAAAATTCGGAATCGGCCGTGATCATAAGCGAAAAGGATGCTTGCCGCCTGTTGCTTGCTGAAAAACCGCTTGATGCCTTGAAAAATGTGTTCGTAGCGGTTCAAAAGGTTGAAATCCATTAGATTTTGTGTTGATTTTTCTGAATTTTCTCATTTAAATAATATAGTTTCGGTGTTATGCAGAACACCGGTCTAAGATTAAACAAGATTACGATTGTGAACTTGCGCTCCATACGGCGCGAGACGTTTCCTCTTAGTTCTTTTACGCCGTTAATCGGTTACAACAATGCCGGTAAGACAAATATTTTGCTTGGCATCCATTGGCTGTTGACAAAGGGCTCCTTGGATGTTTCGTATTTTGACGATGCTTCGCAGCCTGTAGAATGCGAAGGCGAATTTTGCGGCATTACGGATGCAGCGCTTGCTCGTTTGACCGAAGAACGCGCAGGGGCTATGCGGATGTTTCTTGAAAACGGAACTTTCTATTTGCGAAAGGTGCAACGAGTTCCAAGCGAAAATCCTGAAAATATCCAATACTATGTAAAGGTTCCGCGTTCCAAGGAATGGGTTCCGATGAGCGACTTGTTTAGGCAGGCGTACATGCGCCTGTTCCCGGAACCGATCCGTATTCAGGACCTTGGCGGTAGCGATACGAATACGAGGCTTTTGCACGAAATCTTCAAGCCGCTTGAGCAGCGTTTTGCTGGCGAGTTTGCAGAAATCATTACGCGCCTGCATGACTTGCTCGATGTAAGCAGCGAAACGCGTGCCGAAGAATTGAACACGTTCGATAAAGACGTGAATTCAATGCTAAAGCCGCTGTTCCCGAGTGTAAGACTTTCGATTGACATTCCAACGCCTACTATCGAAACATTTTTGCAGTCGTCTTCGCTGCTTGTGACAGATGAAGAAGATGGCTTCAGCAGGCATATTTCTGAAACCGGCATGGGCTCGCAGCGAGCTATTCAAATGGCGCTTGTCCGCTACCTGGCAGATTTAAAAAAGAAGAGCAAGACGCTTTACCTGAATTGCAGACTTTTGCTGATCGATTCTCCGGAACTGTTCTTGCACCCGCAGGCGATTGAGCTTGTGCGCGTGTCCTTGAAAAAGTTGTCGCAAGAGGGCTACCAGGTAATCTTTGCGACACATAGCGCGCAGATGGTTACAAGTGACGACGTAAGCACGGCTCTCTTGATTCGCAAGAACAAGTCCCGTGGAACATTTATGCGCAAGCGCATGGAAGACGCCGTTCGCACGGTTTGTGCAGATGCTCCAAGTCAGTTGCAGACTTTGTTCTCGCTTAGCAATTCGAACGAACTTTTGTTTGCCGACTACGTGCTCCTTACCGAAGGCAAAACGGAATGGCGCGTACTGCCAACACTTTTTGAACGCATGACCGGGCAATCCTTTGCTCTGATAAAATGCGCGCTTGTGCGCCAGGGCGGAGTTAGCAACACGCGCAAGAGTATGCAGGTGCTCAAGGCCATGGATATTCCTGTCCGTGCCATCGTTGATCTTGACTACGCCTTTACATCTGCCGTGCACGATGGATTCTTGGAGCCCAAGGATCCGGACCTTGCAGCATGCAGGCGTTTGTTCCAGGATTATTCGCATGCAGGTCAAATGCGCCTTGTGAACGGCATCCCTGTGAATAGGCGTTCAAAGATGAGCGCATCCGATGCGTATGCGTTAATGGCTAGTGACCCAGATGCGGAAGCTCCTTTGCTTTCGATTCACTTGAAGCTTCGCCGCAAGGGAATTTGGGTGTGGCGTTACGGTGCTATCGAAGAACATTTAGGCCTTGCCGGGAAAAATGAAAAGTCGTGGAGCGACTTTATAGAGCGCATCCGCAAAAAGTCTCCAGAAAAGGTGATTCCGCATTACGAAGACTTGAAGGCTCTTTGCGACTGGATTGTTGAAGGCAGCAGGGAAGAATAAGTATTGAAAGTTGATGATTCAACATGATTCCGAATTGGTGAATGTTGATGGGCTTTGGGCGTGAAATTTGCTCCTAATGAATTTAATGAAATTGTTTGTGAAGGCAAACTATGAAACTTTTGATGCTGTCATTACTTTTTGTATGTTTCTCTTTTGGCATGGATTTCTATCCAGAAACTTATGCGCTAAATTTTTATTCTATAAAATTGGATTCGGAGAAAATTAGTGCTGATTATTGCGATTCTATAATGTCATTATGGCCTAAACAAAAATTAAATGATGACTTTGAATGTTCGGTGGATGATTTTTCTGTACGATATAATTCTCCGGAAGATCCGTCTGTTTTCATAATTGTAAATTACGATTCTTCTAATACGGAAATTTCTTTATATAGAACGAATCAGGTATGTAAAGATCCTTTTCAAAGTATTGATGCAGATGGCATTTCTGGAACAGTGTATTTTAGCGATGTCCTTTTTGTGGAGTTGATGCGAATGCAACGCTTCGGAATAATTTTCAATAATCACGATTCACTAGAAAATTTTTTAAAGAGTGAAATAAAAAGAATGAAAAGTTCTAGTGTCTGTGACGATATTGAAATGATTGAGTATGATGAGTTCGAAGGCTCTGATCATGTTTTGGGACCTAGTTGCTGTTCTTTGGTTGAGAAACCTTTGCATGTCTCAAGTAATATTGGCTTTGGCAACGCGCGCAAGTTAAATAAAATAGGTAGAAATACTTTTATTGTTTATGGGAATGATATTGATGAATATAGGTTGTTTGATTTTAATGGCAAATTATTGTATTCTGGAAAACTTTATTCAAGGGTAATAAAAGTCCCGATTCTTCCGTCTATTTTAAAAATTAACGGAGAAATTTTTTTGTTGAAATGATTTGTGATGTTATGGAATAAAAAAAACGCTCGATTTTAAAATCGAGCGTTTTCTGTTTGAAGTCTTAAAAATTATTCTGCAAATCTTTCAAGAATCTTGTGGAACTTTTCTTGGCGAGCCTTGCGTTCTGTCTTCGTGTTTACGGCTTCCTTGAGATAGACTGGGTAAGCCCAAATCATTTCATCAAGTATGTCGGAGCCTTTGGTGACGGCAGTCTGTTCTGCAAGAACTGCCATGCATGTTTCGAAAGCATCGCGATTGCTCTTGTAGTATTCATCTACATAATAATACTTGTTGTCATTTACGTCGTAATCGTAATCGGTTTCAAAGTATTCTGCATTCTCTACCTTGCAAAGATCCTTTGTAATATTGTAAGTCACTTGGTAGTCTAAAATGCAGGATGTTCCACCGATATCCACAGACATATTGACTTGCTTTTCATCAGCATCGTCGCTGATAGAAGCCTTTGATACGTTTACCTTGACTGTTTGACCGTTCATGGTAAATGTTTCAGAAGTCTTGGATTGAGACTGAATTGTGACGCCAAATTCAGATGCGAGAATGACATTTGCATTCGGGTCGCTTAGATTTTCATCACGATGGAAAATGTCGGACGGGGAGGTGGAGAAGCGCCCTGTATATAGACCTACATAAATACTGCGCATGAGTTCAGATTTCATGTAGTCATCTGTATAGTGGTCGGTGTAATCGTCTTCTGAAACGATGCCCCTTGGAACCCTTTTAGAAGTGAAGGAGCTCTTGGTAATTGTGAGATAGAAGTCGTAGGAGTAATCGTCATCGTCATCGCATTCGATGTTGCCGTGTTCCCATTCGCAGTTAGGGAGTTCCTGCCATGAGCCGTAAACGCTGTTAGCCGTGCCGCCTATATAGACGTTGCCGTCGTTGCGGAATTTTTCCTTTTCGTCATCATAGCGACGAAGTACGAGCGTATCACCGACGAAGATGTACTTGAATGTTGTCGAATAGGTTTCTTTAAGAGTTGTCCATGAGTATGCACCCCCGTTCACCAGGCAGAGATCTTGGGACTCGGTTGCCGTTGCAGTAAGAGTCTGTTCGGCTTCGTTTACAGAAATGGAACCTGTTTGAGTGTCGCTAGAAGAGCTGGCACTTGTAGAAGAATCGTCGCCGCATGCAACGAGACCAAAAGCACTTGCGCAGAGAGCAGTGCTAGCAAATACTTTGAAAAGGTTTTTCATATAAATTCCTTTTTTTTGTAATAATTATTTAATATATAGCAATTTTTTATGAATGTTCAAAGACTGTTCGTTTATTTTGACAATGCCGCTTTCTTTGCCTTTTTTCGCTTGGTCTTGAAGTTCAAATACAGGGGGCTTGCCGTATAAAGGAATGCGATAAGCAAAATCGTTCCAAGTGGTGAATCCATGTTGAATTTTTGCCAACCCACAACGTTTGTGACGCCCCAGCCGATAGTTATGAGCGGCAGGTGCAAAAGGTACGGGTAGAACGAGGCACGCCCGATTGTGCGCACTATTGGCACGCAGAAGAAGCGTGCGAGGAACCCCTTTGCAGGAATCAGGCTCATTATAAAGAGGCCGCCGAATAAAATCGGGAGCGAGTGGCGCACAATGAAATAGGCTGCTGGTTGTTGAACCCAGTTCTGGCCGGCGTAGCAGCTAACATAGAGGGCTGCAAATAAAAGTGCCTGGCAAAAACCCGCGACATAGTTCTTTTCTAAAAATGCAAATTGGCGTTCCTGGTAGAGCCTGAAGATGATCATGCCGAAAAAATATTCGCACAGGTGCATTGCCGGGAACATGTGGTAATACCTGAAGCGTATCCCGTAATCGCCGGAATACAAATCGGTGCAGCCAAAGAGTAAACCTTGAATAATGCACGGTATAAACGATATGGCAAAAAGAAGCCAGAGGAGTTTTACGTTTTTTATCTTGTAGAAGAATTTTGCTGCTGCCGGTGTGAACGCATAGCAAATGAAGAATCCCGTGAGAGCCCATGAAGGTTCGTTCAGCTTCATGCCGAGTTCGGGTACGAGCGACCACAGAAGCGACAGGTGCAAAAGCAGGCTGCGGATGGGGTTCTGCATTCCGTTGAAGCCGTTTACAATGCCCTGCCAAAGATCGGCAAAACTATCTGGTACGCCGTGCAGGCCGCTGAACTTGAAGAGCACGGCAACGAACATTAATATTGTGCATATAAAGTGCAGCCTGTAGAGTTTTGCGATGCGGCTGAACATGAACGGCACGAGAGGCATTTTGCGTTCCGGGTCGTCGAACTTGGATGCAAACAAAAAACCTGCGAGCACAAAGAACAAGCCTGCAGAAAATGCAGGACCGCTCACGATCGGCTTTAACCATGTATATTTATCGGCATAGGTGAATGCGCTTGAACTTGCAAGGTGCAAAAATACGATGTTCAAGGACGCAAGCAGGCGCAGTCCATCAATAGCGGGGAAGTATGCAGATTTAGGCATGGCTAAAAAGATAAAAACTTTATCGCCCACCGAATATCAAGAAGCCTGAATCCATGAATGTGACTGGCTCCGCCTTATAGGAATCCCCTTCAAAAATGAATGCGATTCCGCTCATAAAGTTCAGCCACTTTTGCGGAGTGCATTCAATGCCACAAAAATATTTTAGACAGGGTACAATCCAGGCGTCGTGCGTTACCGCAAAGTTCAAGTTCTCTGTGGAATATTTTTTGACAAGTTCGAGCATTTCTAGGGAGCCTTCTTCAAGGCCCTTGTAGGCTGCATGGCTTCCATTTTTTAGATACTCGCAAATGCCTTCGTAAAAGCCATCTTCTAAGGTCTTTAGGTAAGCGTCATAGTCCTTGACAAAAAATTCCGCAAGCTTTTGTTCGTGGATTATAAATTCCGGATCGTCGAATTTTGTATCGCCACGCCCCTGGGCAATTTTTGCTGCAGTTTGCCTGCATCGAAACACTGGGCTTGCCACGTAATTCGCTGGACCATTTTGGGGAAATAACGAACCTGCCTTAAATGCCGCTTGCGCACCATTTTCGGTAATCGGAACGTGTGCGCCATTGTCTGCATCTTCTGGCAAAATATGCCTGCGTTCTGCATGCCTTATGAGGAATGTGATTTTAGCGTTTTTGGGCGCGGTCTTTAAAAAATCCGGTAAAGTCTTAAAATCCATAAAGTGCTTGTTTGTGTACTATTTGGTTTGCCGTTATACTTTTGACCCTAAAATAGACAAATCGCGGCGTAAATCAGCAAGTTCTATAGATTTTACTTGCTCGTTTTTTAGTTTCTTACTATTTTGTTACTAAATAGTGATTCTTTAGGAAGGAGTCGAATATGAATAAGAAGATTTTTGGCTTAGCATTAGCTGCACTTAGCAGCTTGTCTATGGCTGCAACCACCGTCGTTTGGGACCGCGATGCAGAACCGGATATGGCCCCGGCCTATTCATTTACCTTTGATTATGGTACGGGAGCTTCCATTGATACAACGAATGTCAATGGGGTAAAAGTTATTGACTTTACCGCCAAGGCAGGTACGGCTAGCAATGGTGCCGGCTATGGCTTTGGCTGGAAGCAGAATCCTGATACTTGGAAGGCACTTGCAAGCTACAAGGGTGTGTGCCTTACCTATAAGGCTGAACAGCCGTTCCGTGTAGATTTTAAGCAGTCTAATATTACTGATGACAACTACTATGGTGCAGAAATTGCTGCCGCCGCTAGCTACAAGAAAACGTTTATTGCATTTGCCGACCTTGCACAAGGATGGAAGGGCACAAAGGTTGTTGCATGGAGTGCAGCTTCTCAGCTTGGCGTTCAATTCGGCTATAAGAATACGCACGCTAAGGCAAGCTCTACAAACACGGTTGAACTTGCTTCCTTCATTCTTGCAGACGAATGCGTAACTTACGCTCCGGAACTTTTGGAACCGTACAAGTCTGAAGTGGAGCCTGCCGTAGCTGTCAAGGAATCTGAAAAGCTTTCTTACAAGATGTCCGAAATGTTTGAAGATGCCGATGGCGACGATCTTGCAATTACAGTTTCTGTCAAGAACGTAGTAGCTGGCACTATTGCATTGGAAAATGCCGGTACAACATTCTCCCTTGATGATGAACTTGTGTTTGTTCCAAAGGCAAATACCGTTGGCGAAGCTATCATTACCATCACAGCAACTGACCCTACCAAGAAGTCTGTTTCTTACACCGTTGTTGTAACGACTGAGGATGAAGAAAATGCGCCGACCGCAGTCGGTGATGCCTACAAGGTCAAGGAAGACGCTGTTCTCAAGGTTGATTACAAGACTGGTGTGCTTGTAAACGACTTTGATGTTGATGGCGACTTGTTCACAATGACAAAGACTGGTGACCCGAGCCACGGAACACTTGTTGTTGATGAAGAAGACGGCTCCTTTACCTACACTCCGGAAGCTGATTTCTATGGTACCGATTCCTGGACTTACACATTGACCGAAACCAAGGAAGGCGGCCTTACCAGTAAGGAAGCTATTGTAACAATCGTTGTTGAAAATGTGAACGATGCTCCAACGATTGTTGTAAAGGATTCTTCCTTTATCAAGGATACAATCAAGGTTGAAGAGGATTTTGCAGAAGCTGTTACTGTCAAGATTCCAACGACAAACATTACTTTTGAAGATCCGGATGGCGACAAGCTTACTTATGGCGTAAAGACAAATAAGCTTATCAATGCAGAATTGACAGTGTTGGGTTCTAGCTACTATGTGGAACTTACTCCGGTTGAAGATGCAAATGGACTTGCTTCGGTAACTCTCTATGCTACAGATGGCAAGGATACAGCGGGTGTTTCGTTCTATGTCGATATCGCTTCTGTGATTGATCCGGCAAAGGCTAATAACGATTCCTATGAAGTCAATGAACGCGATACTCTTGTCGTTGATGCCAAGAAGGGCGTTCTCGTAAACGACAAGGCTCCAGAAGAAGATGCCAGCGCAGCTCTCGTTGCTGAACTTGAAACAAAGCCTTTGCACGGTTCTGTAGAACTTGATATCGATGGTTCCTTCACTTACATTCCTGAAGAAGGTTTTGTCGGTGAAGATACCTTTACATACCATGTACTTTGCGGCAAGGTTGAATCTGCCCCGGCTACAGTAACCGTTACCGTCAAGGATGTTAACGATCCTCCAAAGGTTGTTGTTGACGTTGCTACCCTTGACACTACCGTTGAAGAAGAATTCGTAAAGAACATCATCTACACTTCCAAGGTCTTTGGCACCTGGTTCGAAGATCCTGAAGGCGACAAGATGACCTATACCGCAAAGAGCGATGATGGAAAGCTCAAGGTTACAATGAATACTACCACATTGACCCTTGCTTCTGTCAAGGATTCTATTGGTGATGCGTATGTAACAGTGACTGCAACTGATGTAAACAAGAATGCTTCTAGCCTCAAGATTCACGTAACGATCTTGAACAAGAACGATCCGCCGAGACCTCAGTTTGTTGAAGACTCCATCTATGTTGATACTCTTGCAGCTTCCTGGCCGTACAAGTATGACTTGAGCAAGATGTTTGTTGATGAAGATGAAGGCGATTCTGTAACATTCAAGATCAACTTTGCACATTCTTCCATGGAAGCAGAAATCGTTGGCGATACGCTTGTCGTTACCCCGGTTAATGCAACCAAGCTTAAGGAAGGTACTCCGTACCGCATTATCATTGCCGCATACGATGCCGCAGGCGACAGCTCCCTTTCCAAGGTTGCATTCTTTGTCGGTGAAAAGCCGTCTGCAATCAATAGCGTTGTTGCTGCCCCGAAGGCTACATGGCAAAGTGCTATCGTTGCAAGCCGCGGTACAGTTGCAATCTTTGACATGCAGGGCCGCGTGATGTGGACAAAGACCTTGCCTGCAAGCGAATCCGAAGTCCGTGCGGTTATGCAGAAGACTTCTGGCAACGCGATCCTTCGCGTGAACAAGCAGACATGGATGCTTAACAAGAAGACTGTTAAGTAAGCTTTTAAGAGCTTGAACAAAAGGCTTCGCAAATGCGAAGCCTTTTTGCTGTAACAAGAAAGCCCTCTGCTTTTGCAGAGGGCGCTTGCGTAATTACGGGAATTACTTTGCAGTCATTGCTTCGGTGTCGAGCGCAATGAGAAGTTCTTCGTTCGTTGCAACGACGAGAGCCTTTGGAGTGCCGTCCTTGCTGATTACGTGGCCAGATTCCTTGCCGCTCTTGTTGTTGCGGTCTTCGTCGATCTGGTAGCCAAGAATCTTCAGGTTGTCCATTGCCATCTTGCGAACGAGCATGCTGTTTTCGCCAATGCCGCCCGTGAACACGAGAGCGTCGATGCGTGGGAGTGCCATTGCGATGCCGCCGATTTCACGGGTGAGCTTGTATGCGAATGTTTCAAGTGCAATCTGAGCACCAACGTGGCCCTCGCTTGCGGCCTGTGTCAATGTGCGCATGTCGTTAGAAAGTCCAGAAAGGCCGAGCAAGCCGGATTCCTTGTTTACCATCTTGTCGAGGCGGTCGATGTCGTAACCGTACTTCTTGCTGATGTAGAAAAGGATTGCCGGGTCGATGGAGCCGGAACGGGTACCCATGATAAGGCCTTCGAGCGGTGTAAAGCCCATGGTCGTATCTACGCACTGGCCATTCAAAATTGCGGAGCAGCTGGAGCCGTTACCGAGGTGAGCGGTAATGAGGCATGTTTCTTCTGGCTTTGTGCCAAGGATCTTGCAAGCTTCTGCAGTTACAAAGCGGTGGCTAGTGCCGTGAGCGCCGTAGCGACGGATCTTGTCTTCTTCGTAGAACTTGTAAGGAATGCCGTAGAGGTAAGCCTTGCGCGGCATTGTCTGGTGGAAGGCTGTGTCGAAAACAGCGACCTGCGGGAGGCCCGGGAAGAACTTTGTTGCGCATTCCATGCCGGTTGCGTGTGCTGGTTCATGGAGAGGTGCGAACAGGGTGATGCTGCGGATATAGTCGATAACTTCCTGAGTGACAACTTCGCTCTTGATGTACTTGCCGCCATGCACAACGCGATGTCCGATAGCTTCGATGCCTTCGATAAGGTTTTGGTCGCCAAGGTACTTTTGCACTGCAGCAACCGCTTCTGCGTGGGTCGGGCAGTCAAAGTTGTAGTCTTGCTTGTCTACAGGGCCCTTGCCCTTGAAATGGCCGTTAACGCCAATGTTTTCTACAAGACCGCTAGAAAGGGCTTCTTTTGTTTTTGTATCGATTACGGCAAACTTTACAGAGGAACTGCCGCAATTAAGAACGAGAACTCTCATTGGAACCTCAGAATTTAAGCGGAAGCTGAAATCGGAAGTCTGTAAACTAGGCTTTCAGGTTTTTGCTTCTAGATGTTGTTTGGTTACAAAGATAAGTAATAATTGGACGTTTAGGTTTTAGGATCTAGGATTTAGTGGCTGGTTGTTAGACGAGAGAACGGCACTACGTGCCTACAGACGAGAGACGAGAGGGACCAGCCAATTTCCTGTTTAGGTATGGGGTCGCTTCGCTTTGAGGTCGATGCTTCGCATCTAGA
>DCGZ01000171.1:24264-24618 GCA_002314675.1 Fibrobacter sp. UBA1765 | reverse complement strand
AAGCACCGAAGGTGCGTACCTCATTACCTTTGCTGGATGGCCGCGCTTTGCTCGCCATGACATGGTAAGTTATAATTCCTGATTCCTGTCACTGACTCCTGTCATCTTTCTTGCATCTGGCATCTTAAATTGTCATTACGAGCAACGCGAAGTAATCCAGAACATTCATTGTAAACTGTCCTAGGTTGCCGCGCTACGCTCGCAAAGACACGATAAGTTACAAACCTCCTGTTTCTGGTTTCATGACTTCGCCATAGAGGCTACTCATTCGCCAAGTGAATTTGAGCAAGCTCAATTCGTTTGGCTCATTTCGGGCGCATTCTTGTATTTTGCATCTGGCTCTTGCATCTTAAA
>DCGZ01000171.1:0-24181 GCA_002314675.1 Fibrobacter sp. UBA1765 | reverse complement strand
ATGACATAGGAAATTACAATTTCTGACGACAGCCGACTGACTACAGCATTTCCTCTAGGCGCGGGAGCGCCGACCCCATACCTCAAAGCACCGAAGGTGCGACCTCATTCCTGCTTTCTGCATTCCAATTTCTGAATTTTCTATTTTACTTTAACATTAATTGTTCATTATTAATCATTAACTGTTAATTGCCATGTCTTTCTTATTTTACTTTGCCTCGATTTTTGTTGGTCGCCTGTACCAGCTTTGCATCCTTTACTTTGCCGACATGCCGGGCGGCGGCAGCTACGTTCCAAACGTTGGACATTACTTGCCTTATGCGATAATTGCAGACCTCGGTTACATAGCATGCATTTCGCTTCTGGTGTTTTTGCTTGCAAAGATTTTCCCTAAGCGAGAAAAGGTTTTCAAGATTGTAGCTCTTGTACTTGGTGCTCTTTACCTTGCCTTGAGCGGTGGCAGTGATGAACTGATGCGCTGGATGGGTCAGCACCTGACTATTTCGTACTTCATTACTTATTCCAATGCAGTGTCGGAACCAGGGCTTGTTGGTAGAATCTTTTTGGGCGGCATTGGCCACTTTATGCTTTCCATTGTTGGTGCGCTTGTCTTTATTGTCGCGAGCTGGTTTGCTCTCTTTAAGTTTGGCAAAAAGCTCAAGGCGCCAAGGAATTTTAATAAGGCGTTCCCGATAGCACTTGGCGTTGCAACAATTTTTGGAATTTCATTTGCAAGTGTAACAGGTTACAGCCGTCAAGATTTTAAGCGAGTTGCCCCGGAATTTTATCACATTGGTTCTGAAATTGCAAACGTGTTTTCGCACATGACAGAACCTTCGGATTATAAGGCCGGTATTGAATTTTTGGGTGGCAATCCGAACGAAAAATATCCGTTTTTCCACAAGGCAAGTAACGAGGCGGAAAGCTTCAAGAATTTTGAAAACCTGCCACTTGAACAAAGACCGGATATTATCTACTTGACCATTGAAACGTTCCGAGGCTGGACAGCAGACTTTAGGAATGAAGATATGTGCAAGCTTATGCCGAACCTTTGCGGCCTTGCGAAATCTGGCATTTATTACCCGCGCGCCTATAGTGTCGGTTACCCATCTGTAGAAGGTTTCCTTGGAATGCAGACTGGTATATGGTCGCACCCAAGCAAGTCGTTCCTTTCGGAACGTGCCGGTACGCACTTGCGTTCACTCCCAGGGATCTTGAAGCATGCAGGTTACCATCGTGAACTTGTAACTGCTACAAACCCAAGCTTTGACAATCTTACGCCGTGGTTTGAAAAATGGTATGACTTTAGCGAGTTCAATTCTGACCGTGTAAGCGATGTTTCTATTTCTGACCGTTTTGTTGAATTGTACCGCGAACGCCCCAAGGATAAACCTTTGTTCTTCAACTGGATGAGCACGAATATGCATGTGCCGTTCACGTTGCCAGAAGGCTATGACCAAACCGGGAAATCTCCGGCAGAGCGTTATGAACAGGTGCTCGCCTATATGGATAGTGCTGTTGGGATTATTCTCGATGAAGTCCGTAAGGGTGAACGAGCAAACAACACTGTGTTTGTACTTGCCGGTGACCATTCCTACCCGACACAGGCTCAGAACCTTGAATACGGTACGGGCATCCACCCTGGTTTTGTCTGGATTCCAATGGTTATTGCGGGCCCTGGCATTGATAGCGGCAAGGTGGACTTGCGTATGGTATCGCAAACAGACATTGCCCCCACACTTTTGGACCTGTTGAAGCTTGATGTGACGAATAATTTCCCTGGCAAGAGCTTGCTCCGTGAAGCCGCTACAGATGCTGAAAAGCGTGTGATGGCATTCCGCCTTGGCGAAGTTGCGCTCTTTACCGACAGTACTTCGTATTACGCCTTGATTGATGACAATGAACTTGCCGCAGAATCAACGTTTGATGTCGTGGAAGACAAATCAAGCATTGGCGAAAGATTTGTTCGTGGCAAAAAGCTGAATGAGCAAAATGAAGGATTGCTAAGAAAAATGCAGGCGGCAGCTAACGCCTGGGAATGGGTTGTTGATGAGAACCTGCTGAACCCGGAAAATGACGAATAATAAATGATGAGTAGCAAAAAGGGCCTTTAAAAAGGTCCTTTCTTTTATGCAAAAATCAGAAGCCCTGCAATTAAGGCAAAGAACAGGATTCCTGCAATAATGCTATCCGATGATTTCATGGAAACCTCCTTTTTTGGCTTCGCAAAATCGCGAAGCTCTGCCTTTTATGTAGCAGTTTGAAAAAAGGAGAAGCAAGTGGAATTTTTACGAAAAGTATCTAAGGCCGTTGTAATTGAAGTTGACAATGTCGATGTTCATATCGGCCTGGTCTTTCAAATTTTGCACCCACTTGTCCATAGGGGTTTCAGTTAGAATAAGCTTGTTCAGCCGTTCACAGAACAGAATTTCCTGTTCGGTGATTGTGTTGCTTTTAGAACGGTAGCAGTTGTTTGCCCGTGCTTCGCCAGCATTGCTTATGAACATGGAAGAGAAAAATCCTTTAAGATGCGTGTACTCGGCAAAGCTAGAGGCGTAGCACCAAACGCCAATAATTTTTTTAGCATGCACAAGCTGAACATTTCGAGAGTCCAGTAGGAATGTGCCTCCGTGGGAACTGGAATTTAATAGGCCTCCCGGCAGGCCGTGTCCTGTGAAAATCAGAAGATCGTCTTCTTTTTTTATTGCCTCGTTTACGAGTTCCCTTGCGTTTATTGTATTTCTTTTGATCTCGACAACATTGATGTTTGGAATGTTCTGCCAGATACCTTCAAGAACTTTAGTGTCGGTATCGCCCATGTTTGAATAAATGACTGTAGCCATAAAATTTCCTTTTTTCTTTTTTATATATCATATTTTTCAAAAAAGGAAAGCTGGGCTTGGAGGACTTCAAAACGTAATAGTAGTATTAAGGAATGAAAATCTTTTGGCTTTCTACACCTTGCGCTGTGTGAATATTTGCAATGTATGTCCCTCTTGAAATCGCTTTTGAAGAGAGCTTTACTTGCCCCTTTGTTGGTGCATTCCAGAAGGCGATTTTTTGACCGAGGCTGTTAAGCAAAACTACGGAAGTAATGTTGCCTTTTGAGTTGTCTAGGAATAATTCCTTGTTGATGTTGTAAAGTTTTGTATTTGGCTTTACTGCAGTTTGTGGAAGGGCTGTGGCTTCAACGTTTGCAAGAATTACAGCGGTAATGGATTTTGCCGGAACTTCCAAAGAAACCTTGTTGTCTGCGACTGTTGCAAAGCCTTGCTGTAGCGCATTTACAGCATGGGATTCAAATGTTTCTCCGTTAAGCTTTGAAAGCGATAGTGTGTAGGCATTGCCATCTTGGAGCTTAAAGTCTGTAATGTCAAGGGAAATTTTTTGAGATTCCTTTTCGGAGCGGTTCACCAAAATTACAGTCATTGAATCTTGCTTATCGGTAATGGAGGAATATGCCGAAACTATGGAATCATTGCTAGAAACAGAAGCTATGCGGTTTTTGTGCCCGTAACGGCTGAACAAGTGTACTGTTTCGTACATGCCCGGGTGCCATGTCCACGGAGTAAATATTTCAACGCCGTTGTCCATGAATGTGCCAAGCCATGAAGCATAAATTAGGGCGGTTGTCATTGCGTCGTCGGTTTTGCCGAGAGTTGTTTCGGTTAGGGCTAGCGTGATACCATGACCTTCCCCAAAATACTTGTCGAGCCAGTCGTTAATGCGCTTGAAAATAAATTCCTTTTTAATGGATTCATCCCAGCCGCCATTTACCTGCTTGATGCTGTTTGCTCCTGGGTACACGTAGTTTGTGTCAAAGAATACGCGATGCCAGTTTACCTGGTCTTCGTATGTTTTTTCTTCAGGGTACCAGTGTATGTCAAAAACATCAATCAAGCGTTTCCCAGTTGTCTTTTGGGCTTCTGCAACTTTCTTGATAAAGTATTCAAGCCAACAGTAATCGCGGCTTTCTCCAGTTGCGTCTTTTTTTATGCGGCCGGATTTCCCATCGCCGTAAGAAATGGAGCACCAGTACCATTCATTTGCGGCTACGGGGCCTGTCAATTTTACGTCTGGCCATGCTTCACGAGCTTTTAATGCAACATCAATGTAGCGTTCTACTAAAAAATCGCCAGTCAAGTCCAAAGGCAAATCGCTATGCGTGTTTGCCCAGATTTCCATTTCATTGTCCATGCTCCAATACTTGAATCTGGACATGTCATATTTTAAATCTGTTTTCCAGTGATCAATGATTCCTACGGTAGAATCGGCTGGCCATGCTTCATTATATAGGCTGTAATCGCCTGCCTTTACAAGAGTCTTGCCGTCTTCTGCAACTTCGCCGCCACCTGCAAGGTTGAGTGTCGCTGTTGCCCATGTCTTGTTGTGATTGATGTAAAAATCCCAATCGGCAAAATTGTACGCATTTGTTTTTGCTGCATAGCCTGTGAGCTGGAAGGCGTACATGGCGTCTACGCCAGGCAGGTTCTTTTGAATCTTTTGTGCGGTGATATCCCAATCGTGAGGGTTCACGTTATTGTACCAGTCTGGGTGAACTGTCAGCTTTTTTCGCCAGTTGTATCGTGTAGCATTGTTGCCTGTGTTTGCACGCATCATGTGGATGCCTGCTTCAAGTGTCTTGTTTATAAAATCTTGTTCGCTTTCAGTGATTTTGCTTGATGTATCGACTAGAACATCAATGTTCCTGCCATAAATGTATGGGGAAATCTTTTTTACACCGGCGTTTGCGTCTACAGAGACTGTGATGTCGGCAAATGAACTTGTGGCGCATAGTGCGGCAATAGCAAAAACGATTTTAGATTTCATAAGGGTCTCTCGGCAAAAAAGCGCAATTTGAAATATAAGTAAAAAATAAAGTGATAATCTAGAACAGGGAACGTGAAAGTTTAGTTTATCATTGCAAGCGTTGCTGCTTGTCATTGTGAATGTTGTTACTTGTCATTGCGAACGAAGTGAAGCAATCTAGGACTGTGATAAATTTTTACCGTCTCAAAAATTTTACAAAAAACTTGTGCACGAAATTGCGAAAAAAGCGTTTCTATATACGGTTAGGTGGACTTGCGCCTAGCCCCGTTCGGCAATTCTGCCGGCGGCTCGCAATAGAATGCAATGACAAAAGAAGAATATGAAATTGAAGGGGCCTTGCAGACGCTTGGCGTTTCCCTTGACTACGAACAGGCTAGAAAGCAGGAACTTTTAAAAAAGTACAGCAGCGCAAAGTACCTTGACGTGACGCTCGACCCGGGCTTCAAGCGTCTGCTGAAAAACGAGGTTGCGATGGTGAGTTTTTTGAATGCGATCCTGCACTCGGACGATGAAATCAAGAGCGTGATTTTCAAGGACTCAGAGTTTGATGTTCACGCGATGGATTTGCTTCGCTTGCGGCTCGACATCAACGCGCAAACGCAATCCGGAAAAAGTATCGACATCGAGATGCAGAAGTGTTCAGTCCGGCCGTTCGTGGAACGTGTAATCTTGCAGGAGAGCGCGTTCCTCTGCATTGAAAAGAAAGCCTTTGATGCAGAAATCAAGAAGATGTATCCGTCAAATGACCCGGAGGACGTAGCCGAGCGCGAAAAACGCCGCTACGAAATCCCATTCGTGTTCGCAGTCTGGATTTGCAATTTCCCGATCAACTTGGACGAAAATTACCGCGATGCTTGGCGCATCTACAGCGAAAATTCGATTGCAAAGAATTCGCCGCGTCCGGTGACTGAAAAAATTAAGTATATTATTATCGATCTGGTCAACTTCACGAAGACGGCAGACGAACTTGAAACCATTGAAGACAAGTGGCTCTACCTGCTGAAGCATGCCGGGAGCAGCGACAAACTCCCAACTTTTAACGATCGCGTGCTTGACGATGCGGTCGCTCGCATCACGGTTGACCCTGGCAAGGACAAGGAACTTTTGGAGGCGCAAGTGGCTTGTACAATGAGTATCGACGAACAGATTGGGCGCATTGTTCTCGCGCATCAGGAGGGCCTTGAAGAGGGACTCAAGAGGCATGAGACAACCATCGCCAAGTTGCAGGCAGAGTCTGTGGCCAAGGATGCTGAAATTGCCAAGTTTGTTGCAGATTCCGCGGCCAAGGATGCCCGCATCAAGGAACTTGAAGCGTTGCTTGCGCAAAAAGGCTAACGGCAAGAATTCTTAAACGAAGTCCACTCTTAGCAAGGGTGGATTTTGTTTGTTTGCCATTGCAAATATGGCAATGTTTTGTTCATGTTGTCTACTAAAAAGAGCTTTCTTATTTTAGTAGACAACACTGTTATTTAGATCTCAACACATAGGAAATCACTGAGAAAATTTCTTTAAACAGATCTAATTTGCAATTCCTGCAGAGAAATGTACTGCATGTGCAATTACACCACTAAGTGAAAGATTTTCAATGCCAGAAATGTCATCTTCACTAATGAGATAGTATTTCCAGGGCTTTCCAAGTAAAGATGCATGAGTGCACCAACTTTGTGCAGCCTTTGCTTTATTTACGACGTCAGGATCATTAACTTTATTTTTCGCCTTGACCTCAATGACATAACTACAGTCTTTCGTTTGAACCACAAAATCTGGGATATAATTGTCTTGGAAGTTGCAAGGGATCTTGAAAGTTGAACTGGAACCTCGGAACCAGGCTTTTACCGAAGTATCGTTCTCAAGACACCGAGAAAATTCAAGTTCAGGATTGCTATCAAATTTCTGGTTATCATACAGACATTTTGTGAATCCGTTAAATACCATAGACTTGATTTGTGATTTTTCTCCGGTTTGCAATTTGGTGGTGTAGCAACGAATGGTATCTCTGGCACTCATCATTACCATAACTTCAGACAGTTGGAGGCTGCCAGGAACTGATTTATATTCGAATGTTGCAGAGTTTACCTTTTTATGCAAGAGTAGCTGGTTTTTTGTAATGTCAACAATTCGTCTGTAATTATTACGGATCACATTTGCTGGTTGTGCGACCTTATTTTTTAAGCAGTTGTTGACCTGTTTAATGACATCAAGAATCACTAATATATTTGAAGAATAAGCCAATTCGGATTCACGCTGCATTGAATGGTTCAATATTTTTATGAATTCGTTTTCGTTATAATCATCGTTGCTGAGATTTACGCCCTTAAGGTAAGCAATTTCTCTTTTCGTTAAAGCATCCTTTACAACAATTTTATTATCTACGGCGTTCAATTGCTTGAATGGCTCCTCATTCAGCAGGAAGGTTTCCAAACGGCATACAGATTTGCGTGTGGGAACCAAATACACCTTGGGAATATCAATTTGAATGCTTGGAGTAGGCGTGAACAAATCTGGTTGTGTTTGTGCAACAGGCTTTGCTATAGGTACATTCGGAGATGTCGGCGGCAAAGAGCTTGGGGGGACGACTGCTACAGTTGCCATTCCGTTGTTGCTAGCAGGCTGTGTTGCTGAGGTTGTTGGTACGGTGGCATTTGTAGGAGATTGAGGAATAGAAACGTCAGTACCTGCTGGAGTCGTTGCAGGGATATTTGCGGGTTTTGCATTTGCGCCGGGAACAATTTTGGGAGTGCACTTTACAGGGACTTTTCGAAGACCTTCTGCGGGCTGATTTTCTCCCAGACCAGGAATTTCTTCGTCAAGATAACGAGCCTCAATTTTCCCTAGTTCGTTATTCACATCGTCAAGAACTGTTTCAAAATTCTTGTGAGCAATGATATTTAAATTATCTACCGCAGCTTCTCCAACCACTGTACCGTAAGGCAATCGAAGCCCGCGGCCAATAGACTGCATAACGAGCGTCTTTGAGTTTGCGGCACGTAATGGTACGATGGTGTAAAGGTTTGTAACATCCCAACCTTCGCCAAGCATACTTACATGAATCACAAATTCAATTTGGTTGTACTCGTTTTCGAGATTTAGCAAAGCCTGAATTTTATCATCTGTTTTAGACTTTGAGTCAATTTGCAAGACCTTGCCTTTATATTTACCTTCGAAAAAGGCATCTGATTCCAAGTACTGTTGCAGTTTTTTTGCATGGTCAATGTCGCTGGCAATTACAAAAACAAATGGTTTTACTTTGCGAACTTGATTGTTGTATGCGTAAACCTCTAGTTCTTGCTTTACTATGCTGTGAACAATTTCTGCTTCTTGCAGATCGTAGTGATCCAAACCATCATCATCAAAATTGGCTGCATTGAAATTTCTACGTCCAATCAAAACCGGACGCTTGACAAATTTATCTTTGATAGCTTCCGGAAGCTGATAGTGATAGAGAATGTTATTTGTTTTTTCTTTGGGGGTTGCTGTAAGTTCAATACCTAAAATGGGTTTGATTGCTTCAATAGTTTTCATGGCAGCTCCATCACGATAATGATGGGCTTCATCCATGATTACGACAAGATCTTCTTTTTGAGAGAGAACGTTGAAAAAAGTATCTCCCAGATATTCGTTTTGACGATGAAGCTTTGATTTCCCGTATTCTGGATCATCTTTGTCAAGATGTTGCTTCCCCTGCTTTTCATTCAATTTGTCAATGTTGAATACATTGACTGTGAATGAGTCTCCCGCCATTTTGGTGAGATTTTCGGAACGCTCGTAATTGTCCCCGCTAATGATTGCTGGCGGATTCATGGCAATGTCTTCTAGCCCTTTAAAGACGTATTTACTACCGCCAGCAAAGTCTTGCATCAGCTTGTTGTAAATGGTTATACTTGGGGCTATGATTAGGAAATTTTTATAGCCATATTTGCGATACAAATAAGCGACAAAAGCTCCCATAAGGCGGGTCTTGCCGACACCGGTGGCTATATCAAAGGTGAAAGAACAAAAATTCCTATCAAACTTTTTTAAGGATGATTTTACCTGATTTTTTGCTAACGTATAGTTGATCTGTTGCAACTGTGCATTTGTATCAGCATCTTTTTGCAAAGTAGTCCCGTCAATAGCGATAGCTAAACGATTTAAGGCTTCTTGCTGGGGTAAACGAAGGCTAAGTTTGTTGGCGATGTCTCTGGCTTCCGAATTGAAGAAATCCATTTTTATGCCTCCACGTCATCAAACAAGTCTAAATCATCATCGATAATTTCGGGAAGATTTTGAACATTTAGACTATAATTGTCCTTGCCCCACTCACAGGATTCCAGAAGTGCCGCAGGAATCGTTTTGACGGAGATGTTTTTGCAATTTGAAGGAATGGTATCAGCCCCGGTACAGCAAATGAGAAGACTTCTATCTCCAAGAGCATTGCTGATGCTATTCAGGTGTTCTTCGGTCATGTAATCTGTGGTTACGTAGATAAATGCATTCTCGGTGGATTTACCGTGAATAAAATATTCTGATTTACTAGGAGAATATGTGTAACCTACGTTGACGCAAACAGCTTGAGCCAAACGTACTGCGTCAAACTTTTCCTCATCAATAACTGGAATGATTATTTCTGTGTCACCGACTTTGTAGGGAACATTTTTTAGTAAGGAAGGGGCTAATTCATAGAATCTATAGCCACCCCCGCCTTTCCAATTTATTTCCTTGGTTATACCTCCATTGTCTTCACCTGCAATCACCTTATCAAGTCGAGTCTTGCAATGGGTATAGGCGTGATCACCCATCTCAATTCCAATCCAACGTCGACCCATTTTATGGGCTACGGCAGCAGTGGTTCCTGATCCTAGGAATGAATCAAGAATTAAATCACCTGGTTTTGTAGCAAGTGTTAAAATTCGATGTATCAAACGTTCTGGCTTTGGAGTGGCGAATACTGATTCTGAATTGAAGGTTTTAGCTTCCTTTTTTGCTTCTTGGTTGTCTCCTACTTCATCCCTGAACCAAAGTGTTGTGGGTACAAAGCCTTCTTTTACCTCGGTGAAAAATCTTTTATAACGAGGAACGTTGTTTCCTTTTTCTCCAAACCAAATACGATTATCTTCAATTAATTCTGCAAACCTTTCTTTAGAGAAGCGCCAACTCGTTCCTGATGGAGGCATGATTTTTTTTCCTGATGGTGTTGTTATTTCGTATATATCTTTTGCATTCGGGGTTTTTGCATGACAGGGACCAGAGGCCCATATTCCGCGAGGATCATTATCAGGATTCGAGTATCCATTAGTACTATCTTCAGGTCTAGGCAACAAAGACATTTTCCAATTTAGTTTATTTTTCGCGTATACAAGAATAAAATCGTGGTTGTCAGAAAACCATCTAGCGTCGTTACTTCTAGTCCCCTTTTTTTGCCATATGCAAGTATTTACGAAGTTATTTCTTCCAAATATTTCGTCACATAAAACCTTTAAATAGTGGCCTTCATCATCGTCAATACTTATCCAAATACTCCCATCGTCGGTTAACAGCTCTTTCAAAAGATCTAGTCTAGATCTCATTAAAGATAGCCACTTAGAATGCTCCATGTTGTCGTTGTAATGTTCGAATGCTGCTCCTGTGTTGTATGGAGGATCAATGTAAATACACTTGACTAAACCGCGATATTTGGGCAATAAAGCCTTCAACGCAAGTAAATTGTCTCCATGGATCAACATGTTTTCAAACTGATCATTAACACCGTGCTTAGCGCAGGCATGATATGACTTACTTTCATCTTCAATAAGTAAGCGTGTTTCCAATTTTAAGGGTTTATCCTTATTAACCCATGTGAGTTCCAATTTTAACTTGCGTTCCTGTTCCATATACAAACCTCAACTAAATGCGTTGCAGCAAATCCGCCAGCGTAATGTAGTTAATATTGTTCAAATTAACGTGGTAAACGATTTTATCAATCCCCTTAGGGAACTGGCCCGTGGTAAAATCATTTTCTGTAATTTTCGGGAAATTCGCATCCACCTCGTAAAAACGAACCTCCTGAATTTGATGGAATCTCTGTTGCCATTGAATGTCTCCGGGTTCAATTCCCTTTTCACTCAATTTTGCCATTAATGCCACATACTCAGGTGTATTTTGGGCATGGTTGCTCATGACGGATTCGATGGATTCGTTGCCGGTGAATTCATACTTGAAAAACGCAACATACAAAGGTTTGTTGTTGGTTTTCCTTAACTGGTATTGTGACGAAACAACAAGTTCGTCGGCTCGATTTTTGGTTGACTTTACCTCAATACTGCACGTATCCAATTCAAAGTCATGAACATTTCCTTCTACGCCGAGCCATTGCGCATTGACATCGGTCAATTTACCGTGTTGCATAAGCATTTCGGCTAATTGTAATTCGGCAAGCAACGAATATGCAGGAACTTCTGAGTACTTATTTCCAAATAATTCTGCAAGTGCCTTAAAACAACTTTCTGGATCAGTAGAAAAATGTTGACGCATGTCGGGATCAACAAAGCGAAGTATGAGATCGATGAATGCACCGGCCTTGAGATCGTCCAAAAGGTTAACTTCGCTTGGATCTGCAGAGAATGTGATGAAAGGGCCTGGAACAACTCCATTTTCGGTTAAAAGTTCCTGTTCGATCTTTAGACTGAAACTCTTCAACCTTCTTACAAAGTTTCTAGAGTTACCTGCATAGGGGATTGCGGCTCCTGCGGCATTGATGTTGCAAAACAGGTAAATGTCATTTGCAAATTCCCATGTTCTGGTTGTTCCGTCCTGTACGCCGAGCTGGATTCTGTAGGCAAACTCATTGCGGTAATCTTCAAGTTCCTCAAATGTTAATGGCATAAATTCTCCTATGCAAACCAAAATACATTAGCAGCGCCTTGAGCTTGCCCAACAATATGGAGTTCTGGATGCTGATTTACAAATTGCAGCAAATCGCCGGAGGTAAATGGAATCAAGTTGTTCCATTTTGGCTGATTTACCAAGACAAGATCGCAAGCTTGGTTAAAGCTTAAATGATTATTTGTCGTACGCAAGCATTCCATGAGATCGTGAGCGAACTGCATCCTCATGAATTCTGTCACATCGGTGTCGGTCAATCCAGTTTTGTCAAACCAGTCTTTATGTCCATAAGCGTCTCGACCGGGAATCTTGTAGTAAGGATAGCCATTGGCTTCTCCCTGAGAAATGCAGGTGTTGTATGTGTTTGCTGCAGTCGGATAGATGCTAAGCAAGCTATTACGCAATGCTGCAGCTTCCATGGGGAAGCCGTTTCTGCGCAGTATGCTAGACACCTTGCTCCAAATCAGTCGTTTTGTTATGACTCTGCGGGGAGCTTCGTAGCCGACAACATAGGCGTTAAATACATCCGGAGAATGGTCAGGCCAATAGACTGCTAAAGAAATCAATGGGACGTTAGCCGGTAATCCGGGGATGTTATTTTGCGGTTGAATGATATAGAACTGCAAAATAGGATTCTTTTTTCTGGCGATGTTGAATACTCTTGCCATGTAGTCAGAATCAGATTTGTTTCGAACGCCCTCAGGAACGTGATGGCCTTGAGCCCACAATTCTGGAGTATTGGCGTAGAGAGGTTCCATTTGACGAGTAGCTTCGTCTAGATATCTGCTTTCGATATTTGCATAATATGGTATATGCAATCTCAAAACGCTAGGTTTAAGGCCTCCGTGTGCATCGGGAACCAAGGCTGGAGAGCCTCCCTTCACAACGAAATCGCCAAAATCATAACCGTTTGCAATAACGGGGGTTGCCTCGTTGTTATAGCGAAGGTATGTACTGCCTGTAGGTGTACCGACAACTACGTCCCATCTTTCAGATTCGCTTTCGCGAATATCTCTCAGTAAACCTTTTAAAGATCTTTGAGACTCGCTGGGATAATATGGCAACACATTCTGCAGCAAGTTCTCAATTTCTGTACTGTCAACATTTTCAAATAATGGTATTTTGGAATAAGTCCCATATATAGCGGGATCGCGATGTTTTAGCGTATGGCTTGTAATGAAATTACGAATTTTGTTGTGAACGTCAACAGCATCAGCGACTTGCTTAGGCAGTGATTTTGTCGCATAGTTCAAACCGCCTCTGTGTTCCAGTTCTTGTTTGCTTTGAACTCGGCCTGACAACTTGCGACCGCAAGAATAAATCCTTTGGTAATGCTCAGGATCTGCAGGAGAATAGCCATTGTCGAAATTTTCTCGAATATCTTTGTGGAGATGATCTTCGATAAACGCAATCTTTTTCATTTCCTCATTGCATTTAGGAGGCATCCAAATGCGCGGAAGTAGTTCGTATCCTCTACGATAGCCGAACCATCTACCCATTTGGGTCAATGTATCAACCGTGATTGTCTTGTTATAACGTTCAAAGTAACTGACTGTGAGACCAGGAAGGGTTAATCCTCTTGAAATCTTATTGCCCCCACAAATAATCCAGGCGTGGTCATCATAGAAACGACGATCCTTATAATTATACATCTTGACATCGTCAGAATGCTCTACTCCTGAGTTCATTACAATGACTCGGACATTCCCCTGTCGCTGGAAATATTGAATATGGGGCAACAAGTCAGCCCATGTAGGATAATCATTTGCGTTTCCATAATTGGGCATAAGGCTTTGGAAGTCATTCAAACTTAATGCTGCGACACAATTATCCCATGCTTCATGACAGATTTTTTCAAAGTCAGGATCCGCAATCAGCTGGTTTAAGTGCTGCTGTAGTTCTAACTTTAATATGTTGTGTGTTCCTTGTTGGTGATGAATATTCACAAGCATGGATGTCCAAAGCCAATTTCGAATTTCGCTAGGTTCTTCGATTCCGGCGTCTATTGCACGCCGGAATTCGTTATATTTCTGCAGATTATTATGTCTGTTTAGACGACGTGTTGCGGCAGTACACACGAAATACGCAATAGCGGATTTCATTGTATCCCAAATATTCCACGAATTAGTATCGAAATTTCCATCTCGTATACTCTTGATTATTTCAATCTGGTTTTCACTCAAGGAATACACTATTGGCAAACGAGCTGTGGGAATGTTACTTGGGAAACCGTGAATTTCGTATGTTCCGAAATATTGTGGGGATTTATCAAGAGACTGAATAAAATCTGGATAAATTGAAGTGGCATTGGGATTTTCATTTAAAATGTTTGCATAAGGCGTTGCTGTATATGCAATGTATACGCATTTTTCAAAATCATACGTGTAGTTTGCTTGACCATTGGCTTTATCTACAATGGAAATGATATCTGCATTGATGGCACTTCTATCTTTCTTGATTTCTAAAATCGAACGTATAATTCTTATAAATTCTGAATATTTAGGGTTACGTCTAGCATTGTAATATCCATAAATGGCGTTCTGAATGTCATCATTGAAATCTACAACATTTCGCCATTCAGTGTTGGTAAATAGCCTGTCCATCTGATCTTTTGCTCTTGCTCCAGCGCCTGCAATGAGATCTGTGGAAAGATCTGCTGCTCTGTGATCATCGGGTAGTTGTAAAAGATAATCGTACCAATCAACCAAGAAAGTCAGCGGGCTTGCGCCATTGTTTGCAACATCTTCATTCGCTTCATCGCGTAGTTCGTCAAGAATATCATCTATTTGTTCTGAAGTGTACAGCTGTCCACCAACAGCATTGGAATTTGGCGTGGCGTTATCTGCTTCGTCGTCAATCAGCATGATTCTCATTTTGTTCAAACAATGACAACCATTAAGCCATGTCTGTAAATTTGACATGTTGGCGGATTCTTTTATTACTACACCCCAGTATAAAAAATGCTGTCGCAAAGCGTCATCTGCGGAAGGAGCCCATTGCACACTTCCAACATCTGGATGTTTGACAATTTGTAAATTATTGGTTTGATTTATTCCAACAGCTTTAAATTCGCGAGCAATGCGTTTTTCTGTTTGGCTGGCGAGTTCAACGCTGTTGCTTGTTAAAACGATAATTGTGTTGTATCCTTCGTCAAAGGCCTTGAGCATAAGACCAATGTAGTTTCTGGTTTTTCCAGATTGAACACGGCCAACAACAAGACCATTCATTCGAGTTCTTGACGGGTGATTTACTGTGTAAGGAATGCCGTTTTCATCAACCAGGTTTTCCGTTCTACCATTCAGAATGGATTGGATACGCTGATAAGTTGCTTCTACAGAAGTTCTAGTTGTATTTTCCCCTTGGCAGGTTCCATTGAGATATTTTTCAAAATAGCTAACAGCAGGTGGAGTAACGACAATCTGTGTAGTGGTATTATGTCGAGTAACCGCAACTTGTGCGGGTTTTTTGTTCTGATTCGCGATTTGGTCGTAAATCTCTTTGAATTCTTCCTGCGATCTGTTTATATTCGCTAAATCTACAAAATCCCTATCATCGTATTGATCCTTGCTTCCCTGCTCATAGGCTGCTAATGTGGCATGGTAGTCCTGGGTTGGATCTATGACTGCACCATGGCGTACTGCATAGTAAACATAATAGATCAAAGAAGAAAGATCGTTTTCCATATCGGTATTATTCCCCTGAGGCAATACTTGTTGTACGTTCTGTACAGGCTTCACAATTTCCTGATATAAAGCGTAAAGTTTTGCCGGATCCAGTTGAGCCTGGTTTACATAGCTATGTCTTGATTTTTCGACATAAGCGCGCCATGCTAATAGTTCTTTTTTCTTCTGGTTTAGGTAATTCTTGCAATTGAGCCATTCTTTCCAGTTGAACGTAATTCCATTTTGTTCTGCATCAAAAAGGTTCAATCCGAGCCTGTAATTGGGGCTCTGTCTTCCCATAGAACTTCGAGATGATTCTAATGCATCCTGAAGAACCTGGCGATCTCCATCCGTTTGTGCAGAGGACATAGCTGTGGAAATATATTTCAGGGCGATCATGTTAGCTAAGGGCTCTTCAACCCATTCGTTGAGCGAAAAAATCCCTGTCGTAAGCGAATTATACATTACGGCATGGCCAAGCTCATGAATCAAAACTTCGAGAGTTGTGTTTCGGCATACAGTTGAGTCATAATTGTACTTGCAAATTTTGTCATAGCACACCCATACTTCGGGTCCGTTCCTGCGAATTGTTTTGTCAGATACGAAAAAGCCTAAAAAATCAACCCTTGACCAGAGATAGTCTCTAAGCCATCCTTCGTATTCACATATTTCTGCGTCTGGGCAGTTATGGTCTCTTTGCCACTTTTCGAACAATTCCGTGTTGTTTTTCTCTTCTTGGAACATGGCTTCCACTAAATTTTGAGACGCTTCGCTCATTGTCTCATCAGAAACAAAAATGATGGGAATTTCATTTGCTTTTGTGAGTATCCCGTAATTTAAAGATGTTTCTGCAGCACCAATGACTTGTTCAAAAAAGTCTAAGTCTTGCTGCGGTGGCATTGGGGTATTTTGAGATTCTGGAAAAAAATTCATGTAACAAACCCTATGTAAAAGAATGCTTTTTGTAAAAAAATAATTATATCCAATAATGTATATTATTTTCTTGAAAAAAATACGGTTCTAAGTTTGATTTTTTACTTTAGTGGGTGGCTTACAAGTTGCTTTCGGAGAATGGTTTGAAAGTTTTTGTTGTATAGCACGAGAACGAATTCCTGTGCTCTGGAGCTTATCTTCTAGGAATAAATGTCCAAGTTATGTCTAAGTTATGTCCAAGTTATCTGTAAAAAATCGTATCTAGTGTTTATTCCGTTGCCCTCATTTTTTGTTGACATCCATCAAATATTTTTTTCTATCTTGGCAGTCACCATTGCGGCAAATAAAGCTTTCATTTCTTTATAAATTTCAACAAAACACAAGGATAATCACATGCTCAAAATCTGGCTATTGTTTTTTTCGTTGATCTTTACAAGTGTAGTTGCGTATGCACTGCCCAGGAACGAAATTTCAAAAATAAAAGTTTCTAAAAATGGGAACTTTAAATATTGGAATGCAAAGGCTGAGTCCAAAGCCAAACTTGTGGAATATGTAAAGTCCGTAACCAACCCTAAAAGCAAAGACTTTATCCCGGCAGAAGAACGCATTGCCGTTTTCGACATGGATGGAACGCTGATTTGTGAAACTGCCCCATCCTACATGGAGTGGATGGTTTTCCTGGATCGCTATTTGAACGACTCTACGTTTAAAGCGACTGAGGAGCAAATTGCACAGGCCAAGGAAATCAAGAAGGCCATAGACGAAGGCAAACCCATAGGCCAGTATGATTATTCAGAAGCAGTTCTGCAAAATCTTGGTTTTGTGGGAATGACTCAAACTGAATATGCAGCATTTATCCAAAACTATATGGATAAGGAAGTTCCCGGTTTTACGAATATGAAGTGGGGCGAAACTTTTTACTTGCCCATGGTAGAAGTCATTTCGTATCTTACGGCAAATGGTTTTACTTGCTATATAGTTTCTGGCACGGAACGTGATATTTGCCGCTTAATGGTGAATGGCGCTGTAGAAATCAAAAGAAACCATGTGGTCGGCAGCGACGTCTATATGAAAACGGCTGGTCAGGGGAATGTGTCTAATCTTGAATATGTCTTTAAGAAGGATGAAGATAAGGTTGTTCGCGGTGAATTGATTTTCAAAAATCTGAAAATGGAGAAGGTCGCAAAGATCGTTACGGAAATAGGTATTCAGCCGGTACTTGCCTTTGGCAATTCCACAGGCGATGAGAGCATGCTGAATTATGCGCTGACTGGCAACAAGTATAGGAGCCTTGCCTTTTTGTTGCTTGCCGATGACGATGTAAGGGAATACGGTTCTGCACAAAAAGCCGCAAAGATGCAGGCGCTGTGCGATAAGTACGGCTGGGTTCCAGTATCCATGAAGAATGACTTTAAGACGATTTACGGGGATAGCGTCAAAAAGAGATAAAGTAGAATCGGCTTTGAGAAAAGCTTGATTTTGGAAACTCTGTGGCAAGATTGCCTGAGTTGCATTGCAATGGCAAGCAAAAAGGTCGCCCTGGGCGACCTTTGCGTTACTTGCTTTCAAGTTCCTGCTGAATTTCAAGGACCTGTGAAAGAGTGATTAAAAAAGTCCACTTGAGTGGACTTCGCTTTTTGACAACACTAGCCTTTTTGCGCAAGCAGCGCCTCAAGCTCCTTGATGCGTGCTTCATATGCTGCTCTTTCCGCTGCCGAATCTTCCTGCAGTTTGGCAATGGTCGCCTCGGACTCTTTACGCCCCTGCTTCAAGCCTTTCTCCATACCTTCTTCAAGGCCTTCTTCGCGGCCTTCCTCGTGCGCGAGAACAATGCGCCCAATCTGTTCGTCGATACTCATTGTGCAAGCCACTTGCGCCTCCAAAAGTTCCTTGTCCTTGCCCGGGTCAACTGTGATGCGAGCGACCGCATCGTCAAGCACGGCATCGTTAAAAGTCAGGGAGCTTGTCGCTGCTCCCGGCATGCTTCAACAGGTAGAGCCACTTGTCCTCAACGGTTTCAAGTTCGTCGGCTTCTTTCGTGAAGTTGACCAGATCGACAATAATATACTTAATTTTTTCAGTCACCGGACGCGGCGCGTTCTTTGCGATTGAATTTTCACTGTAGATGCGCCATGCATCGCGATAATTTTCGTCTGAGTTGATCGAGAAATTGCAAATCCAAATCGTATAGACATGCGGGATTTCATAGCGGCGTTTTTCGCGTTCGGCTACATCCTTCGGTTCATTCGACGGATACTTCTTCTTGATTTCTGCGTCAAAGGCCTTCTTTTCAATGCAAAGGAAAGCGCTCTCCTGCAAAATCACGCGTTCCGCGAACGGCCGGACTGAGCACTTCTGCATCTCGATGTCGATGCTCTTGCCAGACTGCGTTTGCGCATTGATGTCCAATCGTAGGCGGAGCAAGTCCGTCGCATGGACATCAAATTCCGTGTCCTTGAAAACGACACTCTCAATCTTATCATTTGAATGCAAAATCGCATTCAAGAAGCTTACCATCGCGGCCTCGTTTTTCAGCAGCCGCTTGAAGCCCGGGTCAAGCGTCACGTCAAGGTATTTTGCGCTGCTGTACTTTTTCAGCAACTCCTGCTTTCTAGCCTGTTCGTAGTCAAGGGAGACACCAAGCGTCTGCAAGGCCCCTTCAATTTCATATTCTTCTTTAGGCATTACGGTTCTATACTTGCCGCCGGCGACATTGCCGAGCGGGGTTTGGCACGGTTTGCGCAAACCGCTATATAGGAAACGCGAATAAGCCGAGTGTAGCGACAGCAAGCTTGCTTGCTGGCATTACCGAGGCGCATGAGCCTGGCTTCCGTTAGGAAGCCCACCTTTTTTCACAATTTTCTGCACAAAATTTTTGTAAAATTTTTACAACGGCCTTGAACTTAGGTTCTCCCTCAAAAACGAACAAAACCAAAAAACCCCGGTATTGCTACCGGGGTTTTAGGAGCGGGAAGAGCGAGATTCGAACTCGCGATAGGATTAAGTCCTATACGTCCTTAGCAGGGACGCGCCTTCGGCCAGCTCGGCCATCTTCCCAATCTTGGGACCACAAGTTTAGATTTTTCTACGAAATTTTCAAGGGTATATTTTAAAATTTAATTGTAAAATGATGTGTAATTTCTAAATTTTAGCTGATTTTGGGAGTTTTTTTATGAATTTTATCAAAAAATGGATGCTCCGAGGCCTAAAATGCCTGGCTGCCTTTGCCCTTGTAGGTGCGATTGCGGCCGGTGTTGGCTATTATGTTGTCTTTAATGTGGGGCTCGATGAGGATCCTGACGGAAAGTTTGAACTGAATTCCATCATGAACCAGCTTTCGGGCGAAACCCGCGTTTATTACAATGACGGCTCGACGAGGCTCGGTTCCTTTTTTGACGCAAACCACCGAATCTATGTGCCGTTTGGTGAAATCCCGGAAAATATCTGGCGTGCGCTTGTTGCTGCAGAAGACGCAAAGTTCTTTGAACACCATGGTTTTGACTTTAAGGGTTTTACCCGTGCCATGGTTACAAATATCAAGGCCGGCGCAACAAGGCAGGGCGGCTCCACGCTTACCCAGCAGACTGTAAAGAACATCTTTGGCCGCGAAGAACGTTCCCTTGCCGCTAAGTATAACGAGCTTCGCGATGCTATCAAGCTTGAACGCCATTTTAGAAAGGAGCAGATTCTTGAATTTTACTTGAACCAGTTCCATGTGGCGGGTTCCGGCAAGGGCGTTGCCATTGCTGCCCAGTATTTTTTCAACAAGGATTTGAAGTCTCTCAACTTAACGGAATGCGCCTTTATTGCGGGGTCTGTTAAGGGGCCTTTTAACTACGATCCGTTTGCACAGCGCACCAAGGAGCGCAGGGACCGTGCTATTGAACGTGGCAAGGAACGTGTGAAATATGTTCTTGGCCGTATGCTTGAAGAAGATTATATCACCCAAGCGGAATACGACAAGGCCATGTCAACCCCGCTTGAATTCAACAACGGCACTTTTAGGTATTCCATTTCTACGCAGCTCGCCCTTGTCGAAGAAAAGTTGAATAGCGACTTTTACCAGGATTTGTTTAAGGAAAAGGGTATTGAAGACTGGCGCAGGGCTCAGCTTTCGATCATTACGACCATTGACGAGCGTTACCAGGATGCGGCAAAACGTGCCTTGCAGGCAAATATTTCTGAACTGCAGCTTAAGCTTGGCGGCTTTAGCTTGCCGACTGCCGAAAACCCGAACCGTGCCTTGACTGCCGAAAAGGGGGACTATCTTTATGGCGCCCTGGATTCTGCATTGTACGATGCCAAGGGTAAGCTGAACACCCTTTACTTGAGCTTTGGACAGCTGCATGGCATTGTAGAACGTGCAAGCCTAGATTCCCTTGAAAAGTCCGTGAAGAGCGAGCCGCAAAAGCTTTTGGCAAGCAAGCTTGGCAAGGGTTCCGTTTTGCTCGTAAGTGTTCTTGACTCTGTTGCCGTGGGCGGCTTTGTTCGTTGCAAGCTTGAGACGGAACCGAAGTTGCAAGGTGCGCTTGTCGCATTGCAGAATGGAGAAGTTCTTGCGAGCCAGGGCGGCTTTCATAATACTGGGTTTGACCGTAGCTTCAAGGCTTTGCGCCAGCTAGGTTCTAGCTGGAAACCGCTCCTCTATGCGCTTGCATTTACGCGTGGCTGGAACTACCTTGATGAACTTGAAAACTCCTTTAACGTGTTCCAGTTCACGAACCAGTTCTATTTCCCGCGCCCGGACCACAAGGACAAGGGGGACCGCGTAAGCATTGCGTGGGCTGCGACCCGTTCCGAAAACATTTCTAGCGTCTGGCTTTTGGACCGCCTTTACGACAAGCTCTCTGTCGAAGAGTTTGAAAGCGTTATGCAAGAAAACGGCTATGCAAAGAATGTAGATGAGTCTGACAAGCAGTACTTTGAACGCATTCGCGATAAGTTCGGCTTGATCTTGAAGGACGGCGCAAAGAAGGAAATTGAATTTGACAAGGCCAAGTCCCGCTTCGTAAAGGAAGCGTTTGCCGCTGGCCGCATTGAAACTGCGTGGGCCGCAAGCAACCTGCTTTACGGCTCCTATATGGACATTGCAAAAAAGTCTACAAAGGATGCTCCGCAAAAGCAGATGCTGCAGCACAACTACTTGCGTTATGAAGAACTTTTGCGTGATCGCCGTCTTGCGGAATCCAGTGGCGCTGAACTTCCGCCAATGTCTGGCGTAGTTCTTTACCCGAACTTTACGCTTGAAGACTTCAACAAGATTTCCTTGATGGTTGAACCTGTCGATGCCGAAACGAATTATCTTGAAACAGAAAACCTGTTCCATTGGCCGGACTTTAGGCGTTCCCTTGCCATGGCCGATTATGCGCGCTTTGTAAATTCCATAGGCATTCATTCCAAGCTTCAAAAAGTGCAGAGCATGGTACTTGGCGTAAACGACGTTTCCATTGCAGAAATTACCATGGCCTACGAAACTATTCTTAGCGGTAGGCAGTTTAAGTGCAAGGATTCTGACTGGGGCGAAGCATGCCTTATTAAGGAAATCCGTGACCGCGATGGTAGCGTGCTCTTTAAGAATGAACGAGAATCAAGGCAGCTGTTCGATGAAAATGTAACAAGCCAGGTCGCTGCGATTTTGCGTTCCGTGTTCGTGAACGGTACGGCCCGTTCTAGGCTTGACTACCTTAGCCTTACATCTGCTGAAGGGCGCAAGTTGCGATTCCCGGCATTTGGCAAGACCGGTACGACAAACAACTTCAAGAACGTTGCGTTCCTTGGCGCAATCCCTACTTATGAAGAATCCAAGGATGGCTTTGCGACTGATTCTGTAATCGCTATCGGTAGCTATGTAGGCTTTGACAACAACAAGCCTTTGCAATCGGGATCTACACGAATTGCGGGTTCTTCTGGTGGACTTCCGCAGTGGGCTGCCCTTGCAAAAGAAATCACGGCAATCAGAAACGATGCTTCGCATGTCGACTTTTACAGTATCCAAAATATCAAGGCTGGTGAAGTTCCGCTTATGTACCCGAACTTGCGCGGCGACTTGAAGGTTGATAAGATTTCAGGCATTGCGACCGCTACTCCAAGTGAAAATTCAAGAACATTGCCTTGGCTCGAAGTCCCTGGCTTTATGCCACCGCAAGTTCAGTCTGTAGCGGCAGAAGACGCTGCTGAATTTGGATTTGTTACTGCAATGCCTGCTCCGACTATCAAGGAAGATGCGGCTCCTGTTTCTGAAGCGGCCACGGATTCCGCGGAAACTTCAGCGGAAGCAACAGTAAAAAAGGCCTCCGAAGAAAACTGGGACTTGCCGGCAGACTTTGACGGAGAAAACGCCTTCGTGCCAATCGATGTGGAATTTTAAGGAATGAAAAGTGAAACGTTTGCCTGAACTATTTTGTGCCGTCCTCGCATTGCTTTTTATAGTGGCGTGTTCTAGTGCGCCGAAGGTAGAAACTGCACCAATCGAAAAGCCTGCAGAAAAAGCGATTGTGCCTGAGCAACAAGTGATTTTGCAGGAACCGTTGCCGTCTGAAGATACTTTACGCAAGGAGGAGCCCGTAGTACTAGATTCCATAACGGCAAGCGTCAATGATACTGTCGAGAACGCTCCCGTGGAATTGCTTCCGCTCCCGCCACAAACTGATACTGTAGCTACGCAAGCGCCGCGTGTCGATCCGTTCGAAGAAATTGAAAAAGTTGTCCTTGCAAATTTTGCAACGGCGGATTCCATGCTCGGCTTAAACGACCCTGTTTCTGCCGTTACTGTCGTGGAGCGATTTACGGTCTTGAATCCTTTGTGGGAATCCTGGATGAAGCGTGCGACCGAGACTTTGGAACGGGCAAAGAACGCGATGAAGTCCGAGGCTCGCTATGGATTTTCTGTGGGTGTGTATACTGGCGTTGCCGCCCGCTCCTCGGATCCGTATGTAGAAATCCAGAAGATTGTAGCTGCTTCTTTTGCCTATGCAGATTCTGTTATTGCATCTGGCATGCCTGAACTTGCCATTCCCGAAATGGAGCGCTTGCTTGTCTTGAATACTGTTTTGAATGGCTGGATTTTGCAGGCTTCGACAATTATGGAACGCGCTCGTGAAATGCGTGAGGCGACTCTAGACAGGTTTAGGGCTATAGCCTCGATGATCGTGAACGAAAATGCCACAAGCGGTGACTATACGACTGTCAGGGCTTTAGCGGATTCCCTGGTGTCTCTTGAGCCAGGCGATTCCCTGAAGACATTTGCGCAAAAGCAGGTCGGAGTTGCATATACGAAGACCTTGAACAAGGCTCTTGCCGAAAAGGCCCGCATACTTTCGAATGCCGAAAAATCTGGAGATTTTTCAACAGCCGATTCGCTTGCAAATTACCTTGTGCTACGCTACAGGGATTTTGCAGATACGTTGAAGCTTGAACAGTGGCAGGAATCGATCCATGCGCAGGCGGTGCTTAATTCCATGGACAAGGATTACTGGAAAACTCACAAGACGGCAGATGTCTTTGCAGAAGCGGAAAAGCTTGCAAGTGCAGGCAAGTTTTCGGAGGCGAAGGAACTTTATTTGAAGCTTACCACGAGTTCCGAACGCGAACGCGCCTTGAAATCGCTTGCAAATTTTGGCCACGATGTCTGTGTGTCGGCTCGCAAGAAGGCTTCTAACCTGTTTGCCACGGCTCTTTCTTCAAAGAAACCTGCAGACAAACGGAAGAACCTTGAGCGCGCTGTAGAATCGTTGGCTCCATGCCTTGAAAACTTTGCAGATGACCCAGAGGCAAAAAAGGCTCTTGAAGACAAGAAGCTTTTGGAACAGGAACTGAAAAATTGATTGCTTGTACATTTGTGTAATATTCCAATATGTAAGCTTTTGAAAATTGCATAAAATTCTCTAAATCTCGGCTTTTGGTCGAGATTTTTTATTG
>DCGZ01000009.1:25007-25188 GCA_002314675.1 Fibrobacter sp. UBA1765 | reverse complement strand
TTGCGCTACTGTACTTTTTTAAAAGTTCCTGCTTTCTTGCCTGTTCGTAGTCGAGAGAAACTCCAAGCGCCTGCAAAGCCCCTTCAATTTCATATTCTTCTTTTGTCATTGCTTTTATATACTTGCCGTCAGCGGTATTGCCGAACGGGGCTAGGTGCAAGTCCACCTAACCGTATATAGA
>DCGZ01000009.1:0-24880 GCA_002314675.1 Fibrobacter sp. UBA1765 | reverse complement strand
CTAACATTATATGCTACCGCATATACGTTTGGTTAATGCTACGGATCTAAAGGTCCTCGAAATGACAAGTAACAACGTTTGCAATGACATTGTAAACAAAAAATCCACCCTTGCGAGTGGACTTCCTTTTTAAAGTCTGTAACTTCTACAAAATTAAAATAGAAAACTTAGAATGCAATACGTTTCAATTCGCTATGCTTTCCAACTTTCACTTGCAAATAGAACACACCTGAAACTTCTGGAATTGCAATGCTTATCTTGTTTAAGCCTGCAACTGGCTTTTCTTGAATAAAGCTAACAGTTTTACCCCGCGCGTCTATCAAGCGGATATCGGCATTCTTGCTTGCTTCATTTGAAGCAAGCTCAAAGCTAACGTCAAGCATATTTCCTGCTCGGTTAAAACGTAAATTCTGGATGCCGCTTGCCTTTGCAATTTGGGCAATCGGAGCAACTTCGATCTCAGCGTTCTTTGCAAGTGCAGAAACAACAACATCTACACTTTCATTTGGTTCAAGAACTACCGATTCTCCGTCCATTGTAAGTGTTGCTTGCAAACCAAGTTCCTGCAATGCTTCAAGACCGTCTACACTGAGTTTGGCATTTTGGATTGAACTAGCCTCGAATGCAACATTCCAGGATGCATTTTCAACAGAAGACTTGATCGACTTTGCCAAATCGTTATTGCCATCCTTGATGCTTAAAGATACTCCATCTCGCATACTTGCTGGCGGAGCAAAGAGGCTTATTTCACGTGTACCGACACCAATGGAGTTCCATTCGTCAATGCCGTTATCGCTTGCAAGCTTAAGGCGAAGAGACCAGGATTTTTTAGCCGGAGCAGAACTCTTTGGGGCTGCAACTATATTGGATGAATAAATAGGCTTTGCATCAATTGTTACAACCTTATTTTCATCGGTATGAGCCCAAACGGCTTCGAATACATTTAAAGTGTCTGCGACTTCGTATGTATTCTTTGAAGCATTCCATCGCCAATATGGTTCCATAGCATTTTCTGGATCATCGAATTCGCTAGATGGGAGCAAAATTTTCCAGGAATACGGGTTAGCGACTAGGTTCCAACCGGTATAGCGATTCTTCAAATTCCATTCAAGCGATTCTGCTTTTGCAACTGTACCCAAATGCTTGACTACCATGCTATCTTCTGCATAAATCCAATAGCCTTGAGTCGGCTGAATTTCTGCAACATCTACAAGGCTTCTATACTGCCAGAATTCGCCGAGTGCATTTTCTTCATCCCAATAGTATATGGAACCCTGTTCGTATTCAGGAATTTCAAATGTAGAATCTACACCGGCCAAGGAAATCATAGCCCATTGTTCCGGGAGAATCGTAGCAATTACAGAATCAATAGCAAATGCACTTGCTTTGGTTACGCTTGTATCTCTGTCATTTGCTAGTTCTGCAACAACAGTATAGCTGCCAGCCGGGAGAGGGTAGTATTCAAAATTATACTTTTGCGCCAAGGCCGAATCGCTCACAAGGCTATCCAGGTAAATAGAATCTGCTGCAAAGATTTTTACTCGCAAGGTTGCAACGTCTGTAATCTTAGAACCGTTGGTTGAAATTTCAAATTTCAAAGCACTACCAGAGAATAAAATTTCAGATTGAACAACTTCAAGTGTATCGGAATATGTAGTGTCTGGTTCGACAGTCGGAATTGTGTCTGGCTTTTCCGGTTCTGGCTTGATGAGAGTTGTATAAGCCGTCAAGTCAGTATTGCCACTAACCTTGACTGTTTCGCCAGTAGCAATCATGCTACCGTTCCAATAAATGGAATCCAAAGTCAAGCTATCGAATGTGGATACTGCAGTAACAACGAGAGGCCATTCGCCTTCTGGAACAAGGATATAACCATCAACACTTTCCAGAACCTGATCCTTGTAAGTCACAGTAATTTCAACCAAGGAATCTGCTGTTATATTAATCTTGTTTGTTTTCGGAGTACATTCGCTGTCAAACGCTGCTGTAAATTCAACATCACCATAGGAATCTTCTGGAGCCCATTCTGTAACAATTTCTGCCTTGCCTGTATAGCCTGTAAAGCAGGCCTTAGTTGTTGCAAGAGTCGGGAATATAACAGAAGCATCGCCAACGGTGTAGCTTGTCGGCTGTTCGTCATTTGTGAAGATAATTCCCTTGTCTGTCGGAACCGTTACATTGATTGCATATTCTGCAACTGGAGTTACAAGAACCGATGCAACGCTTGGAACAAGTGTCACAGCACCGTCTGCAGAAACTTCGTATGCAACCCTATTACCGAGGGGATCAAACTGTACAACAAGAATATTGCCCTTGCTAAATGCAAGTTCGGTCATTGCTGGTACCGTTACTGGTTCTGCTTCGGAAAGCTCAAACTTAAAGTCGGTTCCGTGAGAATTGCCTTCAACAGTTGCATCTACAAGCTTGTCGATTTTTACAGCAACGACACCAACAACAGCGTAAGTATATGTGATATTTTCAGAAATTTCAATAGAGCCATTCCACAAGTCAGCTTTGTTTGCGTAATACGCAAATTCATTGCCATCTGCAAATACGCCTGTTGCCGGGAGCTTGTCTTTTTCAATTTCTTCATCATTTGCATCGAATGCTGCAATGATTGCATTGTTCTTAACAAGTGCCGATGCAACAATGTTTTCGTCCTTGAGCCATGTGATTGTATAAATCGGCGTAGTGTAAACGGTCAATTCAGTATTTGCATTTATAGTAACTTCAGAACCGTTTTCAATTAACTTATCGTCAAAGCGAATGGAATCAAGCACAAGCTTGTCATCCGTAGATGTTGCTGTAACAGTGAGTTTCCATTCGCCTTCTGGAACAAGGATGTTACCATCAACGATTTCAAGAGCTTGATCCTTATATGTAACGGTAATTGCAATCTTGGAATCTGCGGTTACATTGATCTTGTTTGTCTTTGGAGTGCATTCGCTATCAAATGTTGCTGTAAATTCAGCATCGCCGTAGGAATCTTCTGGAACCCATTCTGTAACAATGTTTGCCTTGCCAGTGTAACCAGTGAAGCATGCCTTAGTTGTTGCAAGTTTCGGGAATGTAACGGAAGCATCGCCAACGATGTAGCTTGTCGGCTGTTCATCGTTTGTGAAGATAATTCCCTTGTCTGTCGGAACCATTACGTTGATTGCGTATTCTGCAACTGGAGTTACAAGAACGCTTGTTACCCCAGATTCAAGAACAAGCTTGCCATCTGCTGAAACTTCGTACGCAATCCTATTGCCAAGAGCATCAAACTGTACAATCAAGACGTTCAATGTATCGATTGTCATTTTTTCAAGAACTGGAACTGCAGTAGACTTGTTGTTTGCAAGTTCATAATCAAAAGAACCTTCTAAAATAGAACCAGAAATCCTTATGCCATCAATATTATCAACTGTGATATTTACAGACTTTAAAGCTGTATATGTAAAGGAAACATCTTTTGCAATAGAATTTTCTCCATTCCACATTTTGTCACCATTAGCATAATAGCCAAATGCGTCATCTTCTTTACCGATACCAATGGCTGGAAGTGTAGCCAAATCTATATCCGTACCATCTTCAGCAAGGTATGTTGCTCCAATGGCATGTGCCATAGCAACAGTTTCTTCATTCTTTAGCCATTTTACATAGTAATAATCAGCCTTCGTTGTAGCTGTGATGGTCGCTTCGTTACCATCATACACAAACTCATCATCGCTAATGTCCAATTTGTCAGAAGCAATTTCTACAATGCTTTCACTTGCATCTATTGGAGTTGCTGCAACCGTATAGACAAGCCCATTAAGGTTCGGTAGTGTTGCCTTGCCTTCTTCAATAGGCATAGAAACAGAACTAGTCTTAATTTCCCATTCTACGCCATAACTTGAATTTGTTGCCAGGGAAATAGTCTTGTTACATGTTTCACTATCGAATAGTGGGGTAGCGGTAGCTGTACCATAAGAATCTCCCGGATTCCAGGTAAATCCATCGGCAAGATCTTCTCCATTTACGTTCCAACCAACAAAACAACCTTTTAAAGATGCCAACTTAGGGAATACAACGGACTCAGCTCCATATTCATAGGATGTTGGAATTTTGTCGGTAGGCAACTTAAATATATCCGTTGAATTTACGGTATCATCTACTACAATGGTAAATGTTTTACCAGGGAGTTCAGACAAAAGGCTAGGGAAGCCTTCATTCAATTTTGCATCATAAATCCAAGTAATATTTTCTGGATTATCATCATATTTTTCAAGCAAGTCTGCAAATGCCTTGCTAGTAAGAACCATATTCCTATTTGAAGATCCATCTACGTTTGCTGAAACTGCTACAGATTTTTCTTTGTCAGTTGTAAAGGCGACTGTATATTCACCATGCTTGGAATCTTTGGTGGTAGACCACGTACCCCAATTGTACATGCCACGAATGGCCCTGGTTGCAGTACCATTTGCATCGTATGCAAAACTACTACGAACATTGCCATTATAGTTTTCGCTTCCATTACATACTCCGTAAAAACAAAGATATGAGCTTGTATCACTACTTAAGCCATATACCTCGTGGATATCTTTTGGAGTTTCGATTGCACCCAAATAGTATGAGTTATGTAATTTGTACCAATTATTATTTTTTGCCCAACCTATAATACCACCGATATAATTCGTTGGAGCTCCAGTAATTGTACCAGAAACCTTTATAGCACCCTTGGCAAAAGATTCATGCAAAAACACGTATGCTTCTTCTGTACTTGGCTGTGCCAAATTTAAATCATAAGTTTGAAGGTGACCTACTAAGCCACCAATATTATAGCCTGTAGCATTTGTCAAGTTTATGGTTATAAAATCATCACTACTGGCTTCATTTGTATTGGTGGCATAAGAACCAGCAATCTCAATCGAGTCTTGAACATCATATTTACCAAGCAAACCACCTACATTTACCTTGGATCCATTTGCAGAAAGCGTAATTTTACCCTTAAAGTAAGAAGATATAATTGCTGCATCATTAGCAAATTCACCTACAAGCCCACCAAGGATTGTATTCGTATTTGTCGTTACATTGATGTTTGCTTTTGCGTAACTATTTATGATTTTTGTATCATCAGCGGCATAGCCAATGAATGCGCCTGCATACTCAGAATTACTGCCAAAGATATTACCTTCAAAGGAACTATTTGTAAAGTTGACTTTTGCCGCATTTGTTGTTCCACCGATAAAACCGCCAATTTTTTTTCCTTGACCTTTAATAACAGCATTTTCTATATGCACATTATCAAATACAGTCATTCCAGCAGTTAAACCGGTATAGAATAATGCTCCACTTTCTGTAGTTGTACCAGAATAAACGTATGCATTGCTTAGGGTAAGGTTTTTAATGGTACTTTCATTACCGCCATTATGAAATAAAGATATTGTCGTATATTCATTTGTAAGACAAATGTTTTTTATTGCATAGCCCATGCCATCCAAAACGCCTGCAAAAGGAATGCCCATCTGCAAATCCGATGCGCAACCTTCTTCTGGTGCAGTTTCATTAAAATAAATATCGTTTGCAAGAGCGTACGATTTTATTGAACTTGAAAGTTCTGAAATATGTTTAAAGGCATCAAGCGTTTGGATATAGACAGTATTTCCGTCCAAATAATAGTCGGTACCATTATGTTCTGCAACAGTACCAGCGTTCAAGGCGAATGCACTTTCAACGCATATAAAGGTCATTGCGGAAAAAATTGTTTTGATAGAAGTTTTCATAAATCAATCCTCCATCTATTAAAACGCATAGTTCAAAGTGAACATGCCGTAAAAATCCTTGTACTCGTCTTGTCTAGAATCTGGGCGGTATGCATAGTATGCGCCAAGAGTATAATCAGAGAATAAATCTTTTGTATAGTGTACGCGAAGTGTCGCTGAACCATCAAGATCGGCTTCCATTTCATTATTGCCTTCCTGATGACGTCGAATAAACAACTGCCTGAATTCACCATTCAAGGAAAGCTCCATAAAGTCTTTTGAAAGTGGAATTTCAAGATAGTCGTTGAGCGTCCATTCAAATTCCTTCATGTTGTCACGATTGTAAATTTTGTAACGTGGTGTAAAGGCAATGTTATTCTTGAAAATTTCAAGATTCGTATTTAGGGAAATAGGATATTTCTGTTCAAAGAAATCTGCGCCATGGAAATAATAGCCAAGAGCACCATAAGTCTTGTCGCTAAAGTCAAAATAATCAAGTAAATCGTCGTCTTCAAATTTTGAAAGATCTGTACGATAAGTCCACACGCCGCCGACCTTCAAAACATTTTTTGGAAGTTTCCAAGCGACCTCGGCTTCTGCAATATGCTTTAAAACGCGTTCTTCAAAACCTGTTGCAAGATAGTCTTCGTTTGCCAGGTCATAATACTTTTCAAACTTGCCGACATCTACATAAACAGTGTCTTCACCAGAAACAAAAGAAATTGTTTCTGAGCCACGATCCGGCTTGAACCAGCTATCTTCATAAATTCCTGATTCCACAGAATAGTTTGCATAAAGTCGCGTTGGACGATGACGTTTCTTAAAATCGGACTTGTATTTCAAGGAAATTGTAAAGTCACCAAGCTTTACCGTATTTGTAAGGTTTGCGTTGTGAGCAGAAAGGGCCCTGTCGATATCTTGCTCATGTTCCTTTTCCCATTTTTTACTGGATTCCTGGAACAAGCCTACGGTCGTACCTTCGTAAAGGCCGAAAATGTTGTATTTGTCACCCTTGCTTGCATTTTCAACATAACCATTGTAAAGCAAGGACATTTTCCATGAGTCTAGAATTTGTTGATCAACTCCAAAGCTAAAAGACCTGTAGTTGTTTAAAGCGTCGGGGGAGCCTGCGCTATAGAATTTTTTTCCAATGATTTTCAACTGGGCACTAATTGTAGTCTTTGCAATTTTCCAACGCAAGGAACCCATGGCAGCAAGGTTTTGTGCGTCCCATTCGTCAATGTTACCTTGTTCGTCCTTTTCACTAGCAATGTTTTTTTCAGAAACACGTGCGTCTTCTAGCAACTTGCGTAAAACAGAACGCATTTCAGAAGGTGTCATCACCTGGCTATCGCCAAATATTTCTGTAAGTTCTTCATTTGAAAGCGTACTTACAAGCTGCGGAGATTGCATAAGTTTGCGGAGCAACGGGTAGTTCGAAACAGAAAGGCCAGCCTTGCCAAACACCTCGTTAATGGCACGCTGCCTGTAAACATCGCTCGTATCTGCTGCACCGGCAGCAATTTGGCCGTTCAATTCAATATCACCCGGCCAGAACAGCCAATTACCATCGGCAAAGAATGTTCTAGAGGTAACCATCGGTTCGACTGTTGTATGGTTACTTGACATGCCGTCTCTAAGGAACGGATCCTCGAGAAAATCCTTGCTACCGATAAAACCTAGGGTTCCATTGAACCTACGGTGCATATTCCACTTGATTTTGCCGCCCACGACAATTTCCTGGGCCTCGGCATCGTCTTCTTCTATCCAGTCCTTGTAATTTTCCTTGTCACGGTTACCAACAATTTTTGGAGCCTTGGTTTCACCACCAAACGCTTCTACTTCAAACATTGGCATGCCACTTGCTATGCTGAAAAGCTTTATGTCATAAACACCGCCAAAAACATTGATGCCCGCAAGGTAAAGATCTCCGGCCTTGACATAGGAATCACCAAGAGAAAGCCTTTGCATTTCATCAAAGTATGTAAGGTTTACTGTACGAACATTAAAATGGTTCCATTGGTCACTGTACAAATCAGCGGTAAATTCCAAAGTTTTTCCAGCAGGACTTTCAAGTTTCAAATAAGTGTTCAAGCCACCAAAAAATCCTGGTGTCTGGAAATAGTTGTTATAGCGCTCACCACGACTATCATGGCGTGTGCGTACTAGATGGTAACCTACGTAGGCACCCACATTACCAGAAAGCGTCCATGCAGAATCTTTAACACCTTCGGACACGGCTACTTGCTTATATTTTTCTGCATACTCAATGTTTCTGATAGGTGGCAATGTCTTTGCAAGGCTATCTGCACCGGGCATAATATCTACTTCATTATTCTGGGCGGCAGACTTCAAGTTCTTGAGCGGAATGTCGCTTGCAATAATGCCAACCTTGTTGTTTTCGATAGGGGAGTCGTGTTCACGAATACGATTGTAGCCTAAATCAACAATAGCATATTCATTTTTTGAAAATGTCGTAGAAACTAAGGTAATGTCGGCTTCATTACTTGCAAAAACAGCAACCTTATTTTGTTCAAAACTGCTCGCATCAATGGAAACATGAGATGCATTCGCATTTATTGCAGTCCCAGAACTATTGGCAAAGCTTGTGTTCTGAATTTCAATTTTTGCAGCCTTTGCTGATATCGCCGTCTTTGAATTTTGAATAGTTGCATTTCTTACAGTTACAGAACCATTTTCTACAGCAACCGCAGTTTCGGCATAAGCAATCTTTGCGTTATTAATATCTACAGTTTCGTTGCCAGTAATTGTAATGCCATTCCAGGTAGAACCTTCGCTTGCATTTGAAAGCTCTACAATAGCGCTTGCATCACCTTCAATGGCAAAGGAACCGCCACGAACATCAATGCCTGTGCCTGGCTTAAAAAGTAGCCTAACCCCTTCTGCAATTGCAAGTGCCTTGCCTTCATTTACAACGATAGTTTCTGTAACAATGTAAGGAGAGTTCTCGACAGTCAAGAAACCGGACTGTTCGCCACCAATGGCCGTTTCTTTTGCAAAAACGGTAGATACCAAAGCAAGGAATAAAGATGGCAAAAACCTATAATGCATTAGCGAACCTCATAAGTTTTTTGCACATGGCTCTTGTATCCGCTCTTGTGTGTTACATAAACATCGAATACATTATTTTTGTTCCTTGTAAGTTCCACAGGAACTTCATAATCCAGCGATTGGATTTGGCCTGCACTTTCCGTTAAAATATCTACACCGTTTTGCTTTATGACAACCTTGTGAATATAGTTCGGATCATTTTCGGCAAGACGAATTCTGAAACGCAAAGATTTCTGTATAACATCCTTCATGCCTACAGGGGGGCGAGGTACCCTGAGCTTTTCAAGAGTAGAACCATAGAGGTCTATGCTAAAACGCTTTGAAGGGTAGCAACCAAGGACTCGCTTTTCTGACGCTACGTTTTGAGCCTGGTCTTCTGCAATAAATTCATATTCATGAATACCTTTTTCAAGCTTCAAGCGTTCGTTTCCAGCCTTCTTGAAAACCTTTGAACTCTTGACGGAATTATCAACGTTCACTGAAAAAATCGCAATGTCATCTGCAATATTGTCAACAGAAACCATGGCATTGCAGTGCAAGGAATCGTAAGAAACAAATGAAACCTTTGGCGGCACCTGGTTTACGGCCTTGCAGGCTTTGTTTACAACCAGTTCAATTTCCTTGCTTTCGTTCCAGTTATCGGTTTCATATTCAAGAACAGCCTTCTTTTCGTTCCAAAGACCGTTTTCATCAGTAATCAAAACCTTTTGGGAGAAATTGTGCGAATTTCCATCAGCCATTTTGATAATGTTTTCTGACTTGTAATTTTTACCGATTTTAAGGATAAGCGTAGCCTCTGGTTTTGAAGTCTTGTAGGAACCCTCTATTAGCAAGCCTTCGCCACAAATATTGACAGGGGACTGAGTATTCAATGTGAGTGCACTTTCTGTTGTTTCAGCCTGTGTCGGCCAAAGGTTTGTCGATACTTCGCCGCACGGGTAGGTAAACTTGCCAATGGAACATGTAAGCTTCAACGTCTTAAAGCCTGTTGCAGAGGAATCTAGTTCTACGCTTTTTTCAAAGGAACCGCCAGAAGCAAGGGAAACTGGTTCACCATAAATATTCAGCTTTACATCTGCAGGGCATTTGCCTTTTACAGTAATCTTTGGTGTACGAACGGTATCTGGCAAAGCGTCAATAGAACAGTCGCGTCCGCTTACAGCTTCTTTCAACTTTTTCTGGTAGGTGGAATCGTCATGACGAATTTTCTTGTCAAAATCCTCGACAGATAGGGTAGAGTCAGCAAGCAAGGCTGCAACACGCCTGGAGAACACTGGGTCACCAGAAGATGCCAAGTCAAAAGTCTCGGCCTTCTTACCCTTGCGTCGAATGGCTGTCTGACCACCCTTGATATTGAACTTTTCGCCGCCTATTTCAATTTCAAGCGCACCGTTTCTGAGGCCGGCAACAAAATTTCCGTCTTCTTCGCCGATTGTACCTTCTGTACCACGGATAGAAGCGGTACCCGTACCAGTCAAGAAGTTGAATTTAGACTTCAATTTTTGCTTTTGTGCAGAAAAACTCAGACGGCCCTTTCTAATATCTATCGTGGTCCTGTATTCACCATTTTCAGAAAATAATTCAGCCAAATGCACTTCGGAACGTTCTTCAATGGTTAGCAAGCTTCCGTCTGGGAGGCCAACTATTGCTTCCGATTCCTTTCCGGTCTTGATATGATCGGAATGATAAACTTTTGAACCGACGCGCAACGCGTCCCATTCACTAGATTGTTCCCTTTGCCTTGTAACATCGCCCAAAGAAGATCGAACCTTGCCAGCCGTTGCTGCGTTCGATACACTTGCAAGAAATACAGCACATGTGATTGCCTTAATGCCAAGGAAAGAAATGGTAGACAACTTCATACAACCTTCAAATGCAATAGGGATTTTTGTGAATAGATTGTTCAAAAACTGAAAATAGAGAAAATTAGGGTCTTTGGAAAGATTGTAATAAAAAGATTAGAACGTATTACAAAGCTATTGAACAATATTTCAATAATATGCGAAGAAATGTGTTGTTCATCACTAAAAAAATGTTCCATGCCGGAATATTCCAACTTGAAACACTTCTTGAACAGTGACAATATTTTAAACGAGGGTGTAAACGCCTTCAAACAAAAAAACTATATTGCTGTAATATGAAAGTAAGATTTTTTTTGATGTGTACAGCAGCCGCATTGCTTGCCGCATGTTCGGCAGGAAATCCGGCACTGCGAACTGCACAAATGCAGTCGGAGCTTTCTTTAGAAGAATCAGGCAAAGCAAATTTTGCGAATAAAAAAATTGAACATGCAAAAGCCGATCTAGACTCCTCCAAAAAGGCTGAAGAGCTCAAGGATGACCAGCTTGCGCTAGTGATGGCAGAACTCAGCAACCTGCGTTACCGCGTTGTTTTTGCAGAAGCCGCTAGAGACAGCGCAAAGGCTGAAAATACAATCGCAAAGCAGGCCTTGGCAGAAGATGAAAAGCGTCTAAAGTCATACAATGAAATTTTAATGACCGAAACAAAGGGAGGCAAGTAATGAAACTCCTAAGTACATTATTTGCATCCGTCATTTCACTTTCTGTATTGACCTTTGCAGCAGAAAAAAAAGATGAAAAATCTGTTCCAAAAAAGAGCGCGTCGAAAACTTGCCTGGAGTCTTTGACAAATGTCAAGGAAAGGATTCCTGTTTCGGCTAAGCTTGCAAATATTACCTGGGCCGAAGCTCGTGCTAGAGCAGACCAGATGGAACGCTTTGAACGCGAAATGCCCAAATCGGACTTGCTCCCGTACTTTAGCAAGGCATGTTCCCTTTATGTAGACCTTATTTCGCTTTATGCAGAAACAGACAGCCTGAATGCGTCTACAAGGAATCTGTGGAACAAGCGCGCTTTGACCGATAAAAGCATCGAAGAGACCTTGAACAAGATTGGCGAAGCCCGTACCGGTAAAGTCAATGCACTTGCCGAAGATCTTGCAAACGAAAAGAGCAAGGCCATAGAAAACGATGAAGAAGCCAAGAAGCGAGAAGAGGCCCTGAAGGCTGCGGCAATTTCACGAGAAGATTCCTTGAAGGCTGCCGCAATTTCACGAGAAGATTCTTTACGTGCAGCTTCTGAGCAACGAGAAAAGGAATTGCAAAAGGCTCTTGCCGACGAAAGGGCAAAGGCTGAAGCACGCCAGGCTGAAGCCAAGGAAAAGCTGAACAAGCTCCAGTCCAAATTGATCAAGGTTACGCAAGATGCGCGAGGCATTATTCTTTCGATGTCTGATATCTTGTTTGATGTAGACAAGGCAAGCCTTAAGCCAGATTTGCAGACAAGCCTTGCAAAGGTTGCCGGTATTCTCTCTGTATACCAGGAACTTGAAGTTTCCGTCGAAGGCCATACCGACAATACCGGTTCCGACGAGCACAACATGAAACTTTCAGAACAGCGAGCAAAGAATGTCTTGGATTTCCTTGTAAGCCAGGGGATTGACGGTGCCCGCCTGTCTTCAAAGGGTTACGGCAAAACTCGACCGGTAGGGGATAATTCCACAAAGGAAGGTCGCCAAAAGAACCGTCGAGTAGACCTGGTCATTCACGACAAGAGCATCCAGAACCAGGGAAAATAATGGCTAAAAAGATTTCAGCTATGGAAACTCGCCGTAATTTCGGCGAAATCATGGACCAGGTATACTTGATGCACGAGGAATTCATTGTAGAACGTTCAGGCAAAACTTTAGCCAAAATAGTTCCCTTTGATTCAGATTCTTCAGGAAAACTTGATTTTAGGGACATATTAAAATTGCCAGGTATTTAAAATATTACAAACATTGTTATATTTTTGAAAATTTTTGGAGAAACATTTTTGTGAAACACTTGAACATACTAGCAACGATTGGTGTCTTGTGCGTTTCGTCCATGTTTAGTGCATGCTATTTTACACCGGGCATGTATCTGGGCGAACGTTCAAATGAAGACGGTTCTGTTGATACCTTGGCAACATTCCAGGGCAAACAGGTTCATTTGCAAAGCATTACGGCAGCGACAGTTGCAAGTGCGGCAATAGCCCAGAGCGAAGAAACTGTAATTCCAGAAGAAATTCTTGCCTACAAGCCTGAGCCTTACCGCCTTGGCAAGTTTGACATCGTTCAAGTTACAGTTTGGGAACACCAGGAACTTTCCTTGCCGCTCGGCCCATACCGTAACGACAATTCTGTAGGCCAGATGGTCGATGAAAACGGTGAAATGTTCTACCCGTATGCTGGCCAGCTGAAGGTCGAAGGCAAAACAATTTCTGAACTTCGCGACATGATTGTCGAGGGGCTTTCTTCTGTCTTGAACAAGCCACAGCTCGAAGTACGCCTGTTGCGCAGCCAAAGCCAAAAGGCATACGTCGAAGGCGGTGTTACAAAGTCTGGCGTAATTCCTCTTTCAAATATTCCTACAACCTTGCTAGAAGCACTTAATGCAAGTGGTGGCGTTCACCCGACTATCGGCAACCCAAAAGATGTTGCATTGGTTCGTGAAGGCAAGGCTTATTCAATCGACTTGACCGCATCCTATGCAGCTGGTAAAGGCCCTGGCGACGTAGTTCTTAAAGATGGTGATGTAGTTCATGTCGGCGAACAGACCGCACCGGACCAGAAGGTCTTTGTCCTTGGCGAAGTAAGCAAGCAGCAGGCATTGCCTATTTTGAGAGGCCAGCTAAGCCTTGCACAGGCACTAGCCGAAGTTGGCGGCTTGCAGGCACTTTCTGCCCAGAGCCGTGGCATTTATGTGATCCGCGGTGGCGAATCCGCAATCAACGTTTACCACTTGAACGCTCGTAACCCTCTTGCACTCGTGTATGGCGACCAGTTCCAGTTACAGCCGCATGACATTGTTTATGTAGACGCAACCGGCCTTGCCCGTTGGAACCGTTTCATATCTTTGATTCTCCCAACGGCACAGACAATCTACTACTCGGCTCTGTCTATTCATAACATTCACCAGGCCAAGGTGGATCTCGAGAACTGGTAAGTTTTCAATGGTTATTTAGAAGAAAGTTCGGTTTTTATACCGAACTTTCTTTTTTGTTGCAAAAAAAGTTTGATAAAGCTATTGACATTTTAATTAATATGTATATATTGCGCTCTGTATGAGAGAAAGGTTCAGAATAAGCGCATACCGCAAAACAGAAAAGAGCTATAAGTTCAATCGCTTTTTGCTAGTTTTGCAGATGCTTGCTGGCCTCGCCCTTGCAGGGGTGATTCTTTTAGGCATTCAAAGACTTATTTAAGGAGCTGAAAAATGAGCAAGTTCCAGTATTATCGTGAAACAATGCAGTGCGGTCGTCGTCCAAAGGGAGACGGTCTTGATGACGCATTGAACTTTGCACCAGAAGAAGAAGAAATTGAAGAAGAAGAGGAAGAAGAAGACGTTGACGAAGAAGTCAACTTCGATGATTCCAATCGTCCTCTTGGCAGCCAGATTTGGAAGGATTACGCCGAAGACCTGGACTACGACCAGTAATCTTGATGTCTTTTAAATTTCTAAAAAAATCTTTCGGCATAGCGGAAGCTTTTGTCGGAAGCATGTTTGTTCTGTTGACTGCATGCGCCGGTTCCCACGACAGAGAACCGGTGGTTTCTGTTGTTCCAGAACAAACAGAAACCGTGGCTGAAGAAGAATCGTTCCTCACAAAGGCTCTTGAAGATACCTTGCCAGAACTCATTGCTCAAAGGGAATCTTGGCAAAATTATCGCTACGGTCTTGAAGCTATAGAAAATGAAGAATGGCTTGCCGCTTCGCACTATTTCGATGTTTCTCTAAAAAATTTCATCGAAGAACGCAAAGACTCCATTTTAACTTCTAAGGCAGACTTAGATTATAACAGTTCCTTTTTACAGAAACTGCTTGCTGCATCTGATGAGGTTTACCCAAAGCTTTCTGAACTAGGGGAAGATGCCGAAACCTACAATACCTACGAATTTACGTTTGAAGGCATTGAAGAAACGGGAGCTTCGGCCGATAGTGCATCCCTTGTCATTATCGAGAATTTCCTTGATACGCTTGATTTAAATCAATTCAGCTTGCCTTTGGAACTGAACGAGCGCGTTCTACAAGAAATTTATTACTTCACAGAAGTCGTTCCAAGCTTTATCAATTCTTCATTAACACGCAAAACTGCTTACGACTCCTTGATTTACGGCATTTTGCATGAATACGAGATGCCAGAAGACTTGATTTTCCTTTCTCTTGTGGAATCTGGATTCAAGGTAAGGGCTTATAGCCGAGCAAAGGCTTCTGGACTTTGGCAGTTTATTCCGGCAACCGGAGAACGTTACGGTTTGAAGTCCAATTTCTGGGTTGATATGCGCAGAAACCCGGAAAAGGCAACAAGAGCTGCCGCCGCATACTTAACATACCTGCATAGTGAATTTAACGACTGGCTTTTAGCCATGGCAGCATACAACTGTGGCGAAGGCCGAGTGCGCCGCTTGATTCGCGAAAAAATGGCTGATTCTACCTGGGAAGAAGGCAAAAAGGTTACCTATTGGGATTTGCAGTTGCCAAAGGAAACCATGCACTATGTGCCGCGCATCTTGGCAGCCATGGTCATCGGGCACTTCCCGGAACATTACGGCATCGAAGTAAAGCAGACTTATTTGGCTGAATATGATACGGTAACAGTTACCGATTGCCTGCCTCTTTCTGAAATATCACGAGCCTTGAAGATTTCGGAGGACTCTGTACGAGCCCTTAACATGGAACTCATCAAGTGGAGTACGCCTCCAGACATGCCGGAATATCAGCTTAGAATTCCTCCAGGAACCAGGGACAAGTTTATTGCTGCATACGACAAGATGGACAAGAACAAGTTCCCGCGCTGGCATTACCACAAGGTAAAACGTGGCGAAAGCCTTGGAGCAATCGCAAAGCAATATGGCGTCAAGATGGGCGATATTCAAGATGCGAACCAGATGAAAAAATCAACCCGTCTAAAAGCCGGGCAGCAACTTCTGATTCCGCTTCCGCCGTCAGCTTCAGGGAACGGGGGAGTGCCTTCTAAAAAAGCAGCCGATACAAGAAAAACACGCATTTATACAGTTCAAGAAGGTGATAACCAGGCTTCCGTATCGCGTCGCTACGGTATTTCTGTAGTCAACTTAAGACGTTGGAACAATCTGGATCAAACATCGCAGTTGCAGCCAGGCCAGGAACTGTTTGTTTCTGAACCGGTGTCAGATGGGAAAGCCGTAGTGGAAGCTTGCAAAAACGAGCCTACACGCGTAATTAAGAACGGCATGTACGAAGTTCAGTCTGGTGACACATACGCTTCCATAGCAAATGCATTCAATGTTTATTTAGAAGACCTAATGAGCATGAATAATGCGTCACGCACAAGGCTCAAGGTTGGCCAAAGTCTAAAGATTCCAGAAAAAAAGAAGACTGCAGAAAAGAAAATTGAAAAAACTGCCGAAAAAAAGAAGGCTGAAAAAACAACGGATTCTAAAAAGAAAGACAACAAGACTAAAGAGACTCCAAAAAAAGAAACAAAGCAAGAAAAATCTACAGTTTATACAGTAAAGTCAGGGGACAATCTTTCTTCTATTTCAAAAAAGACGAATGTTTCTATGACAAACCTTATGCTTTGGAACGGCTTAGCTTCTGCAGACAAGATCTTTGTAGGTCAAAAGTTAAAGCTTGAAGCTCCAGCAAAGCAAAAGGAACAGGCAAAACCTGCAAAAACAGACAAAAAAGATGCAAAAAAGCAGGCAAAGAGAACTCACACCGTAAGAAAAGGTGAATCTTTGTGGGACATTGCTAAAAAATACGGCGTTACTATCGAAAACATTGTAAAATGGAACAATCTTAATGGTACGCGTATTCAAACGGGGCAAACTTTGCAAGTTGAAAAGTAACAAGGAGTTGCTATGAAAAAAATTGGTTTTGCTATGTTGCTTGCTGCTATGGCAGCTTTCGCCGGTGAATTTAAGGAAATCGAATGGAGCGATGCAGTAGCCCTTTCCAAGAAGGGCGCTGTATTTCTTGACGTGCGCAACCCGGATGAAACCGCCCAGGGCGTTGTTACCGGCGCAATTTTGATTCCGCTCCCTGAAATCCAGAAGCGCTTTGCTGAACTCCCGAAGGACAAGCAGATTCTAGTTTACTGCCGTTCCGGTCGCCGTAGCGCAGCAGCAGCGGGCTTTCTCGTGGACCAGGGTTACAACGTGGTGAATGTAAAGGGAGGTTTCCTGGCTGTTCCACCAAAAAATGTTTTGCCGCACAATTAAAAATTTGATAACAGCAGGCAAAAAAAGCGAAAATCCCGGTTTCGGGATTTTTTTTGTAAAATTTTTAAATATATAGTACACTTTGTAGTACATTTTGGTATATTTATTCATATAGATTATTTGGTATCGAGCAGTCTTTGACTTTTTGTCCATAATAATCGCATGTTGTCTAGCGACAACAGCTTTTTCACGGAATAGATTCAATTTTGTGCAAAAAGAAGTAACTTTAAACATGTAAGCTTTTACCAAAGGGATCGGGTTATTGGTATGAATCTTAAGAGAATTGTTTTGGCAACGGGCCTTGTAATGGCCTTTGGTCTTGGAACATCGTTTGCTTCTACACGCCAAATGGAACATTTGAGCCGTGGCCTTGTTTCGGCAAATGTCGGCAACGGCATGCTTGTAAGCTGGCGCCTTTTGGGCACAGAAAAGCCGAATACTGAGTTTAATCTTTACCGTGACGGTATAAAGATTGCAACAATTATAGGAAACCAGGCTACAAACTACCTGGATGCTACCGGCAAGATAACTTCTGAGTACACAGTTGCTCCTGTAAACGATGGCAAGGAAGGTAAAAAGCAGGGCCTTTCCCTTGTCTATGACGAGACTTACAAATCTGGCTCCCTTTCGTTCCCATACAAGACCCTTACCTTGGATGTGCCAAAGGACTTGACCATGCCGGATGGCTCTACATGTTCTTACACGCCAAATGACATGAGCGTGGGCGATGTAGATGGCGATGGCGAACTTGAAATGATTCTCAAGTGGGATCCAAGCAATTCCAAGGACAATTCCCAGAGCGGTTATACGGGCAACGTCTATATCGATGCCTACAAATTCAACGGCAAAAAATTGTGGCGCATAGACCTTGGCCGAAACATTCGTGCCGGTGCGCATTACACCCAGTTCATGGTTTATGACCTTAACGGCGATGGCAAGGCTGAAATTGCCGTAAAGACGAGTGATGGAACTGTTGACGGTACCGGCAAGGTTATCGGTAACGCAAGTGCCGATTACCGCACTTCCAGTGGCACGATCATGAGCGGAAACGAATACCTGACTATTTTCGATGGCGAAACCGGAGCTGCAATCAACACTATCGATTACTGGCCAAAGCGCGGCCTGATTACCGGTGATAACTACGGCAACCGTGATAACCGTATGCTTGCTGGCATTGCCTATTTGGACGGCGTTCATCCGAGCTTGATTGTATGCCGTGGCTATTACACGCAGGCATTTGTCGCTGCATACGATTTTGATGGCTCCAAGCTAATTAACCGTTGGCAATATTCTGCAACAAAGGCTGGAGAAGGCCTTTATGGTGAAGGTAATCACAACCTTTCCATTGGCGATGTCAATGGCGACGGTTATGACGAAATCATTTTTGGTTCCGCTGCGCTCGCACACGACGGCAAGCTGCTTTACCGAACCGGCTTTGGACATGGCGATGCTATGCACCTTTCCGACATGGACCCGGATCGCGCAGGCCTTGAAGTATATGCAGTTCATGAAGAAAAGACAAACAAGTACGCAGAAGAATTCCGTGGTCCAGATGGCAAGGTGATTTGGGGTACGGAACAGGTTGGTGGCGGTATGGATAATGGCCGTGGCCTTGCTGCAGATATCGATGCCACGAACCGTGGCTTTGAAATGTGGTCTGGTGCAAGTGGTGGCATTCGTACAGTAACTGGTGAACGACTTTCGACAATAACACCTTCCGTGAACTTCCGCATTTACTTTGACGGCGACTTGCAAGATGAATTGCTCGATGCTACAGGCTCTGGCGGTAGCGGCGGCAAGATTGAAAAGTGGAATTCTACGGCAAAGACCATTGACCGCTATTTCAGTTTCTACAATGTAAACGGTTCTACCTTGAACAACTATACCAAGGCAAACCCTTGCATTTCTGCAGACCTGTTTGGCGACTGGCGTGAAGAATTCATTGCTCGTTCCAGTACAAACCCTGCTGTGATAACGATTTTCTCTACAGCGGTAAAGACGGATTTCCGTCTTTATACATTGCTTCATGATTCCCAGTATCGTGTAAGTGTTGCCTGGCAGAACGTTGCCTATAACCAGCCGCCGCATGTAAGCTACTACTTGCCGGACATGGTGATAAAGCTTACCCAGCCAGATATCTACACGGTCGATGCAAATGGTGAAATTGTTCTTCCGGATCCAACACTTACAAAGAACGGTGCAGGTCCTTCTAGCCAGAACATTGTTCTTGGAAACGCCATTGTCGATTTCGGCTATACCTTTGCAAACTGCACTGGCGCAGAAGTTTCCGGACTCCCGAAGGGTGTTACAGCAACTATAAACAAGGCTGATAGCAAGGTTATGATTTCTGGAACTCCGACGGAAGCAGGCTCTTTCAAGTTCACAGTCAAGGCTGTCGGCGGCAATGAAGGTGTTGTTGTTACAAAGTCTGGCGTAATCATTGTTACGGATCCAAAGTCAGAAGAACCTGAGAAACCTGTAGAAACAAAGCCGGAAGCTTCCAAGGTTGATGCCTCTACACCTGTTGAAGGCATTGGCTGGACTGAAAAATCCAACGAAGGCTTTATTGAAAACGGTTACTTCAACTTTGACAACAGCAAGGAAAGCTTTGGTACTTGGAACCTGAGCTCTGAAAAAGCAACAGAAGCAACTATTTCTGTTCGCTTTACGAATGGTGGTACAGCCGCTCGTGACATGGACTTGATCGTGAACGGCGAAAAGGTTGCAACTCTAGCGATGCCTGCAACTGGAGCATGGACAAAGTACGAAACCGTAGATGCAAAGATTAACCTTGTAAAGGGCCTTAACACAATCACCTTGCAGTCTGTTACAACTGATGGTGGTGCAAACATAGATATGTTCTACTTTGATGTCGAAGGAATCAGCGCATGGACAGAAAAGAATGAAGAAAAGCTGGAAGAAATTGCAGCTCTTCCAAAGATTACATTCGCTAAGACCTTCTACAATGCAAACACTGGAGTCCTTCGTACAAATGTCGCTGGTTACGCAGCATTCAAGGTGTTTGATCGCAATGGCAGAATGGTCATGGAACATTCCGCTTATGTAAATGCGGGTGAAAGCATTGTAAACCTTGATCAATCGGCATTGAGCTCTGGTGTCTACTTTGTAAAGGTAATCTTGAACGGCAGGAACTTTACAAGCGCAAAGTTTGTGAAAACTGGAAGATAATTTTCAAAAATCTGGAGGCCCGAATTCAACGGGTCTCCTTTAAAATATTATTTGGGATTAGGTATGCTTAATTTAAAGAAATCCATTCTTTTTAAAACGTTTAGCGCATTCTTGGCGTTAAGCTTTTTTGCCTCTACCTTGGCAATGGCTAAAGTGACCATCTACCTTGTGGGCGATTCCACGATGCAGGACTGGGCCGCTGGATATTATCCGAAGCAGGGCATGGGCCAGGATTTTGGCTACTTCTTTGATTCTGGTGTTGTGAGTGTTTTCAACGCTGGCCGCGGTGGTACAACTTCGGTGAGCTATTACGATGGCTTCTGGTCTGTGCGGGGCCAGGATCGCAACGGAAAGTATGTGTTTGACAAGGCTATCAGGGACATGGTTCAGCCAGGCGACTATGTAATGATCATGATTGGCGCAAACGACAATGGCTACAAGACCGGCGAAGAAAACTTTAAGACAAAAGTTACTGCAATGGTCAACGAAACCAAGGCGAAAGGTGGAAATCCTATTTTGATTTCTCCGATCCGTCGCTCGGATTTCAGAGGCGTAGATTCTGTCTATGAATCGTATCACGCCTATCCGATCTATATGCGAGATCTTGCTGGTTCTTTGAAGGTACCGTTTATTGATTTGGATACACTTTCCAGAAATTACTTGTTGAGTCTTGGCCCTTATTATTCCAACCATTACTTGAATATGTTCATTGATGAAAAGGAATATTCTACAAGCGGTGTTCAGACCGATAACCAGCATTTGCAGCAGATGGGTGCAAACGCCTTTGCTCGAATTGTAACGGAACAGATTCGCGTTCATAGCGATGCCAAGGTCAAGGAACTTGCAAAGGGCTTGAAGCCTATGTACCAGGTAGATGTCAAGGTGAGCCCGGAAGGTGCTGCCAAGGCTACAACGGTAAGCAGCTATTACCCGGAAGGAATGATGGTTACCTTGAAGACTACGCCGAATGAAGGCTATACTTTTGTGGGCTGGTACGATGGCAATGGAAACAAGGTTTCCGGGAATGCCATGAGCAATGTTCTTTCCCCTTACATTTATACCTTCAAAATGGGGAACAAATCTACTCAATATACAGCAGTCTATGTTGGTGGAACCGCACAGAAATATACAGGTAATGGTGGAGCCGTAACCAAGTTCAGCGCAGAAGTTCCTAGACAGTTGAAGGATTTGCCGTTCCAGCCAGAAGGCTATGTTAGCGAACCTAACGAAGAAGAAAAGAAGCTTGGCCCGATTGTTTTCAACAGCTTGTTCCAGGCCGAAGATTCCTTGACAATGAACGAAGGTTCCGTTGATTCTGACCACGAAGGTTTTACTGGAACTGGATTCGTGAATCTTGCGAACAATAATCAATCCTATATGAGTTATGAATTGGAATTCCCGGAAGCGGCAACGACAACGCTTGCTATCGTTTATGCTAACGGAGGAAAGACCGATAGGCTTATCAATGTTTATCTCGACCACGATTACTATGTGTCTTGCCCGCCAAACGGCTGGGACACATGGGATACCGTCTATACAGAAATCATGACACCGAAGGGCGAGGGAACACTCCAGATTATTTCCATGACAACGGACGGAGCGCCAAACATTGACATGTTCGGCTTTGAAATGAAGGGTGTCAAATATAAGGGCCAAACTACTGAAGTGGAAGAAGCCAAGGATTCCTCCGATGTTAATGCAATCCACTTTATTAGTAAGGTTACATCACTTTTGCAAGGCAACAAACTTAGCCTAGCAAAAGCAAGTGACATTCAAGTGAGTGTGTTTGATCTTCGCGGTAGAATGGTTGCGACGCACCGATTGGAACTGAATGCCGGAGTGAATGAATTGCCTTTGGATTCCTGGGTAAAAAATAATGGCGTTTATAGAGTTGTAATTCGCAATGGTTTAGAAATTATTAGTGGAAATTGGGCAAAAGTAAAATAGTCAAATGGGAATTCTGTAAATATGAAGAATTTTTTGAAAAGTGCGTTAGCGGCAGCTTTATTTTCTACAGTTGCCATAAGTGATTCAACTTCGTTTACAATTCATATCATTGGGGATTCCACGGTCTGTGATTATAAGGATTCCGCCTATCCGCAAACTGGCTGGGGGCAGGTGATTGCTCCGTTCTTTGACGCCTCCCGTGTCAAGGTGATTAACTATGCCATTGGTGGCCGCAGTTCAAAGTCCTTTATTAACGATGGACGCCTGAAAACGGTGTTGGATAATACTCGTCCTGGAGATTACATCTTTGTTCAAATGGGTACCAATGACCGCGATTACTCCAAGGCTGATCGCTATGTGCCTATTGATTCCAGTGCTTATTGGTTCCAACAGTATGTGGATGGCGCAAAGAGTAAGGGAGCACACATTGTGCTCATGAGCCCCTTGATGCTGAACACCTACCCGCGTAACGTGTTCGACAACAACCTTACGGATGCTGCCCACATGGGAAAGGAATATCCTGTCAAGGATAAAATTGCTGAAGTAGCCAAGAAGAATGGCGTGCCCTTTATTGATCTTACCACGAAGACTTACAACTTGTATAAGCAGGTTAGCTCTGCCTATATTTCCCGCTACATTTTCAAGATGTTTTTGCCGGGTGAATATCCAAATTATGCTGCTGGTGTAACCAATGATGGAACCACACATTTCCAGGAATCAGGTTCTGTAGTCCACGCACAGCTTATTGCAGAAGGCCTACGTGAAAACTTGAATAATTCCAGTGTGAGTGAATCGGAAAAAGCAGCCTTGACAACATTGGTAGGAACACTCAAACCTACTTACAAACTTACTGTGAAATCAAATATTTCAGGCAGCGGTCTCATTACGCACAACCAGAATTTGCCGGGAGGTGCTGCCTTGAACCTTCACGTTTCTCCAGGAAGCTTTGGCAAGAAATTCCTGTACTGGGCTGATGATGACTGCCAAAAGGTTACCGCTGACTCCAACTATTACAAGGTAAAAATGCCTTACCGTGATATTACCTATACGGCAATATTTGAAGGTGGAGCAAATTGCGTAACAACCGCCCACGGAAGCGAAAATATACCTACATCAAGTTCATCAAGCTCCAGCGTAGATGTTATGGAATCTTCTAGCAGCAGTGAAGTTGTGAAATTTGATATCCTTAAAGGTACAGATGCCTGGCCAAGCGTAAGTGACTTGGCTTACCCGAATGTAGGCGAAGATGGTCAGGGTTGGACTGAAGCGAACCACATCGGTTTTGAAGGAAAGGGCTTCTTCAACTTTGACAATAGAGTTGGTTCTAACGCCATCTACAAAATGACATCTTATCAGTCTGCTTCAAACGCTAGAATGTTCATCCGCTACTGCAATGGAAAAACAACCACCAGCAAGATGAGCGTCAAGGTTGATGCAAAAACTTATGAAGTGGAATTTCCGCCTAGTGCTTCCTGGGATAAGTGGGACACGGTCTATGTGGATGATGTATGGCTGGATGCCTGCGATTTTGACTTGATTATGACTTCGCTCACTTCTGATGGTGGCCCTAACATTGACGTTGTCGGCTTTGATATCAAGAATGTGTACCGTATAGGCGCAGAACCTGTCGATGAACCACAAGATACAACAATCACACAGCCAGAAAAACAAGATTCTACCACAGCAATCGGCAAACATCTTGAACAGCGTCCCGAACGTCATCAGGGACGTACCGTGAACCTGTTAGGCCGTTCTGTAACGGGTAAGAAACTTGCCCCCGGTAAGTATTTCAAGACCAAGTAAAGTTCATAAATTTAATGCCCTGGAATGTTTTCCGGGGCATTTTTATGATTTTGCGGTAACAAGAAGCAAAGATCAATTGAACTTTGCAAAATCTTCTGGAGTCGTTAGTTTATCGTTTGCAGAGTTACCTTCTACAATGTAGACTGGCTCGCCAAAGTGTTCAAGAATTGAAGCTTCGTCAGTCGGCAAGAATCCGAGGGGTTCCGCATCGATTTTTGCATAGAGCTTCTTTAGCAAGTCGATACTTGCACTCTGTGGAGTTTGCGCGAGCCAGATTGTTTTACGATCAAGGGTCTTTTCAACTTGACCATTGCTTGCAACTTTTACTGTGTCAGCACAAGGCTTTGCTACAAGGCATGAACCTTTTTCAATCAAAGTCTTGAAAGTTTCACGAACAAGGGCTTCGGTCATGAAAGGGCGTGCCACATCGTGAACAAGCACATATTCGGCATCGCTTGTCAAGGCTTCAACGCCATTCCTTACGGATTGCCAACGTTCCGCACCGCCAACGACAATTTTTAGCTTTGCTAGCTCATTGTCTGGAATGCCGCAACCAGCGACAAGTTCTTCTTCAAAGTGGCTTTTCCAATCGGCAGGAACGGCTAGTACGACTTCTGAAATTTCTTCGAAGTGCAAGAATGTTTCAAGGCTATAGCGGTAAACGGCCTTGCCATTGATTTTTAAAAGCTGCTTGGGGATGCTCGCGCCCATGCGCTTGCCAAGTCCACCGGCTGGGAGTACAACTGCAAATTTTGTCATAGGTAATTTATCTAGGATTTAGGATCTAGGGGCTAGGGGTTAGGGAATGTTGATTTTCTGTGTTGTCGGCTGTAGGCTGTCGTCTGTCGACTGAAAGGTATGAGGTCGCTTCGCTTTGAGGTCGATGCTTCGCATCTAGA